>JBOHZT010000341.1:0-3735 GCA_050738535.1 Steroidobacteraceae bacterium
CTCGCCGCGGCTCAACGATCCGGCGCTGCTCGCGAAGGTGGACATCGTCAAGATCGACGTGTCCCAGCAAACGCCCGCCGAGCTCGCGCGGTACGTGCCGAAGCTGGTGCAGCGCGGCCTCACCCTCATTGCCGAGGAAGTCGCGACCGTCGAGCAGTTCGAGCAGGGCGTGCAGCTCGGGTTCGCGGGATTCCAGGGCGACTTCCTGCAGCGCCCGGAGACCTTCAAGGCGCAGCGCATGCCCGCGAGTCGCATCTCGACCCTGCGGCTCATCTCGGCACTGCAGAACGAGGACTACTCGCTCGATGAAGTCGAGGCGCTCGTCTCCCAGGACCTCACCATCTCCTACCGCGTCCTGCGCTGCATCAACTCGAGTTACTACAACCTGCCGCGGAAGGTCGAGTCGATCCGCCAGGCGATCGTGATCCTCGGCATCGACAACCTGCGGCAACTCGCCACCCTCGTCTCTCTGCAGGGCCTCGACAACCGTCCGGTGAGCCTGTTCGTCACCGCGATGACCCGCGCCCGCATGTGCGAGCAGCTCGCCCGGCTCGCCGGGGTGAAGGATGCGGGACCGTACTTCATCACGGGGCTTTTCTCGCTCCTCGATGTGCTCACCGGCGTGCCCACTGCGGATCTGCTCGACGAGCTGCCGCTCTCCGCAGCGGTCGAGCGCGCGCTCGTCGCCCAGGAGGGCGATATCGGCGCGGCGCTCAAGTGCGCGCGCGCCTACGAGCGCGCCTCCTGGGGCCGGGTGTCCTACAACGGCCTCGGCCCCTCGCTCATCCGCGCCGCGTACGTCGACGCGGTCTTCTGGGCAGAACAGACGCAGGCGGCCACCGCCGGCATGTGAGCCGCGCGCCGAGCTGGCCTTCGCCGCGGCGCTGGGCTACGGTCGCAGGTCCATCGAGATGGGCCGAGCGACGGAGCCCCCATGAGCGTGCCGACTACAGTCCTGCTGCTGCTCGCGAGCGCGAACCTGATCCTGCTGCTGGTGGTACTGGCGAGGATCGCAAACCGCTCGCAGGGTGAGCGCCTCGACTCCGTGCGAAGCGACTTGAAGCTCGGGCGCGACGAGGCCCGTGCAAGCGCCAAGGAACTGCGCGAGGAAGTCTCGAGCCGCATCCACGTCCTCGATGAAAGCCTCCGCAATCGCATCGCGGACGGCCTGAAAGCGGGCGGCGAGGCTCAGCAGGAGCGGCTCGAGGGCATGAACCGCAAGCTGGGCGAGCTCGTGGCCCGCAACCAGGAGTCGCTCGATGCCGTCCGCGGGGCGCTCGACCATCGGGTGAAGGAGCTGCAAGAGAGCAACGAGAAACGCCTCGAGGAGATGCGCCGGACCGTCGACGAGCGGCTGCACGAGACGCTCGAGAAGCGGCTCGGGGAATCCTTCAAGCTGGTGAGCGAGCGCCTCGAGTCGGTCCACAAGGGGCTCGGGGAGATGCAGAGCCTCGCGTCCGGTGTCGGCGATCTCAAGCGGGTGCTCACCAACGTGAAGGTCCGCGGCACCTGGGGCGAGGTACAGCTCGGCGCGATCCTCGAGCAGCTGCTGACGCCGGACCAGTTCGAGCGCAACGTGTGCGTCCGCGAGGGCTCGCAGGAGCGCGTGGAGTTCGCGATCCGGCTGCCGGGTCCGAAGGACGACCCCGGGAGCCGCATCTGGCTGCCCATCGACTCGAAATTCCTGAACGAGGACTACGTGCGTCTGCAGGGCGCCGCCGAAGCGGGCGACCCGGCCGCCGTCGAGGCCGCGTCGGATGCGCTCCTGCGGGCATTTCGCTCGGCCGCGCGCGACATCCGCGACAAGTACGTGAACCCGCCGGCGACCACCGACTTCGCGATCATGTTTCTCGCCACCGAGGGACTCTACGCCGAGGCGCTGCGCCAGCCGGCGTTCGTCGAGGAGCTGCAGCAGACCTATCGCGTCGTCGTCGCGGGGCCGACCACGGTGTCCGCGATCTTGAGCAGCCTGCGGATGGGCTTTCAGACTCTCGCCGTCGAGCAGCGCGCCGCGGAGGTCTGGCGCGTTCTCGGCGGGGTCAAGGGCGAGTTCGGCAAGTTCGGCACCTGGCTCGCCAAGGTGCAGCGGCATTTGCAGACGGCGACGAGGACGATCGAGGAGACGGGCACGCGCACTCGCGCCATGGAGCGCCGCTTGCGATCCGTCGAGCAGCTGGGCTCCGAGGACTCGGCGACGATTCTCAAGCTGCCCGGGATGAATGACGTCGAGGCCGCGGAGCCGGGCGAGGCCGCGGAGGCGGACGACGAGGAGTCCTCGGCCGAGCAACCCCATTCCTCCGGGCTCGAATAGCGCGCCCGGGGTCGAATCGCGCGCGGGTCAGTACCTCGAGAGGAGCGCGTCGACATCCTTCTGCTCCGCCGCGAGCGCAACGTAGAGCGGGATGTGCCGCCTGCGGGCGGTGCCGTTCACGATCGCGGCGAACGCGATCCAGCCGCCGTCGCGCTTGCGCAGATAGCCCGCGATGCCGCACACGGAGACGGGGTTGTCCATGGTGCCGGTCTTCAAGGCCACCCGATCGAGCCAGGCGGCACTGCCGCTGCGCAGGAAGGCGAACGGCGCATCGCGGGGCACGACGAGGCTGCCGTAGAACGCCGGGAAATGCCGGTCGTCGTGGTACTCATGCGCGAGGAGCGCCACCAGATCGTCGGCCGACAGCCGGTTCTGAGGCGTGAGGCCGCTGCCGCTCATGAGGATCGGCGGCGGGTCCGCGCGCGCCGTGCGCTCGAGGTGCGTGCCGGGAGGGCGCAGCCGGGCGAGGAATCCCGACAGCATGTCCCCGGCGCCCGCGAGCGTGAGCGGACGATGCTCGGAGAGGCTTGCATCGAGATCGAGCGTGAGCACATCGGCGATGTAGTTGTTCGAGAAGCGCAGCATGCGTCCGATCTGCTCCCCGAGCGGCAGGCCCTCGGTCTGGGCGAGCACCACCGCATGCGGCGGGAGCGGACCCGAGCGCACGACGATCGGCCCCGCGACGGGGATCCCGATCTCGCGCAGCGTCTCCTCGAGCAGCTGCCCGGCGCCCTCGGCCGGGTCCGACATCGCGCGATAGACTTGCTGCGTATCCCCGAGCGGCAAGTCACCGCCGACGTGCAGCCGGTCTCCCCCGGCGTCGGTGACGCGCTCGATCCAGAGGGTCTGGCGTCCTCCCGCGCGAATCGTCCTCACGCTGCCGTCCACGGGGACCGGGAGCCGCGCGACGCCGCAGCCCTCGATCGAGGCGTGAGCGCCCGGGCGCGTCGGGCGTACGTCGACGCACCAGTTGCCGAAGTCGACGCCCACCGCGGCAATCGGCGCGTTGTAGGCCGTATCGCTGCGCCGCAGCGCCGCGCATCGATCCTCGACCTCGCAAGCGACGACACCGAAGGGGGCCGGATCGATGACGAGCCGGCCGCGTACCCGCGCGATGCCCGCGCCGCGCAGCTGCGTCGCGAGGATCCACAGCGAATGGTCGTCGAGCGTGGGATCGCCGGCGCCCGCGAGGATCAAGTCGCCGTCGAGCTCGTCGCCCGTGCGCGGCGCGCTGCTCACGAGACGCGTGTGGAAGATCTTGTCCGCCTGCCAGGTGTCGAGGGCGGCCGCCGCCGTCGCGAGCTTGGTGAGCGAGGCGGGCGTCAGGCGCTCGCTCGAATCGAGCTGCTCGATGACGGTGCCGGCCTCGAGATCGACCGCCGAGGCGCTGACGGCCGCCCCCGCGCGCTCGAGGGCTCCGAGCG
>JBOHZT010000342.1:0-3726 GCA_050738535.1 Steroidobacteraceae bacterium
GATCGCGGCCGATGCGCTGCGGCACCGGTTGCTGCTCGACTACACCGCGCAGGCCCGCGGTGTCACGGCCCAGGCGTGCGTGGAGGAACTCCTCGCCAAGGTGCCGGCCCCATGACCACGCCGCCCGGCCAAGGAGGACGCGCGAGTTGATCCACCTCGCGTGGCCCTGGATGGCGCTGCTCCTGCCCGCGCCGCTCCTCTCCTATCGCGTGCGCCGTGCGGTCCAGCCGTCCGGCTCGGCCATCTTCCTGCCCTTCGCGGCGCCGCTCGCGGCCCGCGAGTCCGGGGTTCCCACCAGTCGCCACGGGCGGGCGCTCTTCGCAGCCGCCTGGATCGCCCTCGTGCTCGCGGCGATGCGGCCGCAGTGGCTCGGGCGCCCGGTTCCGGCGCCCACCTCCGGACGACAGATTTTCCTGGCGATCGACGTGTCGGGCTCGATGGCGACGCAGGACATGGGGGGGCACCGCAGCCGGCTGCAGGTGGTGCAGCGGGTCGCCGGCGAGTTCATCGCGCATCGGCAAGGAGATCGTGTCGGCCTCATTCTCTTCGGGACCCGGCCGTACATCCAGGCGCCCATGACGGCGGATCTCGCGGCCGTCCACCAATTCCTCGACGAGGCCGTCGTGGGGGTGGCGGGCAGCCAAACGGCGATCGGGGACGCGATCGGCCTTGCCATCAAACGGTTGCGCGCCGACGGCAGTCTCGGCCGCAACGCCCGCGGCGCGCGCCAGCCCGTGCTCATCCTCCTCACCGACGGCCAGAGCAACGCGGGCGTGATGCCACCGATCGAGGCCGCACGGCTCGCGGCGCAGGTCGGGCTGCGCATCTACACCATCGGGGTCGGCGCGGCGCCCGGCATCGGGCCGCTCGGCTTCCAGAGCGGTAACGGCGATCTCGACCAGAGCACGCTGAGGGCGATCGCCGAGGCGACGGGTGGGGAGTACTTCAGGGCGACCGACGCGTCCGCGCTCGCGGCGATCTATCGGCAGATCGAGCGGCTCGCGCCGGCTCCGGGCCGCAAGCGCTGGCTGCGCCCGGTCGACGAATGGTTCGCCTGGCCCCTCGCGCTCGCGGTGCTGCTCAGCATTCCGGCCGCCTGGATCGGGAGCCCGGCATGGGCGTGACCGCGCTCGAATCCTTTCATTTCCTGCATCCGGCCTGGCTCCTCGCGCTGCCGGCGCTGCTCGTGTTCGCATTCGGGCTCGGCCGGCGCGGCAGGCGCCGGGCCCCCCCCTGGTCGAGCTTGGTCGATCCTCACCTGCAGCCGCTGCTGCGGATCGATACTGCCGGGCGCAGTCGCTCACCGCTGCCATGGCTCGCGGGCGCCTGGGCGCTCGCCGTGGTCGCGCTCGCCGGACCCGCGTGGCGGCGCCTCGAAACTCCGGCCTACCGGTTGCCCGCGGCGTGGGTGGTCCTGATGGATCTCTCGCCCTCGATGGCAGCGACGGACGTGGCGCCCGACCGGGCGACTCGTGCGCGCTATGCCGTCGCGGATCTGCTCGCGGCCGCGCATGACGCGCGGGTAGGCCTCGTCGCTTTCGCCGGAGAGGCTTACACCGTCGCGCCGCTCACGAGCGATGTGGCGACCGTACGAGCGCTGCTGAAGGCGCTCTCCCCGAGTCTCATGCCGGAGACCGGTCACCGGCTCGCACCGGCGCTCCGCGCGGCTCGGCGGCTGCTGCGCTCGAGCCCGGGCGTGCAGGGCCACGTCATCGTCCTGAGCGACGGGCCCGTCGATCCGGCAGCCGCCATGGAGGCCGCCGCAAGCCTGCGAAAACACGGCGCGACGGTCGATGTCGTCGGCATCGGGACGGCGCCGGGCGCTCCGCAGCCGGACGGCCATGGAGGATTCGTACACGATGCCGCGGGACGCACGGTCATGACGCGCCTTGCGACCGACGAGCTGCGCCGGATAGCGCAGGCGGGCGGGGGGCGCTACGTCGACTTGCGCGCGCTCCCGACGCTGATCGCTGCGCTCGAGGCCGCGCATTCGGACAGGCCCGACGCGCGGGCAGCGGCGGTGCCGCGCGTGCGAGTGCCTCATTTCATGAACGGCGGGGTGTGGCTGCTGCTGCCGCTGCTCGCGCTCGGTGCGCTGCTCGCGCGCAAGGGTTGGCTGTGAGGGCGGGCGAGCGGCTCGCGGGGGGCGCAGGCCGCGGGGCCGTATGCGCGGCCTTCGTCGCGACGCTCGCGTGGCTCGCGATCGCGCTGTGGAGCGCGCCGGCGCATGCGGCCGTCAATGCTCGCCTCGACAGCACGCGGATTGCTCCGGGCGATTCGGTTCGACTGACGCTCGAGCATGACGGCGAGACGAGCAGTCGACCCGATCTCGCGCCGCTCGAGCGGGATTTCGACGTCCTCGGCACCAATCGCATGACCTCGGTGCAGATCGTCAACGGCAGCAGCAGCTCGAAATCGGAAGTCACCGTCACGCTCGCGCCGAAACATGCCGGTCGCCTCACGGTGCCCTCCATCGTGTGGGACGGCGAGCGCAGTCCCGCGCTGGCGCTCGATGTCGTGCCCGGCAACGGCAGCGCCGGTGGCGCCGGCAGTGCGGGCGGGGTCGCGGCGGGGCAGAAAGTGTTCGTGCGGATGCAGTTCGCGCCGCCGAAGCCCTATGTGCAGGAGGCGGTCCACGTGACCTTGCGCCTCTATACGCGCGAGGCGCTCTACGATCCGAGCGTATCCTTCCCGGCGACGGGCGACGTGCTGATTCAGCGCGTGGGTAAGGACCAGGACTCGAGCGTCGAGAAGAGCGGCGAGTCGTACGAGGTGGTGACCCGGCACTACGTCGTGTTCCCGCAGCGCAGCGGCGACATCGAGCTGCCGGGGCCGGTGCTCGACGCGCGGGTCGCCGCCGGGCGGTCCGCAAATCCGGCGTTCAACGATCCGTTTGCCGGCTTTTTTGGTCCGACGCCGTTCGGCAACGTGCTCTCGACCGTGAAGCCCATTCGTTTGCACAGCGGTACGATCTCGCTCCACGTGAGGCCGCGGCCGGCCGGCGCGGGACAAAGCTACTGGCTGCCCGCAACGGACGTGACGCTGCACGGCACGTGGCACCCCGCGGCCCTGCATGCGCAAGCGGGCAACCCCGTGACCGTGGATCTCACGCTGCAAGCCCAGGGCCTGACGGCTGCGCAGCTGCCGGACCTCGCGCAGCTCCTCGCGCTGCCGCCCGGCCTGAAGGCCTATCCGGACCAGCCGCAGCTCACCACGACCGCGCACGGCGATGCCGTGATCGGCGCTCGAACGCAGAGCATCGCGCTCATCGCGGACCAGCCGGGACACTTCACGATCCCCGCGCTGCAGGTGAAGTGGTGGGATACGGGCACCAACCGCCCGCGCGAGGCGACGCTTCCGGCGCGCACACTCGTCGTGTCGGCCGCGCCGGGAGGCGGGTCGGGGTCGGCCTCTGCGGCCTTAGTGCCGGCGAAGGCCGCGCCTGGCGCTGCGGCCACGCCGAGGAGGGCAACGGGTGGTGCCGGCGCGGGCCCGGGCACTAGAGCGGCCCCGGGCTGGCATTTCACCGGTAGGCGCCCGGTTTGGCTGTGGGTGAGCGCGGTGCTCGCGCTTGCCTGGTTCGCGACCCTCGGGGCATGGGCGCTCATGCGCAGACGAGCGCGCTGCGCCGCGCAGACGGCGCACGCTGACTCGCTGGGCTCGGCAGCTCATGACGAGGCTGGTGCGCCGCCGGTCGCCGGCCGCCGGCCGCCGGCTTCCGCCGCC
>JBOHZT010000343.1:0-3723 GCA_050738535.1 Steroidobacteraceae bacterium
GGCGCGTAGTGGGACGGCGTGCTGCCCGGCACGCGCGGCGCGGCCGCATCCGCGCCCGCGAGCTGGTCGCCGACCACTTCGCGCAGCTGCGTGGCCGTGATCGCGCCCGGCCGCAGCAGCTGCACGGTCCCGTCGAGGCACGCGACGATCGTGGACTCGAGCCCGATCTGGCATTCGCCCCCGTCGAGGACGAGGCGCACGACATCCCCCAGCTCATCGCGCACGTGCTCCGGCCGCGTGGGGCTCAAGCGCCCATATCGATTCGCCGACGGGGCCGCGATCCCGCCGCCGAACGCGGTGAGCAGCTGCTGGGCCATCGGGTGCGAAGGCACGCGGATCGCGATCGTATCCTGGCCGCCGGTGACGACATCGTGCACGTTCCCCGCGCGGGGCATCACGATCGTGAGTGGTCCGGGCCAGAATCGCTCGCCGAGCTTCGAGGCCGACTCCGGCACCTCGCGCACCCAGCGATGCAGGTACCGCGGGCTGTCGAGGTGCACGATCACCGGGTGGCTCGGGGGCCGACCCTTGGCCTCGAAGATCTTGCGCACGGCCGCGGGATTCTGCGCATTCGCCCCGAGGCCGTAGACCGTCTCCGTCGGGAACGCGACCAGCTCCCCGTCCCGCAGCGCCTGCACCGCGGCCTCGATGTCGACTTGACTCGCCCTGACGATGCGCACCATTGCTCAATTTTAGCAAGTCGGAGGCCCCCCACCGCGCAGGATGTCCCGGCGGGTGCGACGTGCTTCGCATTTGCGGGGTCGGAGGTCTAAGGAAGCGGCGTGCGAACCCACCCGGCGGACGTGTGGGAGAGCTCGTAGCCCGGCCAGTAGTGCTTGTCGAGCTTCAGAGTGATCACGTCCCTGGCGTTGTTCCAGGTGACCGTCGTGAGGCGCACCGAGGCGCGATCCGGCTTGCCGGCAACCGCCGCGATGAAGGCGTCGAGATTGGGCGTGGGAGTGCCGTTCACCGCGACGATGCGCCGGCCGGGATACAGCCCGAACCGCGTGGCCGGCGAGCCGTACGAGAAATAGGCGACGTAGACGCCGACCGGCGGAATGCCGCGCTGTGCGCTCATGGCGCGATCCGGCGTCTGCAGCGTCGCGCCGGCCCACTGCAGGAACCGGTGGATGTCCGCGCTCGGCAGCGTGACCGTCGGCACCGTGAGGGTTTGCGCGGCGCTGCCTCGCCACACGGTGACCTCGACGTGGCTTCGATCGCCCACGGCGCGCTCGACGTCGCGGAACCGCGTGACCACCTTGCCGTCGATCGCGAGCAGGATGTCCCCCTGCTGCAGCAGATGCGCCGCCGGGGAGCCCGCGACCAGCCGCTCGGCCACGAGCGCCTGGCGCTCGGTGCCGTCGTGCGCGACGAGCCGGTGCATCCATTCATCGGAGAGCCCGAACTCGCGAGCATCCGCGATGGGGATCGGGTGCCACTCCACGTCGAGCGAATGCAGCGCGCGCCCCGTCCGGATGCGGTCGAGCATCGCGGCGACCAGGTCGATCGATACGCCCTTTTCCGTCTGCGTGGCGCTGTGCCCGTTGTCGTACGCGAAGCTCGACCACAGCCCGCGCACGTTGCCGTGCGCATCGGTCAGCACGCCGTCGTAATCGGAGGGCGGATTGACGAGATCCGCCACTTCGTCGTTCGTATCCCTGAAGCGCATGGTGCGCGAGAGCGGCAGCTCGATGGGATCGACGCTCGCGATCTCGGTGGCGCGCGAGTGCAGCTCCCCGTCACCGCTCAAGCCGATCACCCAGACGTGCTCCCCGGCCTGCAGCGGTCCCGTCGCGAATCGGGCCGCGCGCACGGGCGTGTCGCCGATCAGCTTCGGGTCGTAGCTCACCACCGCCAGATTGTGGATGGGACTCACATAGACGACCCGCCCCGGCACCTCGAGGGTCCCCGCGAACGTGAGCGTCACGTCCCCTGCCGAGACCGGCACCGTATTGCGGTCCACCACCACGAGCCCGCGCTTCGCGTCCACCACCAGCCCCGTGCCGTGGTAGTAGTGCTCGGTGACGCCGGAGATCGAGTACGGCATGTCGTAGTCGACGAGCACGAGCGAGGGCGCAACCTGTGCGAGCCGCGGATCCGAGAAATGCGGGAACAGCGTCGCGCTCGCCGCCTGCGGCTTCGGGGGCGGCGCCTTCGGCAGGCGCACGCAGTTCCAGTAGCCGCTCGCGTCGTCGCGCGTGCAGTAGCGCGCCGGGAACCAGCGCCGATCCATGCGGAACGAGCGCAGCGTGCTTCCGTTCGGATCGGCGAGCGTGAAGTAGCGCACCGTCGCCCGCTGTCCCTCGCCGAGCGTCGCGACGACCTTCTCCATGTCCTGCACATTCCTGACGGGCTTCGATTGCACCGCGGTGATCACGGCGCCGCGCGGGACGCCTGCCGCGCCGAACACGTAGCCCGGGTTCGCGACGAAGACACCGCGGACGGGCACGTTGAAATGACGGGCCTCCTCGTAGGAGAGCGTGTTCACCACGGTGTCGCCGAACTGCAGGTAGGAGGCGGGCGTGATCGTGTCGAGGTTCGTGACCGGCAGGACGGCATCGATGCGTCGGCCGCCGCGCTCGAGCTCGATCCGCACCTTGCCGCCGACGGCGTCGTCGAGCACCTCCTCGAGCGGATCGAACTGCGTGACGAGCTTGCCGTTCAGCCGCACGAGGATGTCGCCGGGCTGGATCACGCGGCTCGCCGGCGAGCCGGGCAGGACCTCGCTCACGACGAGCATGCCCGTGAGCTGCGGGAACGCCTTGCGAGCCTTCGCCTCCACGTCCGGGGTGAGCCCGAGCCGCACGAGCTCGTCGTAGGGCGTGTAGAGGAACACGGTCTCGAGCGTGCCGCGCATGACGGGCTTGCCGGCCTCGATGAGCTTCAGCGCGCGCACCACCCGCCCGAGGGGCAGGTAGAAGCTGGAGGCCGAGCCGGTCGCGCCGCCTGCGTTGAGCGCGATGACTCGACCGTGGATGTCGATGACCGGCGATCCGGACGAGCCGCCGGACGTGCCCGAGGCGGCCTGCAGATAGAACGTATTGAAATCGTCGTAGCTCGTGATCCCGTAGTCCGGCGCGCGGCGATCGAGCCGCGCGAGGGTTCCGGCGAGGATCGAGAGCTGCTCGCCCGCATTGTTGCCGACGACGCGGATCTCACGCCCCACCTGCGCGCCCTGCGGATACAGCGGCAGCGCCTTCGGATGGATGAAGCGCAGCTTCTTGGGATCGTAGCGGTAGAAGCCGAAATCGTGCACCGGATCGCGATATACCGGATAGATCTGCACTTCCTCCTGATCGAGGAAAGTCGCCTCCGCCGTGACCGGCCCCGGCGTGACGACGTGGCGATTCGTGAGGATGAGCCCCCGCTTGGCGTCCACCACGAACCCGGTGGCCTCGGCCGTCGAGTTCCACTCGGTGTCGAAGGCGCGCGTCGAATTGACCGTGATCGCGACGACGCTTCCCGCGATCCGCTCGAGCGTCGCCGCCCAGTCGGGATTGGCCTCGGCGGCCGCGGCCCGCTTGACGAGCGCCTGCGTCGCGCGGCGGCGGGCGGTCGGCGGGACGGGAGCGAGCTGCGGCGGCGGTGTGCGGGCGCTGACCGCGAGCGGCGTGGCACGCGCACTCACGGCAGACTCGGCGTGCGCCACCGCGAGCGGCAGCAGCGGCAGGAGCCACGCCGCCCAGAGGAATCGAGTCTGTCTCATCGGGGATGCAGCAGCGG
>JBOHZT010000344.1:0-3715 GCA_050738535.1 Steroidobacteraceae bacterium
GACTTTGCGCGGCCGCGAGCCGGCGCGCGAGGAGCCTCAGCACCCCGGCGACCGGACCGAGCTCGCGCCGCGCCTGCCGCCGCGGCAGGATCGAGAGGTACTCGAGGAACACCGGCAGATGATCCGGGAGCTCAGCGCAATCGAGCTCGAGGCCCTGCTGCCGATAGCGCTCGAGCAGCTCGACCATCGCCGTCCCGCGCGCCCGCGACTCCCCGTGCAGATGCTCGAAGAGATACAGCCCATGCGCGGACTGGCGGTCGAAGATCTCGACGTAATGCGTCTGGGCGGCGAGGAGCGGCCCGCGCAGGAGCTCGAGCAGCGGCGCGATCGTCCTCTCGGCCCGATGATTGAGGCGGCGCTCCTCGGCGAGCACCTGCGTGATCGCGGGGAGCTCCTCGAGCCAGCCGGGCTCGGGATAGCCGAGCAGCAGCGCCGCCGCCTTGTAGGTCCTCACGACTGCTTCCGCTTGAGCGATTCGGTGAGCCGGCTCACGTCGTAGAAGTGCGTGCTCTTCTGGCCGGGATCGGAGTAGAGGTTGTTGTCGGTGAACCCATCGGAGCAGCCGTTCCCGAACGAGAAGCCGCACGCGCCGCGCTCGCTGAACTCGCCGGCCTCCGTCTCGCGGTGCGTCGTCGGGATCACGTACCGGTCCTCGTAGTTGCCGATCGCGAGCAAGTGGTACATGTCGGCGATCTGCGCCTCCGAGAGGCCCACGTCCTCGAGGTAGCGCGGCTCGGGGTGCCCCTCGAGCTCGCGCGCCCGCATGTAGGCGCGCATGGCGAGGAGCCGCTTCAGCGCCGAGCGGATCGGCTCCTCGGCGCCCGCGGTGAGCAGGTTCGCGAGATAGCGCACGGGGATGCGCAGCGCATCGACATCCGGCAGCACGCCGTCGATCGTCGGGAGCGCGCCGGCCGTCGCCGCCGACTGGATCGGCGAGAGCGGCGGCACGTACCACACCATCGGCAGCGTGCGGAACTCCGGATGCAGCGGGAAGGCGATCCGCCATTCCATCGCGAGCTTGTAGATGGGCGAGCGGCGCGCCGCCTCGAGCCAGTTCTCCGGCATCCCCTGCCGGCGCGCCTGCGCCTGCACCTCCGGGGAGTGCGGATCGAGGAAAATGTCGAGCTGCGCCTCATAGAGCTGCTGCTCGTCGGCGACCGAGGCCGCGGCCTCGATGCGGTCCGCGTCGTAGAGGATCACGCCGAGATAGCGGATCCGCCCGACGCAGGTCTCCGAGCAGATCGTCGGCTGACCGGTCTCGATGCGCGGGTAGCAGAACAGGCATTTCTCGGCCTTGCCCGTCTTCCAGTTGTAGTAAATTTTCTTGTAGGGACAGCCCGATACGCACATGCGCCAGCCGCGGCACTTCTCCTGGTCGACGAGCACGATGCCGTCCTCCTCGCGCTTGTAGATCGAGCCGGACGGACAGGAGGCGACGCAGGTCGGGTTGAGGCAGTGCTCGCACAGGCGCGGCAGGTAGAACATGAAGGTGTTCTCGAACACCGACTGGATCTCCTTCTGCACCCCCTCGAAGCACACGTCGCGCGCGCGATCGGCGAACTCCCCGCCGAGGTCGTCCTCCCAGTTCGGCCCCCAGTGCACCTTGTCCATCTTGCGGCCGGTGACGACCGAGAGGGCCTGCGCCGTCGGCGGGGTCGGCGCGACCGGGGAGGCCTGCAGCTGCTGGTAGTCGAACGTGAACGGATCGTAGTAGTCGTCGATCTGCGGCAGATTGGGGTTCGAGAAGATGTGCGTGAGGATCCTCCAGCGCGCGCCCTGGCGCGGCTCGATGCGCCCGTTCGCCTTGCGCCGCCAGCCGCCGTTCCAGCGCTCCTGGTTCTCCCATTCCTTGGGATAGCCGACACCGGGCTTGGTCTCGACGTTGTTGAACCACACGTACTCCATGCCCTCGCGCGACGTCCACACGTTCTTGCAGGTGACCGAGCAGGTGTGGCACCCGATGCACTTGTCGAGGTTGAGCACCATCGCGACCTGGGAGCGGATCTTCATGGGCGTGACTCCTCGAGGACCGGTGCGTGTGGATCAGGCGATCGGTGTTCCCGGGCGCCGGGCGCCGACGACTGCGGCCGTGCGCGGCGCGCGTCCTCGGCCGACCAGTGCACTTCGTCGAGGCGGCGCACCAGCACCATCTCGTCGCGGTTCGAGCCGATCGTGCCGTAATAGTTCAGCCCGTAGGACAGCTGCGCGTAGCCGCCCACCATGTGGGTCGGTTTCATCACGATGCGCGTGACGCTGTTGTGCAGCCCGCTGCGCTCCCGGGTGAGCGAGGCGGTCGGGTTGTTCATGGTCCGGTCCTGCGCGTGATACATCATGGCGATGCCCGCCGGAATGCGTTGGCTCAGGATCGCGCGCGCGACGAGCACGCCGTGGCTGTTCGCGATCTCCACCCAGTCGTTGTCCTTGAGGCCGATCGTCTTCGCCTCCTGCTCGCACAGCCACACGATCGGGCCGCCGCGGGCGAGGGTCAGCATGATCTCCGTGTCGCTGTAGGTGCTGTGGATGCCCCATTTCTGGTGCGGGGTGATCCAGCGCAGCCGCAGGCTGCGCGAGGGCGCGAAATGCTGGGCGAGATGCGGGGTGCTGCGCGTGTCGACGGGCGGCCGGTAGAGCGCAAAGCCCTCCCCGTAGCGGCGCATCCAGGGATGATCGAGGTAGAAGTGCTGCCGTCCCGAGAACGTGCGCCAGGGGATCAGCTCATGCACATTCGTGTAGGAGGCGTTGTAGCTCACCTTCTCGGACTCGATGCCGCTCCAGGTGGGCGTCGTGATGCACTTGCGCGGCTGCGCCGAGAGGTCCTCGAAGTGGAAGTGCTCGGCCGCGCGCGACTGCGCCAGGTGCGAGTGCTGCCGCCCGGTCTTGCGCTCGAGTGCGCGCCACGCCTTCATGGCCACCTCGCCGTGCGTCTCGGGCGAGAGCGTGAGGATCGCCTGCGCCGCGAGCCTCCCGGTGTCGAGGCGCGGCCGGCCAGGCGCGGTGCCCTCGCTGGCGCGCCCGTTGAGCCCGGCGAGGGTCTGCGTGTCGTCGGCGGCATCCCACGAGATCCCCTTGGTGCCGATGCCGATGCTGTCGACCAGCGGCCCGAGCGCCGTATAGCGGTCGTGGACCGCGCCGAAGTCGCGCTCGATCACCGTCACCGCCGGGGCGGTCTTGCCGGGAATGAGCGCGCACTCGCCGCGCTTCCAATCGAGCGCGTCGAGCGCCTGGCCGAGCTCGCTCGGGGTGTCGTGCAGGAGCGGGGTGAGCACCACGTCCTTGCGCACGCCGAGGTGCGTGCGCGCGAGCTCGGAGAAGGACTGCGCGAGCGTCTTAAAGATGTCCCAGTCCGAGCGGCTCTCCCACAGCGGCTCCACCGCCTGATTGAACGGATGGATGAACGGGTGCATGTCCGTCGTGTTGAGGTCGTCCTTCTCGTACCAGGTCGCGGTCGGCAGCACCACGTCCGAGTAGAGCCCATTGCTCGAGATGCGAAAGTCGAGCGTCACCAGCAGGTCGAGCTTGCCCTCCGGGGCCGGGTCGCGCCAGGTGATCTCACGCGGCAGATCCGCGCCCTGCGCCGCGAGGTCCGGGCCGAACACCGAGTTCTGCGCGCCGAGCAGGTGCCGCAGGAAGTACTCGTGGCCCTTGCCGCTCGCGCCGAGCAAGTTGGCGCGCCACACGTACAGGACGCTCTTTTATTTATAGGGCGGGTCGGTAG
>JBOHZT010000345.1:0-3690 GCA_050738535.1 Steroidobacteraceae bacterium
CGGTGCGCCAGTGCGCCGCGGGCTCATGGCTGCTCCCCCGCACGCCGGATCTGATCCATGTCCTTGTCGCCGCGGCCGGAGAGCCCGACCAGGATGCGCCCGCCCGGATGGCTCGCCGCCCAGCGCTTTGCGCCGGCAATCGCGTGCGCGCTCTCGAGCGCCGGGAGGATGCCCTCGGCCTCGCAGCATTCCTTCACGGCGGCCAGCGCTTCCGCGTCGTTCGCAATCTCGTAACGCGCGCGTCCGAGCGTCGCGAGCAGCGCGTGCTCGGGCCCGACGCTCGAGTAATCGAGTCCCGCCGAGATGGAGTGCGTCTCCTCGACCTGGCCGTGCTCGTCCTGCAGCAGGATGGAGTAGCACCCGTGCAGCACCCCGGGGCGTCCGAAGGCGAGCGTCGCGGCATTCTCTCCGAGCCCGCGGCCGCGGCCGCCTGCCTCGACGCCGACGATCTCCACCGCAGTGTCGGCGACGAACGGGTGGAACAGGCCGATGGCGTTCGATCCGCCGCCGACGCACGCCATGACGGCATCGGGAAGTCCTCCGGCGTGCTCGAGCATCTGCGCCCGCGCTTCGCGCCCGATGACCGACTGCAGCTCGCGGACGAGCGCCGGGTAGGGGTGCGGGCCGATGGCGGACCCGAGCAGGTAGTACGTCTCGAGCGGATCCGACACCCAGTCCCGGATGGCCTCGTCGATCGCTGCGCGCAAGGTGCGATCTCCGCTTTTCACCGGCACGACCGTGGTGCCGAGGAGGCGCATGCGCGCGACGTTCGGCGCCTGCCGCTCCATGTCGACCTCGCCCATGTACACGGTGCAGGGCAGACCGAGCCGCGCGCAGGCGGCCGCGCTCGCGACGCCGTGCTGGCCGGCGCCGGTCTCGGCGACGATGCGCCGCGCGCCGAGCCTCGATGCAAGCAGCGCCTGGCCGATCGCGTTGTTGATCTTGTGCGCGCCGGTATGCGCGAGATCCTCGCGCTTCAGCCAGATCTCGGCGCCCCAGCGAGCCGAGAGCCGCGCTGCCTGCGTGAGCGCCGTCGGCCGCCCCACCCAGGTCCGCAGCTCACGCGTGAGCGTCGCTCGGAATTCCTCGCGAGGCAGCTGCTCGCGCATGCCGCGCTCGAGCCGCTCGAGCGCGGGGATCAGCGTCTCGGGCACGTAACGGCCGCCGAAGGGCCCGAAGCGGCCGTGCGCATCCGGCAAGCGCCCGGCAAGCTCGTCGGCCAGCAGCCGCTCGCGCTCGGCTGGCGCCAGATCGATCGTCATCCGACTTCCTCCTCGGCGGCGCGCGCGGCGTGGCGCGCAGCCTCCACGAATCTCAGGATCTTCTCGGGGCTCTTGATGCCGGGCGCCGACTCGACGCCGCTCGACACGTCCACGCCAAAGGGCGCGACGCTCGCAATCGCCGCGGCGACATTGGCTTCACCGAGCCCGCCGGCGAGGATGAGCTCGGTACGGCGCGCGACGACGCGGGCGCCGGTCCAGTCGCAAGCCACCCCGGTCCCGCTCCGCGGTCCCTCGTAGAGCACCCGCGCGGGCAGCGGATCGGGCAAGCGCACGTCGCTCTCGCGCCCGGCAGCTCGCAGCACCGGCAGCACCGCGAGGCTCACCGGAACGTCGAGCGTCTCGACATCGCGCACGTCGCTCTGCCAAACATCGGGCCGCAACTGCGCGAGAATGTCGTCGAGCAGCGGCTGCGAAGGATGCTGCGTGACGGCGACGCACGGGACTCGTCCGCGCGCAGGGGCCGCCAGCCGCGCCGCCTCGGACACCGTGAGCCGCCGCACCGAGGGTGAGAGCACGAAGCCGATCGCATCGGCGCCCGCGGCCATGGCCGCCTCGATGGCCTCGGGGGTTGTCATGCCGCAGATCTTGATCCACATGCGCTCGACCCCTTCACGCGCCGAGAGACCGCGAGGGCGCCGGGGCGGCCGGGCGGCGCCGCGCAGCCGCGGCTCGGCCTTCCTCGAGCATGTCGCGCACGAGCGCGCCGGGATCGGCTCCCGACATGAGCGCGCTGCCGACGAGCGCGAGCTCGTAGCCCGCGGCCGCGACGCTCGCCGCGTCCGCCGCGGAGCCGACGCCGCTCTCCGCGACTCTCGGAACGCTCGCCGGCAGGGCACCGGCCAGCGCCTCGAGGCGGCCAGGGACGACCTGCAGCGTATCGAGGTCCCGGCAGTTGAGCCCGACGAGCAGGCGAGCCTGCGCGTCGGCGGGCGATGCGCGCCCCGCCCGGCGCTCGACGATGCCGTGAGCCCGCGCAAGGTCGGCCTGGTCGAACGCCTCGAGCAGCACGAAGAGGCCCATGTGCTGCGCGCAGTCGAGCAGCGCCTCCGCCTGAGGCTCGCTCAGCATCCGCAGGATCACGAGCACGCCGCCGGCCCCGGCGGCCCGCGCCTCGAGCACCTGGTAAGGATCGACCAGGAAGTCCTTGCGCATCGCAGGCACCCGGGCCGCGCCGAGCGCGTGGACGGCTGACTCGAGATGTTCGAGCGCGCCGCCGAAGCGCGCGGGCTCCGTGAGCACCGAGACCGCGGCGGCGCCGGCGCGTGCGTAGTCCCGGACCCGCTCGGCGAGCGGCACAGCAGGATCCCGAGCGCGCCCCCCCGAGGAATGCGCCGCGACTTCGGCCGCCCGCCCCGCCGCCGGCGAGCGCAGCTTCAGTTCCGCGATCAGATCGAACCCCCGCGGGTGGAGCACGAGCCGCGGCGCAGGCGCGGAGTCCCGCGCGCGGGCAAGCATCTCGCCGTATGGCACGCGCGCCCGCGCCCGCTCGGCGCGATCCGTGCTCGATCGAGCCATTTGCTCGAGAAATCCGCCGCTCATCGGGACGGACTCCCGGGCGTCGCGGCAGAAAAGGCGGCAAGAGCCTCGAGCACCCGGCGCGCGGCGCCGCTGTCGATCGCGTGCGCCGCCTGCTCGACGCCTGCGCGCCGCGAGTGGGTCGCGCCCGCGACTTCGAGCGCGAGCGCCGCTCCGAGGAGCAAACAATCCCGGTGCGGCCCGCGATCCTCGCCCGAGAGGACAGCCCGCAGCGCGCTTGCGTTGTAGCGCGCATCGCCGCCCGCGAGCCCGGCTCTTGAGCAGGTCTCGAGGCCGTAGTCCGCCGGCGAGCGGACCTCGACGGCCACGCGGCCCTGGTGCACATCGAAGAGCGTGAACGGCCCCATCGGCGTCGGCTCGTCCCACCCTTCGGCGCCGTGGATGACGAACGCTCGCTCGATGGGCATGCCCGCGAGGGTGTCGGCAATGAGCTTCGCTTCCGCGAGGCGCGGCGCGCCGATCACGTACAGCGCCGGCTCGGCCGGATTGGTGAGCGGTCCGAGGATATTGAAGATCGTGCGCACCCCGAGCGCCGTGCGCACCGGCGCGAGCGCTTTCATCGCAGGATGATAGTAAGGCGCGAAAAGGAACGTGAAGCTCGCCGCCGCGAGACACGCGGGCGCCGCGTCCTCATCGAGCGGCATCGGAACGCCGAGTGCCTCGAGCACGTCGGCGCTCCCGGCACGGCTCGAGATCGAGCGGTTGCCGTGCTTGACGACCGGCAAGCCGCACGCGGCGACGAGGAGCGCCGTCCCGGTGGAGATATTGAGGCTGCCGGAGCCGTCGCCGCCGGTGCCCACCACATCGATCGCGTGCACGTCGGCGGCGAGATGCGGCCGGCGCGCGAGGCGCCGCATGCCCCGCGCGAACG
>JBOHZT010000346.1:0-3677 GCA_050738535.1 Steroidobacteraceae bacterium
GCCTTCTTGCGCGTGATCCGGACCTGCCACACCTGCGGGCCGGATTCGACGTATTCCCAGCCGAACTGTCCCGGGGACTCGGCCTCGAGCTGGTAGCGCAGCGGCTTCGGATCGTGATCGTTCACCAGCACGAAGGCACTGCCGGTCGGGAGCTTGCCGCAGGTCGCGAAGATGAGCGCATGCCGCTGCGGCGGAGGCAGCGGTCGCAGATCGATCTTCTCGGCCTGCGCGGGAGCGGATCCGGTCGGGGTGAAGATGACCTCCCAGTCGCCGCCGCCGATCTCGCGCTCCGTGTGCGAGAACCCACGCTGCTGCATGACGTTGAAGAGGGGCACCGGCTTGAACGTCGCGAGCAGCCGCAGCCCCTGCCCGGGAGGCAGCGCCGCGACGGTCGTCATGATGTCGCCGAACGGCTCGCCGCCGGATTTGAGGATGGGGCGCACGTCGAGAGTGGAGAGGGCACTCGCATTCATGGGGAAGGGCTCCTGGTCACTGCCCTCCTCGAGGAGAGCAGGTCGTCTATGCGGGGACTGAACGTATCAAGATATATATCGTATATATCTTAATGCGCGGCCGCAAGCGCCAAGCGCAGCCCTGCAGGGCTAGCCGCGCTGGCCGCTCGACGTCGCGGAAGGGGGCGAGCTGTCGCGCGCAGCCGCGGCAGCGGCCGCCGTGAGGGCCGCACGCGCGCCGCGAGCCGTGAGGGCCGCCGGCTCCAGCAACGAGGGGGTCGCTGCGGGCTTGCTCGGCCGCAAGTGCCGCGCGAGCTCGGGCTTGCTGCGGCCATCGGCGGGAATCAGCAGCACGGGGATGGCGCTCTTGCGCACGATGAGCTCGGCATGACTCTCGTGCAGCAGCCGCGCGATGCTGTGTCCGCCGCGCGTGCCGCACACGATGAGCTGCGCGGGCCACGCGTGCGCCTCGGCGACGATCGTCTCGCCGAGACCTCCGCCGACCGCCTCGATCAGCCGCGAGTCGGCCTCGATGCCTTCCTCCTGCATCTCGAGTGTGGCCCAACGCAGGGCCGCACGATGCGCCCGCGCGAGATCGCCGAGCGCTGCTTCGGTCCGCCGGGCGTGGCTCCCGAGGCCGAGAAACGGGACGTGCGTGAGGACGTAGATGAGCCGGATCCGGCCGCCGTGGGCCTTCGCGAGGCGCACGGCCGCGCGCAAGCCCAGCGCCGCAGCCGGGCTACCGTTGAACGGGACGAGAATATTCCGATGCATGACGCCTCTACCCCGATCCGCCTGCCATCCGGGCGTGCGCTCCTTGGGACTCGTGGCGGGAGGGAGGAGTAGCCGGCTCAGCGGGAAAACCGAAGCATGTTACGTATTGTATCAGGCTGCATCAAGCGATTGCGTCACAATCGATCGGCTTGCTCGCCAATACGGGCGCTCATCCGCCGGCGAGGCGAGCGCCCAGCAGCGCGGCGACGATGAGGGCGGACATGGCGCTGCCGCAGGCGAACACCCAGCGCGCCGACCGGTTGGCCGCGGCTGCGCGGACGCGCCGCGACAGGAGCACCATCCGCAGGCCGAGCCCCGCATGGACTGCGACGGCGAGCAGCGCGAACGTGTAATACAGCAGCACCATGGCGGCGACGCCCGAGGCGAGCATGCCGGCCTTCCCGCCGCTCGCGAACGCCCAGTTCGTGTCGATTCCGTGATAGCGCGCGCCGAGCGTCGCCCAGATGTGGCTCACCAGGAAGATCGCGATGTAGCCGCCCGAGGCGGTTTGCAGCACCCGCCACCCGTCGGCGGGAGCGCGCGTGAGGCGCGAGAGGCGCAGCAGTCCCGTGAAGGCCGCGAGCACGAAGAGCGCGAGGATCAGCGGCTCCATCCAGATCGCGCGATACCACAGGCGCAGCGCATCCATCACCGTCGTCTGCGCCGACACCGACCACAGGGCGAAGAGGTGATTGGCGAGGTGCGCCACCAGGAAAGCGCCGAGCAGGGCCACGACCGCGACGCGATGCACTTTGCGGGAGCGCCCTGTCAGGACGGCGAGGAGGCTCGGCTTGGCCGCGTCGGCCGGCTCGACCGGCGAGGATGCCGGTACCGGCGCGCTTGCGGATTCGACGGCCCCGCGGCTCGCGCTCCAGGCGAGCGTGGCGAGCACGACCCAGCCGATCCCCCATCCGACGAGCGCCGCCGTGCTGCCCCTCAATGAGCCGAGCCCCGCCACGCGGATCCAGACCAGGTAGAGCGGCGGCACGGTGCAGGCGAGGTGCAGGAGCCGGCGCACGCCGTAGGCGCGCGGGCTGGCGTTGAGGCGCATCGTGTAGAGGCTGCGCAGCGCGAGTCCCGGCGCCGCGATCGCGAGCGTGAGCATCGCGAGCGCGCCGAGCCCGTAGAGGGCGCGCGTCGTCCCGCCGGCGCCGAGCGCCGCGTGATAGCCCTCGACGAACAGCTGGACGGCCATGGGATAGAGCAGGGAGGCCGCGATGGCGGGGAGCCACTGCGCGGCGGGCACCGCCCCGTGTCGGGTCGCTACCGCGGGCTCGGCGAGCCTTGCGTCCAGGGGAATCGCAGGATTGGAAGCGAGCTGCGGCTGGGTCGTTCTCAGCATGGAGCGGACTCCTACCTTTTCGGCGCTCGCTAACCAATTTAGCAGACGGGCCGGCGCGTTCCGCCGGCCGGGCTGTCACAGCGGCCGTGCCGCAGGGGCATGATGTGTGCGCCGACTCGGGTCGCCGCAGCGCCGCGGGGCGCTATGGCGCGCCGCCCTCGAACCGCTCCCGCTCCTCCTTTGCCTCGAGCTCTCTCACGAGCCGCGTGTGGACGTCCGCGCGCACGCGCTCGCGCATCTCGGGGTCGAGACAGGATTGCGCTTCTCCGACGGCCTTCTCGAGCAGCTGCTGCGAGAGCTTGCGGGCGTCGATCCGCAGGTGGCGCGCGAGCGCCTCGATCTTCCGCCTGACGTCGGTGTCGAACGTCAGATGAGGTCCGAGCTCGGAGCTGCTGTCGGGTACGGCGCTGGCGCGGCCGGGTTGACTGCGCAACCGGCGCACGAGCGCGGCGATCTGCCCGTGCTGTCCGGCGCCGAACAGGATCTGGTCGACGAAGTAGTCCTCGAATTCCCGCTTGGCCTCGTACACCCAGCGGCCCTGATGCAGCCACTGGATGTTCCGCAGCGGCATCTGCGGCGCCGCGAGGTAGGCGGCCCCGCGCTTGCCCATGTCGGCGATCCAGTGCTCGCGCTCGACGCTCGCCCGCACCAAGGGCTCGCCGCGGATGCTGTGACAGAGGTTGTCCGCGACCACGGCGATCTGCTGCTGGCCGACGTAGACCGCGTCGGGCGCGCCCACGGGAACGGGCGTCTGCGTGAGCATCGGCTTCGCCGTGCAGGCGCCGACGGCGAAGATATTCGGGTGGCCGGGCGCACGCTGGCATGCATCCACGATGACGAGCCCGTCCGCGTCACAAAGCGCCTTGCAGCTCGCCACGCCGTCGACGCCGCGGAAGGTCGGCCAGATCGTCGCGTACGCGAACTCGAGGCTACGCGCGCGCGGCGCGCCTTCCGCTGCGTGCACCGCGAAGCGCAGCGTTCGCTCCTCGCAGCGCTCGAGCGCGGCATTGCCGATCCACTCGATGCCTTCGCGCCGCAGCGCGTCGGTGAGCGCCTCGCGCGCGACGGGCTTGTCGAGTCCGACGTGCCCGGGGTAGGGCTCGGGGGTC
>JBOHZT010000347.1:0-3658 GCA_050738535.1 Steroidobacteraceae bacterium
CCAGATGGCCGGGGGACGTATCGCGATCGTGCGGAAGCCGGACTGGTTAGCGGCCAGCACTGCTGCCTCGGCGCGGGCCTTGCTGGCGACATAGCCCGAGAAGCTGTTCGGAAACGTCGGGGCGGACTCGTCTGCATTGCGGATCGGCGACCCGTCGTCATCCATGATGATGCCGGCTGCACTCACATGGACGAAGCGCGTGGCACCTGCGCGCCTGGCTGCCTCGAGAAGTGTTTTCGTCCCGCCCACGTTGACGTGGAAATACGGTTTGCGTGGTCCGGCAAACCGGAAGTAGGCTGCCGCGTGGACCACGGCATCGAGCGCGGGCAGTTGTAGGTCTTCAGGCGTCTCGAGATCGCCCGTGATTGGCGTTGCGCCGAGACTGTCGACCCGTTTGCCGGATGAAGGGGAACGCGCGAGCGCCATCACATCGTGCCCAGCCACCACGAGCTTCGAGATCAAGCGAGCGCCGAGGAATCCGGAGCCGCCGGTGACCAGTATCTTCATGTTTCATTCTCAGAACGAGGTTTGCAGATGCTGGCCACGGCCTGGTCGCGAATGGCCACGACGACCCGTGGGTCGGGCGCTGAAAGGTGCGTCGCCTGCAACGCCGCCGTCACGTAGAGAAGTGCCGCGGCGTTGGCCGCCGCCCACATGACGGAGGCGGCATGGGACGCTTCGATCGCAAGCCGCCCCTCGGCTTCGAGCGCCGCTATCTGCTGCCTCAAGAGAGCGAATGCCTCTTCGGCGGCAGGAATGGTGGCGCCCTGCAGGAAGCGGGCCATCATGGCCGCATACAACCGCGGCCGTTCCGCCGCAAAGCGGACGTAATCGTCCCAACCCTCGCGCAAGGCCGATTCCGCGTCCGAAGATTGCTCCGCGGCCTTCTTGCTCTCGAGCAGCTGGCGAAAGCCCTCCATCAACGCGGCACTGAGAAGTCCGTCCGCACTGCCGAAATGATGGTAGAGCGTGGGAGCGGTGACCTTCGCCGCGGCGCATACGGACCTTGTCGAGAAACGGGCCTCACCCTCCCGGTCGAGCAGCCTGAGCGCCACCGCCAGAATCGTCTCGCGTGTCATCATGGCTGCGATATAGCAGTGCTATACGGACTTGTCTATAGCGACGCTATATCGCTACCCATCCTCTGTGCGGGGGGCAGCCGACCACTGTCCCATTCTCGAGCAGATGGAGGGGCATCGAGCCGCACCGCCCTGAGCGAACCCTTGACCTTCCAGTGGGGGGAGGCCCTATATAGCTTCCAGATGACTGGAAGGAGTGGTCCGATGGGAAATCCAAGCTCGAAAGAAAGCGCCGCTACGGTCGTGCTCACGGTTGCAGGCATGACCTGCGGCGGCTGCGCCGGCGCAGTGACTCGCGCGCTATCCGCCGTTGCCGGCGTGAGCAAAGCTCAGGTGGACCTTGCGAGCGAGTGCGCGACGGTGACCGGGACTGCGCGAGCGGAGGATTTGATCCGCGCCGTCGAGGCCGCGGGATTTGCAGGGCGCTTGGCGTGACGCTGCCAGCGCGCCGCACATGAGCATTCCCGCGCAGAGACCGACGCCCATGGAGGTAGAAGGGCAGGCGGCATCTGGCGGCGGGCGTGCGCGGGCGTCCGAGGCCGGGCGCGTGGCGCGCGAGCACATCATCCTGCCTGTTGAGGGGATGACCTGCGCGACCTGCGCGGGCCGGGTCGAGAGGGCGTTGAATGCGCTTCCCGGCGTTGGAGCGGTCGTGAATCTCGCGAGCGAGCAGGCGGATATCCACTACGATCCGGCCCGTGTCGGAGGGTTCGGGCTTGCCGAGGCCGTGCAGCGCGCGGGCTATGAGGTGCCGCACGAGATGCGGGAGCTTGCGATTGCAGGAATGACCTGCGCCTCTTGCGTGGGACGCATCGAGAAGGCGCTGTCGGCCGTGTCAGGTGTTGTGCGCGCGGAGGTGAATCTCGCGACCGAGCGCGCCAGGGTGGAAGGCGTCGCGGGCGCAGTGAGGCCCGCCGATCTCGTGGCCGCCGTCCGGCGCGCGGGCTACGAAGGCGAGCTCCTGACGGGAGAGGCCGAGCGCGATCGCGAGCTCGCCGCAGCCGAGGCGCGGCGGATGAAGCTCGAGAGCGGGCGGCTCGCCATTGCCGTCGCCTTGAGCGCGCCGCTCCTGGCTCCCATGGCTGGTGTGATGCTGCCCGCGTGGCTGCAGCTCGCGCTCGCGACGCCCGTACAGTTCCTCATCGGAGCGCGGTTTTACGTCGGCGCGTGGAAGGCACTGCGGGCGCGGGTCGGCAACATGGACCTCCTGGTGGCGCTCGGCACCTCGGCAGCGTACTTCTACAGCCTCTATCTTCTGATCGCCTATCCGCTGACACACCTCTACTTCGATTCCGCGGCGGTGGTAATCGCCCTCGTTTCGCTGGGCAAGTGGCTCGAGACGCGCGCGAAGCGCTCGACGACCGCGCAGATCCGTGCGCTCATGTCATTGCGGCCGCAGCGCGCACGCATCGAGCGAGGAGGGGAGGAGCTCGACGTGCCGGTAGACGCTGTCTCCATCGGGGACATCGTCATCGTCCGGCCGGGCGAGCGGCTGCCCGTCGACGGCCAAGTGCTGAGCGGGCGGAGCGAGGTCGATGAGAGCCTGTTGACGGGCGAAAGCCTGCCCGTCGCCAAAGCGGTTGGCGATGGGGTGACCGGCGGCTCCATCAACGGCAGAGGGCTCTTGCGCATCGAGACGCGGGCGGTGGGCGCGCAATCGACCCTCGCTCGCATCATCGCGCTCGTCGAGGGCGCGCAGGCCAAGAAGGCGCCCGTGCAACGGCTCGTCGATCGGGTGGCGGGGATCTTCGTGCCCGTGGTCGTGGTGGTGGCCCTCGCGGCATTCCTCGGCTGGTGGCTCATCGCGGGGAGCCTGACGGCGGCGATCATCGCAGCGGTATCGGTGCTCGTCATCGCATGTCCCTGCTCGCTGGGGCTCGCCACACCCACGGCGTTGGTCGTAGGGACGGGTGCAGCGGCAAAGGCAGGCATCCTCATCCGCGATGTGGAGGCGCTCGAGCGCGCGCATCGGCTCGACACGATCGTGCTCGACAAGACTGGCACGGTTACCGAAGGCAGGCCCGCCGTCACGGAGGTCATCCCGAATGGGCTCACCGAGCGGGAGTTGCTCTCACTCGCCGCCGCGGCGCAGACAGGAAGCGAGCATCCGCTCGCTCGCGCGGTGCTGGCTCGGGCGCGCGAGTTGCCGGCGAGCAGCGAGAGTCACTCACCGCCGGTGCTCGAGGATTTTCACAGCCGCCCGGGCAAAGGCTTGACCGCGCGCGTCGCAGGTCGTCGTCTCGTCATCGGCAATCGCCGCCTGATGACCGAGGAGGGCGTTTCCACGGGAGCGGGTGAGGCGCGCGCGGCGCACCTCGAAAGCCAGGGCCGGACGGTGATGTGGGCGGCGACGCTCGACCCCGAGCCGCAGTGGCTCGGCCTCATCGCCGTCGCGGACCCCGTGAAGCCCACCGCGGCCGCCGCGGTAAAGCGCCTGCACGAGATGGGTATCCAGACAGTGCTCCTGACCGGCGACAACGAGCGCACGGCGGAGGCCGTGGCGGCCCAGCTCGGCATTGCCCGCGTGTTGGCCGGAGTGCTGCCTGAGGAGAAGGCGGCGGAAGTCGCGCGCCTGCAGG
>JBOHZT010000348.1:0-3638 GCA_050738535.1 Steroidobacteraceae bacterium
CTTTCTCGAAGCGCTGGCCGAAGGACCTAGCGCGGGCGCGTTCGCCGTCTCCGTGTTCACGCAGGAGCCCCGGCCGGCGTACGACCGCGTGCATCTGTCGAGCCTCTTCAGCGGCAAGACCGCGGACGAACTCTCGCTCGCATCGCCGGAGTTCTTCGCGCGTCATGGCATTGCGCTGCATCTCGGCGAGGGCGTGGCTCACGTGGATCCGGTCTCGAAGCTCGTGCGCACCGAGCGGGGCCGCGAGATTGCGTACGACACGTTGGTGCTCGCGACCGGCTCGTATCCGTTCGTTCCGCCCGTGCCGGGACGCGAGCGGCCCGGCTGCTTCGTCTATCGCACGATCGAGGATCTCGAGTCGATCCGCGCGGCGGCCGCCTCGGCGCGCAGCGGCGCCGTCTTGGGCGGTGGACTGCTCGGGCTCGAAGCGGCAAAGGCGCTGCGCGATCTCGGACTCGAGACGCATGTGGTGGAGTTCGCCCCGCGGCTGATGGCCCTGCAGGTGGACGAGCTGGGCGGCATGCTTATGCGCAGCAAGATCGAAGCGCTCGGCGTGCGCGTGCATACGGCCAAGAATACGCGCGAGATCGTCGCCGGAAGCCGCGCGCGGCAGCGGTTGGATTTCGCGGACGGGTCCACCCTCGAGGCCGATCTGATCGTCTTCTCCGCGGGCATTCGCCCCTGCGACGCGCTCGCTCGGGCCGCAGGTCTCCCCGTCGGCGAGCGGGGCGGCGTCCTCATCGATGACGCGTGCCGCACGTCCGATCCGTCGATCTATGCGATCGGCGAGTGTGCCCTGTGGAACGGCCGGATTTTCGGGCTCGTTGCGCCGGGCTACCGGATGGCGGAGGTCGCCGCCGCGCAGATCGCAAGCGCCGCTTATAGCCGGAGGGGCGCGAACGCCACGTTCGATGCTGACACGCCCAGCGCCTCGCCGCGTTTCACCGGCGCCGATCTCAGCACGAAGCTCAAGCTGCTCGGCGTCGATGTCGCCTCGATCGGCGATGCTCACGCGGCGACGCCGGGAGCGCGGTGCTACACCTTCGTCGACGAGCGCCGGCAGGTCTACAAGAAGCTCGTCACCGACGAGGAAGGCCGGCAGCTGCTCGGAGGAGTGCTGGTCGGCGACGCAGCGAGCTTCGGCGAGTGGCAGCAGATGATGCTGAGCGGTGTCGCCTTGCCCGAACATCCCGAGGAACTGATCCTTCCGGCCGCCGCCGGCTCGAAGTCCGCCACCGGCTCGGCTTCCGGACTCGCAGCGCTGCCCGATGCGGCGCCGATTTGCTCCTGCAACAACGTGAGCAAAGGCGCCATCTGCGCGGCAATCGCGGACGGCTGCACGACGATCGGCGCCGTCAAATCGCACACTCGCGCCGCGACGACGTGCGGCGGATGCGCACCGCTCGTCGCGCAGCTGCTGAAGGCGGAGCTGCAGCGGCGCGGCTTGTCGGTCGACAGCCGCTTGTGCGAGCACTTCGCGCGCTCGCGGCAGCAGCTGTTTCATCTGATCCGCGTGGAAGGGTTGCGCAGCTTCGACGAGGTCCTCGCGAAGCACGGCAAGGGACATGGATGTGAGGTGTGCAAGCCGACCATCGCCTCGATTCTCGCGTCCTGCTGGAACGAATTCGTGCTCGCGGATGGCCGGCAGCCGCTGCAGGACACCAATGACTATTTCCTCGCGAACATGCAAAGGGACGGCACCTATTCGGTGGTGCCGCGTATCCCGGGCGGGGAGATCACGCCCGCGAAGCTCGCTGCGATCGCGGCGGTCGCCTCGAAATACGATCTGTACACGAAGATCACCGGCGGCCAGCGCCTCGATCTCTTCGGCGCGCGCGTCGATCAGCTGCCGCTCATCTGGCGCGATCTGATCGCCGCGGGATTCGAGTCGGGGCACGCCTACGGCAAGGCCGTGCGCACGGTGAAATCCTGCGTCGGCTCGACGTGGTGCCGTTACGGGGTGCAGGACAGCGTCCGCCTCGCGATCGAGCTGGAGAACCGCTACAAGGGCCTGCGCTTGCCGCACAAGCTGAAGCTGGCCGTCTCCGGCTGTGCGCGGGAATGCGCGGAGGCCCAGGGCAAGGATGTCGGCGTCATCGCGACGGAGAAGGGCTGGAATCTCTATGTCTGCGGCAACGGCGGAACCAAGCCGCGCCACGCGGAGCTGCTGGCGGCCGACCTCGACAAGGAAACGCTCGTCCGCTACATCGACCGCTTTCTGATGCTCTACATCCGTACGGCCGATCGGCTGCAGCGCACGGCCGCCTGGCGCGAGAATCTGGAGGGCGGCCTCGAGTACCTGCAGGAGGTCGTCTGCCGGGACAAGCTAGGCATCGCCGCGGAGCTCGAGGCGGACATGGCGCGCCTCGTCGCGTCCTACGAATGCGAATGGAAGAGAGCGATCGAGGACCCCGCGACGCTGCAGCGCTTCCGGCACTTCGTGAACAGCGATGCGGCGGATGAGAAGGTGGCCTTCGTCCGCGAGCGGGGCCAGATCCGTCCCGCGGCGCGATCCGCCGCGGCCTCAGGGGTGCATGCGACGTCCGAGGTGCGCGTGGCCTCCGAGGCGAGCGCATGAGCGGCTTCACGTCCGTTTGCGCGCTTGGCGACGTTCCACCGGGTGCGGGCGCGTGCGCGCTGGTCGATGGGCGGCAAATCGCGATCTTCCGTCTCGGAAGTGCCGTATACGCGCTCGACAATTTCGATCCCGCCGGCGCTGCGAACGTCCTTTCGCGAGGCATCGTCGGCGACCTGCAAGGAGAATCGGTCGTTGCATCGCCGCTGTACAAGCATCACTACAGCCTCGCGACCGGCCGTTGCGTCGAGGACGCCTCGAAGTGGGTGAACGTCTATCCCGTGCGGGTGGTGGACGGCCGGATCTGGGTCGACACCCAGTCTCAGGCGCAACGATCCGGCGCGCGGTGCAGGCGCCTGGTGGTGATCGGCAACGGTATGGCGGGCATGCGCATGGTCGAGGAACTGTTGTCGCTGGCGCCCGATGCCTACGAGATCACCGTGCTCGGCGCCGAGCCGCGCGTGAACTACAACCGCATTCTTCTCTCGCCGGTGCTGGCTGGCGAGAAGCGCGCCGACGAGATCATATTGCACCCCGCGGAGTGGTACGCCAGGCATCGCGTGACGCTGCACACTGGCGACCCCGTCGTCGCCATCGACCGCAGGCGCCGTCTCGTGCGGACTCGCGGTGGACGGGAAGCGCCCTACGACCGGCTGCTGATCGCCACTGGGTCGAGCCCAGTCGTGCTGCCCGTCGCCGGTGCTCGGCTCCCCGGCGTCGTGACGTTCCGTGACCTGGACGATGTGGAAGCGATGCTGCGCGCCGCGCAACCCGCGGGGACGTGCAGTCCGCAGGCAAGCTGCTGCACCCGCGGATCCGCGGCGAGCGGGTGAGCTGGGATCGCGCGCTCGACGAAGATGAAAGGATTCATCGGGGCGGCCAACATCGACACCAATTCGCGGCTCTGCATGGCTTCCGCGGCCGCCGGCCACCGGCCACCGGCGAGCGTTCGCCGCATCGAGAAATTCTTCGCCGCATTCGCGCGAGCGGAGCGCGTCGTCACGGCGTTCTCCCAGGGGGTCAACCAATCCTCCGCCGGCACCGACAAGGTGAACAGCATCAT
>JBOHZT010000349.1:0-3609 GCA_050738535.1 Steroidobacteraceae bacterium
GCCCGCATCACGGCCCAGCCCGGAACAGGGGAATACGGCCGGCTCACGGTGATGCTCGCGCCGCGGGTGCGCGCGGAGCGGCTGTTCGACGTGGGCCCCGGCGCCTTCCAACCGCCGCCCAAAGTCTGGTCGTCGGTGGCGCGCCTCGAAGTGCTGCAGGAGCCCGCGTTCGCCGTGGCGCCCGGCTACGCACAGATCGTCGCCGCGGCCTTCGCGCACCGCCGCAAGACCCTCAGGAACGCATTGAAGGGCCTGGTCGATCCCGAGCGGATCGCGGCGTGCGGTCTCGATCCCGGCGCCCGCCCGGAGACGCTCACACCCCGGGCTTTCAACGATCTTGCCGGCGCGGCGGCGCCCACTTAGGATGGGCGAAGCCGGCAGCTCGCAAGGTGGACACCTGCGGGGGGAAAGGTTTCATGACCCTCTATCGCCGTATCCTGCTCGCGATCGAGCTGAACGAGGATAGCCCCGGCATCGCCCGTCGGGCGCAAGCGCTGGCCGCGGCGCTCGCAGCGCAGCTCGAGCTCCTCCACGTGGTGCAGTACGTGCCTGTCGAGCCCATGGGCGAGAGCCTGATGCCCGCCGTGCAGATCGAGGAGGAGTTGATGTCGCGCGCGCGCAAGCAGCTCGCCGCCCTGGCGGCCGAAGTCGGGATCTCGGAGGACTGCTGCCGGGTCGAAGCCGGCAATGTCAAATCGGAGATCGTCCGCAGTGCGCGCGAGCGCAGCGCCGACCTCATCATCGTGAGCAGCCGGGAGCGCCACGGCCCCTCCATCCTGCTCAATCTGACGGACGATGCAGTCCTGCACGGAGCGCCGTGCGACGTGCTCGCGATGCGGGCCACCCGGGCGAGATGAGCCCCCTCGAGGGATGAGGTACGCAATCGGAGACATCCAGGGCTGCGCCGACGAGCTGCATGCTCTGGTCAAGCGCATCCGCTTCGATCCCGGGCGGGATGAGCTGTGGCTGGTCGGGGACCTCGTCAACCGCGGACCGCGCTCGCTCGATACCCTGCGCTACGTGCGCTCGCTCGGCGCGAGCGCGGTCACCGTCCTCGGTAACCACGACCTGCACCTGCTCGCGCGCGCGCTCACGGGCCGCCCGGCCGGCCGGCACGGCGATACGCTAGACGAGGTGCTCGCCGCGCCCGACCGGGAGGCGCTCATCGAGTGGCTGCTGCACCGGCCGCTCGCGCACTTCGACGCCGCGAGCGGCGACCTGCTGATCCACGCCGGTCTCGTGCCCCAGTGGACCGTCGCCCGCGCGCTCGAGCTCGCCCGCGAGGCGCAGGGCGCTCTGAGGCGCGATCCGCGCAACTTCCTCGAGCAAATGTACGGCGATCGCCCCGACCGGTGGAGCGAGGAGCTCAGCGGCATGGAGCGCGCGCGCTTCGTCGTCAATGTGCTCACGCGGCTGCGCGTGTGCACCCCCGACGGGCGTATCGACCTCGGCATGAAGGGTCCGCCGAAGGCGGCGGGCGCGGGCCTACGGCCCTGGTTCGAGATCCCCGAGCGCGCGAGCCGAGACACGCGCATCATCTTCGGACACTGGTCGGCGCTCGGCTACGTGAGCGCCTTTGGGGTGCTCGGGCTCGATACCGGATGCGTGTGGGGCGGCGCGCTCACCGCGGTCCGCCTCGATGCCGCCGAGCCGCCCGTGCGGCTGCCTTGCGCCGGCTACAAGGTTCCCGCCAGCCACGGAACTGCCGAGGAATAGAGGCTTTGCAACGATGTCGACCGCACCGCTCGAGACACTCAACTTCCGCCGCTGGATCGACGAGCACCGGCATCTGCTGAAGCCTCCCATCGGCAACCGGCGCATCTACCTGGACAGCGAGCTCGTCATCCAGGTCGTCGGTGGCCCGAACGCCAGAAAGGACTACCACGTCGACCCCGGCGAGGAGTTCTTCTACCAGATCGAGGGCGACATGCTGCTGAAGACCGTCCAGAACGGCATGCTGAAGGATGTGCCGATCCGCGAGGGCGAGATCCTGCTCATCCCGCCGCGGCTGCCGCACTCGCCGCAGCGCTTCGCGAACACGGTCGGGCTCGTGATCGAGCGCGACCGGCGCCCCGGCGAGCAGGACGGGCTGCAATGGTACTGCGAGCGCTGTGGGCATTTGCTCTACGAGGAATTTTTCGCGCTCACCGACATCGAGGCGCAGTTCCAGCCGGTGACCGAGCGCTTCTTCGCGAGCCGTGAGCGGCGCACCTGCGCACACTGCGGCACGGTGCTGGAGCGGTCCGGTTGAGGGGCATCCTGCGGATCGACGGCGGCGAGGCGAGCGTCGATCTGGATGATCCGGTAAGTCTCGCGATCCCCGTGGACTTCGCTCCGAGCGGTCCGCGGTATTTCGGCGCGCCGCAGGCGAGCTCGCGCGCGCTCACGACGCCTGGGTTCGCGGGTAGCGTCGCGGCAGGCGCGAGCTGCAACTGCCGCACGATCACGCTCACGCCGCATGGGAACGGGACTCACACCGAATGCGCGGGACACTTGACGCGCGAGCCGCTCGACGCCTTCCGGGTCGTGCCCGCGGGATTGCTGCCCGCGCGGCTCGCGACCGTCGCTCCGGAGCGCGCAGCCAGCGCTTCAGAGACGAGCGACCCGCCGCCGGCCCCCGACGACCGGCTCATCACCCGCCGCGGGCTCGCGGCCGCGGTTTGCAGCTCTGCAACGCCGCCCGCGGGCTCGCTCCCTCGCGCGCTCGTGATCCGCACGACGCCGGCCACAAAACCGGCCGCGGCGCCGGCCGCGGCCCCGGAGAGCGAGCCGCCGCCCTATCTTTCGCGGGAGGCGGCCGAATGGCTCGTCGAGCGCTCGATCGAGCACCTGGTCGTCGATGTGCCCTCGATCGATCGCGCCCGTGACGAGGGCCGCCTCACGGCGCATCGGATCTTCTTCGGCCTGCCGCCCGGAGCGGCCGATCTCGCGCTCGCGCGCCGCGCCCGCTGCACCGTCACGGAGCTGGCGTCGATTCCCGCGGCGCTCCCCGACGGCGAGTACCTGCTCGAGCTGCAAGTCCCCGCGATCGCCGGCGATGCCGTGCCGAGCCGGCCGCTGCTCTACGCGCTGCAAAGGCTCGAGCCGTGAGATTCCTCGGGCGATGGGGCGCCCGACCCTCCAAGGCAGCCGGTCTCGAGGAGACGCTCGAGCACGCGCGGCGGCTCGATGCCGGCGATCCGCTGCGCGGCTTCGCGCGGCAATTCACGCTGCCGCATGGTCTCGGCGGCGCGCCGATCATCTATCTGTGCGGCCACTCCCTCGGCCCGCTGCCGCGCGCCGCCGAGGAGATCGTGCGCCAGGAGCTCGAGGACTGGGGGCGTCTCGCGGTTCTCGGCCACGAAGGCGCGCGGCGCCCCTGGATCCCCTACCACGAGCAGCTGCGCTCGGGCCTCGAGCACTTGACCGGCGCGCAGCCGGGCGAGGTCGTCGCCATGAACTCGCTCACCATCAACCTGCACCTGATGCTCGCGAGCTTCTATCGTCCCTGCGGACGGCGCACGAAGATCCTGATCGAGGCCGGGGCCTTCCCGTCGGACCGCCATGCCGCCGTCTCCCAGATCGAATGGCATGGTCTGGATCCGAGCGCCGAGCTGATCGAGCTGGCGC
>JBOHZT010000350.1:0-3608 GCA_050738535.1 Steroidobacteraceae bacterium
CTGCGCTCGTCCGCACCGGCAAGGGGCGCGAGACCGAGCGACGCAGGAAGTGCGCCCACGGCGGGGCGGATGAGCCGCGCAGCCCGACACACGGCCAGATACCCAGCGGGTTGCACGGCGAGATGCTCGTGTTCGACGACCTGCTCGCACTCGCGCGCGCCATTACCGGAGCGGTCGGCCCGCCCGGCTGCAACTCCCGTTCCGACCGGCTGGAGGCAAGATGAAAAAAGGCTCGAGCGGCGAGCACGGCCGCAAGGCCGCCGCAATTCCCGCCGATTCGGCTGCCGCGGGTTCCGATGCCCACGCTGCCAGCACTAGCCCTGCTGCCGGCTCCGCTGGCCGCCCCGGGGAGAGCCCCCCAGACGCACTCCTGTCCACTCTCGAGCGCTTCGCCGGAGTCCGTGTTTGGATCGTCGGCGATCTGATGCTCGACGAGTACGTCGTCGGCGCCGTCGACCGCATCTCGCCCGAGGCCCCGGTGCCGGTCGTGCGGGTTCGCGATACAGAGTACCGCCTTGGGGGCGCCGCGAATGTGGCCAGGCAGGTCGCGGTCCTCGGTGCCCATGTAAGCCTCGCCGGAGTGGTCGGACAGGACTCCGCTGGCGAGAAACTGCTCGAGCTGTGCCGCGCAGCGGGGATCGATACGCGCGCGGTCATCCAAGCGCCCGACCGTGCGACCACACGGAAGCTTCGGGTGCTCGGCCACAACCAGCAGTTGCTGCGGCTTGATTGGGAGCACGCGGCGCCGTGCCCGGCACCGACGGTGGTGCGCCTCACCTCGAAGCTCGCGGACGGGCCCCGTCCTGACGCGATCATCCTCAGCGACTACGCCAAAGGAGTACTGACGCCGGATTCGATCGCCGCCGTTCTCGCAGTCCGCGGCGATGCGCCGGTCGTCGTCGATCCGAAGCACCGCGATCTCACGCGCTACCGCGGTGCCACCGCCCTCACGCCGAACCTGCGCGAGCTGGAAGCCGCCGCGGGCGGTCCGCTGAATCCGGACGATCCCGCCTCGATCGCTTCCGTCGCGCGCCGACTCGCGCTCGAGGCGGGGCTAGACGCCATTGTCGTCACGCTGGGCGATCGCGGCATGCTGCTCGTCCCTGCCGCCGGACCTCACAGCGCCGTTCCCGCGATCAAGCGCGAGGTCTACGACGTGACGGGTGCGGGCGACACCGCCGTCGCAGTGCTCGCCGTGGCGCTCGGCGCGAAAGCACCGCTCATCGGTGCAGTCCAACTGGCCAACGCTGCGGCCGGTATCTCAGTGGGACAAGTCGGCGCCGTCGCCGTCGAGATCGATCGGATTCGAGACGCGCTCGCAGCACGCCCGGACGGCAAGGTGCTGCGCCGCGACGCGCTCGAAGCCAGGGCCGCCTCCTGGCGCATGGCGGGCAAGCGCATCGTGTTCACCAACGGCTGCTTCGACCTGCTGCATTCCGGCCATCTGTCGCTGCTCGAGAGCGCCGCGAAGCTCGGCGATGTGCTGGTGCTCGCGATCAACAGCGATGCCTCCGTGCGCCGTCTGAAGGGTGCGGAGCGTCCCCTCGTTCCCGAGGCCGAGCGCGCGGCGCTCCTCGCCGCCCTGAGCTTCGTGGACGCCGTCACGATCTTCGACGAGGACACGCCGCTCGAGACCCTGAAGCGCGTACGCCCGCACGTGCTGGTCAAAGGCGCCGACTACCGTCCCGACCAGATCGTCGGCCACGAGCTCATCGAGAGCTATGGCGGCCGTGTCGCCTTGGTCCCCCTCATCCCCGACAAGTCGACCTCGGCGCTGGTCGAGCGCATCCGCGGCAAGCGCCGTCCTGCCTGATCCGGCAGGCAAGCGCCTCACGCGGCACTTGGGACCGTCCCTGGCCAGGCGAGAACGTGTACGAACCCGATCAGTCCTGTGCAGCGGAGGCGGCTCCCGTCAGCAATTGAGCCTGGCGATCCCGCAGCTCGCCGAGACCTTCCTGCACGAGTCCGAGCACGATGATCCAGGCGATGAAGCCGAGGATCAGGTAGGTACCGAAGAAAGGCAACTGCAAGGGGGAGTCCCAGAGCATATGGAGCACGACCGCCGCCGCGAAGATGCGCAAGAACCGCGGATCCTTCAGCATCTCGAAGTGGAACGGCTCACCGCCCTTGACTCGCCACAATGCCGCCCCGCACATTCCGGTCCACACGATGTGGCCGAACGGGGCGAGCAGGCCGCGGCTCACGATCACATCGCCCATGACCGTGGTGCCCGATGCCAACGCCGTCCGCAGAGCGTACCCTGCCGACTCGAACGCCGCGAATCCGGTTCCTACGGCCGCCCCGAACAGCAGGCCGTTGAGGATGCCGCGATACCTTCGTTTGTTGATCACGAGAGCGAGCGCGAGGAGCTTCCCGGGCTCCTCCACCAGTCCCGCGACGGACGCGCCGAGCCACTGCATGTGGAAGTCGAAAGCCAGCTGGTACATCAGCAGTGACAAGACGATGCCGAGAATGCCTCCGAGCACCACCAGGCGCCCGACCTGGAAGAGCGACACGTTGCGGCGCACGTTCATCTCGAAGAACAGGACGAGAGTCGAGAAGGGGATCGCAAACGACCCGACGAAGATGAGTCCGGGCAGCAGATTGAGGTTGCGCCATTGATCCCACGCTTGAAAGAAAACGACGTACGCCGCGACCGCGAGCAGGAACATCCGGAAAAAGACCCAGGGCTTGGGCCAGCGGACATCGATCTGCCCGAGCGACGGGGTGGTGTCCGGCCCGCCTACGGCGAAGTAGCGCTCCACTTCCGCGTCCGTATGGCGCGTGAAGACTTCCGAGAACGTCTCGCGCAAGGAGAAGCCCTGTAGCTTCTGTACGCCGGCCGCTCGCGAGATTCGCTCGGACACGCGGTCCATCAGGCGCTCGGCGGATCCCGATCCGGGGCTGCCCGAGCGTTCCGGTGAGCAGGGCCGCAGCTGCGCCGTCGTGTGCACGGTCGCAACGTCGCGGCCACAGTCGGGGCAGACCGCAGACGAGGCAGACTCGAGCGCCTGTTGCTCGAAGTCAGCTCCACAGGCTGCGCAATGGACCCGCATCGAGCCCCCCCAGTGAACACATTCCGCGCCGGCCTGCCCTGCCAACAGCGGGCCAGAAGCCGGCGGCGTCCTTAGTTTAGCGTAATTTGGCCGACGCCGATCCAAGCACCCCGTTTTGTGCGGCGCGCATTGACTACGGCCCGGCGTTAGCGTCAGATGCGATCGCTGTCTAGGCTATCGGCTGCGTTCGCGCATTCGGAAAGGGCGACAAAATGCGCCGCGCATCATCACTGCCGATTGCACCTCGTGCGGGGGCTTGCGCCGCGCGACTGGCGATGGGGGGGATCCTCGGCTGCCTCTTTCTCGCCGGGGTACCGATTGAGCAGACCTGCGCCGCGCCGCTCGTGCAGAGCGGGGTCAGCAAGAACGTCGTCATCACCCCCCAGACTCTCAACGGGGAAGCCGTAGCCGCATACAACAGCTATCTATCGGACGAGAAGACGCTACAGCGGAGTGCCGCAGCCGAATACAACAGCTACCTATCGGACGAGAAGGCGCTTCAGCGGCAAAGTGCGGCGCTCGAACAACAAGGGAATCCGGACATCGCCGAAG
>JBOHZT010000351.1:0-3589 GCA_050738535.1 Steroidobacteraceae bacterium
CGTTCCCGCCCGGTGGTCGTGTGCACGCCGTCGCGGGCATCGGTCATCCGGCGCGCTTCTTCGGCGCGCTCGAGGCGCACGGACTCGAGGTCCTGCGGCATGCCTTTGCGGACCATCATGCCTTCACGGCCGGCGAGCTCGACTTCCCGGACGAGCTGCCGATCCTCATGACGGAGAAGGACGCCGTGCGCTGCGCCGCGTTCGCGACGCCTCGCCTGTGGTCGGTCCCGGTCACGGCTCGTTTCGCGGACGGCGACGCGCAGGTGCTGCTCGGCGAAGTGTGCCGCCGGATCGATGCGGGCGCGCGCCGCAAGCGGTAAAGTGCGCCGTATGGATACCCGACTGCTCGAGATCCTCGCCTGCCCCGTCTGCAAGGGGCCGCTGCAATATCACCGCGACCAGAAGGTGCTCGTGTGCCGGCTCGACCGGCTCGCGTATCCCATCCGCGACGAGGTGCCGGTGATGCTCGAGGAGGAGGCCCGGCAGCTCGCGGCGGATGATCCCTTGCTCGAGCGGTAGCTTCCCGTGTTCCGGGTGGTCATTCCCGCGCGCTTCCACTCGGCGCGCCTGCCGGGCAAGGTGCTGCTGCCACTCGCCGGCAAGCCCATGCTGCAGTGGGTATGCGAGCGCGCGCGCGCCTCGCGGGCCAGCGAGATGGTCGTCGCGACCGACGATCCGCGCATCGCGGACGCGGCGCGCCTCTGCGGCGCCGAGGCGGTGATGACCGCGGCGCATCCGTCCGGAACGGACCGGATCGCGGAGGTGGCGCGCAGCAGAGGTTGGCCGGACGAGGACATCGTGGTCAATCTGCAGGCGGACGAGCCGCTCATGCCGCCGGCCCTCATCGATCAGGTGAGCGAGTTGCTGGCCGCCGAGCGCTCGGCGCAAATCGCGACGCTCGCGAGCCCGATCTCGACGCTCGAGGAGTTGCTCGATCCGCGCGTCGTCAAGGTGGTCGCCGACCGGCGCGGGCATGCGCTCTACTTCAGCCGGGCGTCGATCCCGTGGGACCGCGACGGCGCATCGGCGGGGTCCGAGCGCCGTTTCGAGGCGGCGCGCAGGCACATTGGACTCTACGCCTACCGCGTCGCCGCGTTGCTGCACCTCGCGGGACTCGCGCCGAGCCCCCTCGAGGAGCTCGAGAGGCTCGAGCAGTTGCGTGCCCTCGAGAACGGTCTGTCGATCGTGGTGGGCACGGCCGCCGTGCGTCCCGGCCCGGACGTGAATACTCCGGAGGATCTCGAGCGCGTGCGAGCACTGCTCGAGCGTTGATTCAGGCCACGGCCATTGCTAGGTTAGTTGCGTGGATATTCTGTTCGTGTGCTTCGGCAACATCTGCAGGTCTCCCACGGCGGAGGCGGTCTTGCGGGCGCTCGCGGCCCGCGAGGCGCCGCAGCTCGAGCTCTCGGTCGATTCGGCCGGGACGGCCGACTATCACGTGGGGCGCGCGCCGGATGCGCGCGCGCAGGAAGCGGCTCGCCGGCGCGGCTACGACATGTCCACCTTGCGCGCCCGCGTGATCGAGCCGCTGGACTTCCAGCGCTTCGATTTGATCCTCGCGATGGATCGCAACAACTGGGCGGGGCTGCGCGAGGCTGCGCCGCGCGCAGCGCGCGAGCGAGTGCGTATGTTCCTCGAGTACGCCGCAGACCTCGACGTGGTCGAGGTGCCCGACCCGTACTACGGCGGCGCGAACGGCTTCGAGGAAGTCCTCGATCTCATCGAGGCGGCCTCGCGCGGGCTGCTCCGGCACCTGCTGGAGCGCGCGACAGCCGCCTGACAGGCCCCGCCTCAGCCGTTCCCCGTATCCCGGTCCGAGTCCGCGGCACCGCCTGACGAAGGCTCCGCGGGCGCCGACGACCACACGACGTAAGGCTTGCCGCCTGTGGGGCCTGCGCCTCCGGGGCTCTCCAGGGGCGCGGTCGGCTCGAAGTGAGCAATCGGACGGTGCTCCTCGCCTGCGCCGCCGGACGGTCCCGCCGAGCTGCCCGAGCCATTCCCGGAGTGGGGAGCCGGGGCTGCTCCTTCGGCTGACCCGTTGCCTGCTGCAGCGGGCTTCGCAGGTGCCGATCTCGACTCCGATCCCGCCCCTGGCTGTGGCGATGACTCTGCCCCGGGCCCTTGTCCCGGTCCCGGCCCCGCCGAGCTGCCCGGTGTCCCGGAGGTCATCTCGCGCGCTGCGCCGCCTCCACGACGGCCCCGGCGGCGGCCGCGTCTACCGCGCCGCTCGCCGCTTCGCATCCCGGGCTCCGGCCGCCCGCTCTCGGGTGAGCCCTCCGGGCCGTGCTCGGCGAGCTCGGCGCTCGCTGGCAGCGGCTGTTGGGTGGCCGGTGCGTGCTCGGGTCGAGCGGTCCGCTCTCCACGGCTGACGCCGTCGCGCTCGCTGCGGCCGGCACCGTCTCGCTCGCTGCGGTCACCTCGATCGGGCCGCTCGCTCCGGTCGCCCGCGCCTCGGTCGCTCCGATCACGGCCGCGCGCGCCGACGGCCTCCGAGCGGTCGCGACCGCCCGAGCCATGCCGGCGCGAGCGTTGGCCGTAACCTGGCCCCGGGCGCCGGCCGTCTCGGTCCGACCTGGTGTAGCTGTCTTCCCGCCGTGCTGCAGTCCGGGAGGCTCCTGCGCTCGGCGGGGCGGAGGGCGTGGGTGCCGCGGTCTCGGGGCTCGCGGAAGCCGGGTTGAACAACTGTTTGAGTCGGCCCCAAAAACCCGGCTGCGGCTGCTGCACGGGCGCGGCTGTCGCCTGGACCGGTTCTGCTTCACGCGCGGCCGAGATCGGCGCGGACGTGGCGGGCAAGATGGTTGCCACGGCTGCGGGCTCGAGGGTGGGCTTTTTCTCCTTCGTGGGGTCGGCGACCTCGGGGGTGGCCGGCATGAGATAGCTCACCTGCTTGTTCTCGGGGAGCTCGGCCTCGTCGTCGCGGACGCGCCGGATCGTGTAGTCGGGCGTCTGCATGTGCGGATTCGGCACGATGAGCAGCTCGGTCGTGCTCTTGTCCTCGAGCGTGCGCAGACCTTCCCGCTTCTCGTTGATGAGATACGTGGCGACCTCGACGGGCACCTGCACGATCACTCGGGAGGTGCGCTCCTTGCGGACCTCCTCGCCGAGCAGCCGCAGAATGGCGAGCGCCAGCGACTCGACGCTGCGGATGCTGCCGATGCCCACGCAGCGCGGGCAGACGATGTGGCTCGTCTCACCGAGCGAGGGCCGCAGCCGCTGCCGCGACATCTCGAGCAGCCCGAAACGCGACAGGCGCCCGATCTGGATCCGGGCTCGGTCCATCCTCACGGCGTCGCGCAGACGGTCCTCGACCTCGCGCTGGTTCTTCGGCGACTCCATGTCGATGAAGTCGATGACGATGAGCCCACCGATGTCGCGGATGCGCAGCTGCCGGGCCACCTCGTCGGCGGCCTCGAGATTGGTGTTGAGCGCGGTGGCTTCGATATCGCTGCCGCGCGTCGCGCGCGCGGAGTTGATGTCGATCGAGACGAGCGCCTCGGTGTAGTCGATCACGATGCTGCCGCCTGACGGGAGCTGGACCTTATGGGCATACGCCGATTCGATCTGGCTCTCGATCTGGAAGCGCGTGAAT
>JBOHZT010000352.1:0-3577 GCA_050738535.1 Steroidobacteraceae bacterium
CGCAGAGCTGTGGGGTCAGCCGGTTCCCCAGCAGCTGGTGCTGCGCACCCGGATCGAGACCGATACCGGCAACGTGACCCTCAGCGACTCCGGCGCAGGGTGACGGCCGATGGACCCGCGCATCCTCGAGTACTACAACCGCGAGCTGCAGTTCATGCAGGAGATGGGGGCGGAGTTCGCCGAGGCGTATCCCCGGATCGCCGCGCGGCTCGGCCTGGAGGGGCTCGAGTGCGCGGACCCGTACGTCGAGCGCCTGCTCGAGGGCTTCGCGTTCCTCGCCGCGCGCATCCAGCTGAAGCTCGACGCGCGCCATCCGCAGCTCACGCAGCACCTGCTCGAGATGGTCTACCCGAATTTCCTCGCGCCGGTGCCCTCGTGCTCGATCGTGGAGTTCGTGCCGGATCTGAAGGAGGGCGCGCAGCTCGCCGGCTTCGCGATTCCCCGCGGCTCGAGCCTCAAGACGCCGCTCGGCAAGGGGGATCGCACGGCGTGCGAATTCCGCACCTGCCACGATGTGACGCTGTGGCCGCTCACGGTCGTCGAGGCGAAGTACCTGGCAGGCACCGGCGCGCTCGCGGTGCAAGGCATTCCCGTGGACGGCCGCGCCCGGGCCAGCATCCGCCTGCGGCTGAAGGCGGCCCCCGGGGTGCGCATCGAGGCGCTCGACATCGATTCGCTCACCTTCTTTCTCAAGGCGACGCCGACTCTCACGCAGGCGCTGTACGAGCAGATCGTCGCCGATTGCGTGGGGGTGTGCCTGCGGTCGACGCAGCCGGGCGCACCCGTGACCGTGCGGCCCGCCGCGAGCGTACGGCAGGTCGGATTCGCGCAGGAGGAGGCGCTGCTGCCCGTCACGCGCCGCGGCTTTCACGGCTACCGCCTGCTGCAGGAGTATTTCGCCTTTCCGGACCGCTTTCACTTCTTTGCGCTCGATGATCTCCGCGACGGCGTTCGCGGGTGCGAGGGCGAGGAGCTCGAGGTCTATCTCACGCTCTCCCGGGTCCACAACGCGCTCGAGAATGCGCTCGATGCGAGCCATTTCCGGCTGTTTTGCGCGCCGGCGGTGAACCTCTTTCCGCGCGCTGCCGACCGTATCCACGTCGATCTCTACGACACGGAACATCATCTGGTCGCCGACCGCAATCGGCCGGCCGACTTCGAGCTCTTTAGCGTCGAGCGCCTCACGGCGGTCGGTGCGGACGGGGAGTCGATCGGCGAGATTCGGCCCTTCTACGGCGCGGATCACCACACGGATCCCGGCTCGCCGGCGCTCTACTACACCCTCCAGCGGCGGCCGCGAGTGCTCTCCGTCCGCCAGCAGCAGCTCGGGACGCGGGCGGCCTACGTTGGCAGCGAGTGCTTCGTCTCCGTGGTCGACAGCGCGCAGCGCCAGCTCGAGGGCCGGATCCGCCAGATCGACGCCCAGGTGCTGTGCACCAACCGCGATCTGCCGGTGCAGCTCGCGACGCGCCAGGGGCGTACGAGCTTCCTCATCGAGGGAGGCGTCCCCGTCGAGTCGGTCCGCTGCATTGCCGGACCGAGCGCGCCGCGCGCCTCGCCCGCGTTCGGGGACACGGCGTGGCGGCTGATCGCGCACCTGTCGCTCAACTATCTCTCGCTCATGCAGGAGCGGGGCGCGTCGTCCGCGCAGATGCTGCGCGAGATGCTCGCGCTGTATCGCGATCCGAACGACGCCGCGGCGGCGCGCCAGGTCGAAGGCGTGGTGGGCGTGGGCTATCGGCCGCTCGTGTGGCGCATGCCCGTCCCGGGACCGATCACCTACGGCCGCGGGCTCGAGATCACGCTGACGCTCGATGACGCGCCGTTCGAGGGCGCCGGGATCCTCGTGCTGGCGAGCGTGCTCGAGCGCTTCTTCGCAAGCTACGTGTCCATCAATTCCTTCACACAGACGCGCCTCGAGTCGACGGTGCGCGGGACGATCAAGACATGGCCGGTGCGAGCGGGCAGCCGCCAGATCGTGTGAGCGAGGCAGGGCGGTCCGCGGCGCTCGAGGCGCTGCGCGCGCAGCCGCACCGCTTCTCGCTGTTCGCCGCATTGCGGCTCATCGAGCAGTGCTTCCCGGAGCATCCGCGGCTCGGCGAATCGCGCAAGGCGGCGGATGACCCGGTGCGGTTCGCGCAGCGCCCGAGCCTGTCCTTCGCCCCCTCGGACGTGGCCGGCTTTCAGCTGCCGCCCGACGGCGGCCCGGCACATCTCGAGCAATACTCGTTCGGCCTCTTCGGCCCGAACGGCGCGTTGCCGCTGCATCTCACGGAGTACGCGTACGAGCGCCACCGGCAGCGCGAGGACGCGACGTTCAGCGATTTCGTCAATCTGTTTCAGCACCGGCTGATCTCGCTGTTCTACCGGGCGTGGGCCGACGCGGACCCGGCCACGAGTTTCGATCGACCGCAGAGCGACCGTTTTGGGCTATACCTCGGCGCGTTGCTTGGCCTCGGGACTCCCGCCGCGCGGAACCGCGACGCCGTGCCCGATCAGGCAAAGCTCAGTCGCGCGGCCCAATTTGCGCCCAAGGCTCGATCCTCGGATGGGCTCGAGAACGTGCTGGCGGACTACTTCGGGCTCGCCATCGAGGTGCGCCAGTTCATCGGTGAGTGGATGGATATCCCGCCCGAGCTCTTCTGCCGCCTCGGACGGGACCCCGCGTCGGCGTCGCTCGGCCGCACGGCAGCGCTCGGGAGGACGAGCTGGCAGTGCCAGCACAAGTTCGAGATCGTCATCGGACCGGTGACGCTCGCGAGCTTCGCCGGGTTCCTGCCCGGCTCGCGCGGACTCGCCGAGCTGCGCGCGCTCGTGCGTCTGTACACGAACGACGAGTGGGGCTGGCAGCTGCGCCTGGTGCTGCGCGACGCCGAGGTGCCCGGTATCCGGCTCGGCAGCGCCGGGCAGCTCGGCTGGTCGACCTGGCTTGGCGGCCGCGGGCAGACCGCGGATGACGTGGTGATCCAGGAGCCTGATTTTGATTCCGTCGGATGGAAGGCACATCATGAGTGATATCAGCCGCGTCGCGCTTTTCGGCAAGCTCAACACCCTCGCTTACAAGGCCATCGAAAGCGCCACGGTGTTCTGCAAGCTGCGGGGCAACCCCTACGTCGAGCTGGTGCACTGGATGCATCAGATCCTGCAGCTGCAGAGCTCGGACGTGCACCTCATCGTGCGCGCCTTCGGCGTCGATCCCGGCAGGCTGGCGCGCGACCTGACCGAGGCCCTCGATCGGCTGCCGCGCGGGGCGAGCTCGATCTCGGATCTCTCGGCGCACATCGAGGACGCGACCGAGCGAGCCTGGGTGTGGGCGACCCTCAAGTACGGCGAGCCGCGGATCCGCACCGGCCACGTGCTCGTCGCGATGACGAAGACCTCGGCCCTGCGCAACGCGCTGCTCGCGATGTCGCGCGAGTTCGAGAAGATCAAGGCGGATCAGCTGGCGGACGATTTCGCGACGCTCGTCGCGAGCTCGCCGGAGTCCGCGCTCGGCGCCACCGACGGCAGTCAGCTCGCCGAGGCGGCGGCGCCGGGGGAGGCGAGCGGCGCCCTGCCGCCGGCGCAGCTCGGCAAG
>JBOHZT010000353.1:0-3567 GCA_050738535.1 Steroidobacteraceae bacterium
TCGCCGCGCCGAGCGCCGAGTCTGGCGCGCCCGCCCCGCCCGCCGAGCGTGCCGCGCCCGCTGCTCCTGCCGGTGCCGCCGAGTCCAACGCCTACGCCGCGCGCCTCGCCACCGAGCTCGACGTGATCTGCCAGATGGGCTTCGCGGGATACTTCCTGATCGTGGCCGACTTCATCCGCTGGGCGCGCACGAACGGGGTGCCGGTCGGGCCCGGCCGTGGCTCGGGTGCAGGCTCGCTCGTCGCCTACGCACTCGGCATCACGGATCTCGACCCCATCGAGCACGATCTGCTGTTCGAGCGCTTCCTCAATCCAGAGCGCGTCTCGATGCCGGACTTCGACGTCGATTTCTGCATGGACGGGCGCGACCGGGTCATCGAGTACGTCTCCGAGAAGTATGGCCGTGAGCGGGTATCGCAGATCATCACTTACGGCACGATGGCGGCCAAGGCGGTCGTGCGCGACGTGGGCCGCGTGCTCGGCATGACCTACGGTTACGTCGACCGGATCGCAAAGCTCATTCCCTTCGAGCTCGGCATCACGCTCGCCGAGGCCCTCGAGAAGGAGCCGGAGCTCAAGAAGCTCTACGACACCGAGGATGACGTCCACAATCTCATCGATCTCGCGCGTTCGCTCGAGGGGCTGACGCGCAATGCCGGGATGCACGCGGGCGGCGTGGTGATCGCCCCCTCGGTGCTGACCGACTTCGCGCCGCTCTACTGCGACGAGTCGGGCGGGAGCGTCGTCACCCAGTTCGACAAGGACGACGTGGAGGCGGCCGGCCTGGTGAAGTTCGACTTCCTCGGCCTGCGCACCCTCACCATCATCGATCGGGCGGTCGCGACCGTGAACGCCCTCGGCGAGCCCGGCGATGCGCCGCCGCTCGACATCACGGCGATCCCCATGGCCGACCCGCGCTCGTACAAGCTGCTGCGGGACGGGAGCACGACGGCGGTCTTCCAGCTTGAGTCGCGCGGCATGAAGGATCTCATCCGCCGCCTGAGGCCCGATTGCTTCGAGGACATCGTCGCCATCAACGCGCTCTTCCGGCCCGGGCCGCTGCAGTCGGGCATGGTGGACGATTTCATCACCCGCAAGCACGCGGGCGCCGCAGCGCGCGTCGATTACCTGCATCCGAGCCTCGAGCCGGCATTGAAACCCACCTATGGCGTCATCCTGTACCAGGAACAGGTGATGCAGATCGCGCAGGTGCTCGCGGGCTACACGCTCGGCGGCGCCGATCTGCTGCGCCGCGCGATGGGCAAGAAAAAGCCCGAGGAGATGGCAAAGCAGCGCTCGGTGTTCATCGGCGGCGCCGTCGCGCGCGGCGTGCCGCAGGCGCAAGCGGCGCACATCTTCGACCTCATGGAGAAATTCGCTGGCTACGGCTTCAACAAGTCGCACTCCGCCGCGTACGCGTTGCTCTCCTACCAGACGGCCTATCTCAAGGCGCACCACACGGCGGCCTTCATGGCGGCGGTGCTGTCGGCCGACATGGATCACACCGACAAGGTGGTGATGCTCATCGAGGAGTGCAAGCAGCTCGGGCTCGGGGTGCTGCCGCCGGAGGTGAACACCTCGCGGTACGAGTTCACCGTGCACGGCGAGCGGACGATCCTCTATGGGCTCGGGGCGATCAAGGGCGTCGGCTTCGGCGCAGTGGAATCGCTCATCCAGGAGCGCGAGGCGCACGGGCCGTTCACGAGCCTCGCGGACCTGTGCCGCCGGCTCGATCTGCAGAAGCTCAATCGCCGCGCGCTCGAGGCGCTCATCCGCTCGGGCAGCCTCGACGGCTTCGGGGTGAGCCGCGCGACGCTCGCGAGCCGCCTGCCCTCGGCCATGCAGCTCGGCGGCCAGAGCTCGAAGGCCGTCGAGGCAGGGCAGGACGATCTGTTCGGCCTCGCCGCGCCGCGGGCGCTCGAGCCGCGGCAGGCGGGCAAGGACGCCGCGGCGCTGCCGGAGTGGCCCGCCGAGATCCGTCTTGCCGGCGAGCGCGAGACGCTCGGGCTCTATCTCACCGGCCACCCGATCGACCGCGTGGCCGCGGAGCTGCCGCGGCTCGGCGCCGCGAGGATTGCGGATCTGGTGAGCGAGAAGCCGCCGCCGCCGCCCTCGGAAGGGGGGCGCAGCTTTCATGCGGGGCGGCAGGTGACCGTCGCCGGGTTGGTGGACGAGGTGCGCAAGCGCGGCGCCCGCGTGAGCCTGGTGCTCGACGATCGCTCGGGCAGGCTCGAGGTGACCCTCTTCGACGATGTCTTCCAGAAGCACCGGGACCTCGTCGCGAAGGACACCCTGGTGCTCGCCGAGGGCACCTTGCGATTCGACGAATGGGCCGACGCCTGGCGACTTGCCGCGCGGCGCCTGACGGACCTGTACCAGGCGCGCGAGCAGCTCCTGCGGCGTCTCACGCTCAAGTGGCCCGCGGACGGCGGCCCGGAGCCGAAGGCGCTCCTCGCGCGCCTCGCCGAGGTGCTCGAGCCCTGGCGCCAGGGGCACTGTGCGCTCGCGGTGGAGTACTCGAGCCCGGCGGGCCGCTGCGTGCTCGCGCTCGGCCCGGAGTGGAACGTGCGTCCGGCGCGCGAGCTCATCGAGCAGCTCGAAGGGCTCGTCGGGAGCGCCGGCGTCGAGCTGCTCTACGGTCCGCCGGTCTCCTCGGCCTCGCTCGGCGCGGGGGTGCGCTGATACCATTAGCCATGGCCGTCGCGTTTCTCGATTTCGAACAGCCGATCGCAGAGCTCGAAGCAAAGATCGAGGAGCTCAGGCACGTCGGGTCCGATTCCGAGGTGAACATCGGGGATGAGATCGGCCGGCTCGAGGCGCAGAGCCGGCAGCTCACGATGAGCATCTTCGCGAGTCTCACCGCCTGGCAGATCACCCAGCTCGCGCGCCATCCGCGCAGGCCGTACACGCTCGATTATGTCAACGCGCTGTGCAAGGAATTTCACGAGCTGCACGGCGATCGCATGTTCGGCGACGATCTCGCGATCGTCGGCGGGCTCGCGCGCCTCGAGGAGCGCACGGTGATGATCATCGGCCACCAGAAGGGCCGGGACACCAAGGAGCGGGTGCGGCGCAACTACGGCATGCCGAAGCCGGAAGGCTACCGCAAGGCGCTGCGCCTGATGAAGCTCGCCGAGCGCTTCCAGCTGCCGCTCGTCACGTTCATCGACACGCCGGGCGCGTATCCGGGAATCGGCGCCGAGGAGCGCGGCCAGACGGAGGCCATCGCGCGCAACCTCTTCGACATGGCCATCCTCAATGTGCCCATCGTGACGGTGGTGACGGGAGAGGGCGGGTCGGGCGGCGCGCTCGCGATCGGCGTCTGCGACCGTCTGCTCATGCTGCAATACAGCACCTACTCGGTCATCTCCCCGGAGAGCTGCGCGTCGATCCTCTGGAAGAGCACCGACAAGAAGGAGGCGGCCGCCGAGGCGCTCGGGCTCACCGCGCAGCGGCTCTACGAGCTGGGATTGATCGACGAGGTGCTCGAGGAGCCGCTCGGCGGGGCGCACCGCGACGCGGGCGCCACGTCGCAGACGCTCAAAGCCGCGGTCATCCGGCACCTCGA
>JBOHZT010000354.1:0-3532 GCA_050738535.1 Steroidobacteraceae bacterium
CGGCGCTTCGGAAAGTCGTTTTGGCTCGCGAGCGCTCATGCCGGGTCCTCAGTCTCGTACGGTCGCCGGGATCGGCGCCAGCAGCGCCGACGCGGACAGGCTCGAGAGGATCCGCTCGTTGTTGATCATGAGGGGAGACGACAGGACATCACGCAGGTGGCGCTCGATGCTGAACTCGCTATCGGTGCGGTAGCCCGAGAGGCCGCACGCTCTCAGGGCGTTCATGACGATCGCGACCGCGAGCTCCGAAGCCTCCACCTTGGTGAGCGTGATCATCGACTGGAATTCGAGCGAAGCGAGCGCCCTCGGATCGTCCGCATGCCGCTCGTACGTCTGCATCGCGGTGGCCAAGGTCCCGCGCAGGGCATTGAGAGAGGCCAGCGCGCGGGTGAAGCATGGCGCTCCGGGGGGCAAGCGTCCCTCTCCCCGCCGCATCGCCTGGCGGATGAAGGCCTGGGCACGCGCCGTCGCGCTCGCCGCAATCCCCATCCAAACCGATCCCCACAGGAGGTGAGCGAAAGGGACCATGGTCTGCGTGTGAATGCTCTCGTAAGGCTGCGGCAGCACCTGGTCCGCTGTGCCGGAGGCCTTGAGGACATATCCCTCGCTGCACGTCCCGCGCATGCCGAGCGTCTTCCAGCCCTGGAGCGGAGCAAGGGTGTAATCACTCTTGAGAAAGGCCACGAGCACCTGGTCCGAAGCGGCTGCCTCGGAGGAGCGGCGCGCCGTGGTAACGATGCCGTCTGCGTAGGCGCCGTAGGAGATGACACTCGCGCGGCGCTCGAGACTGATGCGGTCTTCGTGTTGGAGCAGCGGCGCCTCGCTCGAGCGCACGTCGCCTCCCCCTTGACCCTCGGTCGTCGAGGAGGCGAGGAGCAGTTGCTCCGCGCACAGCTTTCGTAGCAATCGCTCCAGCGCGGGACGGCCGCCCATGTGGCGGACGAGGCAGGCGACCTTGATGTGGTGCATCGCGTAGATCATGCCGGTCGACGCACACGCCTGGCCGAGCTGATAGCACACCTCGGACACCTCGCGCAGACCGTGCCCGTCGCCACCGAGCGCTTCCGGCACCAGGATCGAGAGCAGGCGCTGGGCCTTGAGGGCCGCGAAGGCCTCGGCCGGGAACCGCGCGGCACGATCGATATCGGCGGCATGCTGCGCCGCAACCGCCGCGGCGCTTCTGGCACGGGTTCGCAGATCGGAGGATGCCGCCGCGGCGGCTTGCAGAGAATGATCAGCAGTCGCAGCGGCACTCATTTTGGGTGATCCGGGTCTACGTTCCGTGAAGGGATGGAACGATAACCTAAGAGCTGCTGACTCTGTAATAGCGAATTTTACTCCATAGACACGCGTCACAGGAGCCGGGTCAAGGGATGCCGCTCACGATTCTGCCCCGCCCATCCACCGCCCCAAACGTCCGCGGTGCGGCAGAGCCGTGTCGCGCTGCGGACCATCTCACCATCGCCCTGGTCAACAACATGCCTGATTCAGCGCTGGAATCGACCGCCGCGCAATTCTCGCGCCTCCTGCGGGCCGCGTCCGGCTCGCTTCCTGTGCAGCTGCGGTTCTGTTACACGCCGGAGGTACCGCGCGGCGCAGACGCACTGGATCATGTGACCCGCGTCTACTGGCCGATCGATGCGCTTTGGCAGCAACCGATCGACGGGTTGATCGTCACGGGCACGGAACCGAAGGCCGCGCGTCTCGACGATGAGCCCTACTGGTGCCGCTTGCAGCAGCTCCTCGAGTGGGCGAGCGCCCAGACGTTCTCCAGCATCTGGTCCTGCCTCGCCGCGCACGCGGCCGTGCAGTTATTGGACGGCGTCGAGCGCCAGCGCCTCGATCAGAAGCGCTTCGGCGTATTCGAGCACCGCCTCGTGGGAGCGCATCCGCTGCTGGATGGCGTCCGCGCTCCGATGTTCACGCCCCATTCGCGCTGGAACGAGCTGCCCGTCTCGGCGCTGCGAGCGTGCCGCTATACGATCGTCAGCGCATCGGTCGACACAGGCGCCGACCTGTTCGTGAAATCCGCAGGGAGCCTCCTCGTCTTCTTCCAGGGCCATCCGGAGTACGACGAGACGACGCTGCTCAAGGAATTCCGGCGCGATGTCGGCCGCTTCGTTCGAGGGGAGCGGCCGGATTATCCCGCTCTGCCTCGCGGTTACCTCTCGGAACGCGCTGCCGCGATTCTCGACGAGTTCCGGGAACGGACCCTCGCCAACCCGTCGGCGGATCTTCTGGCGACCTTCCCGATGGACAGCGCGGCCAGGTGCCTCCAGAATACTTGGAGCGCGGCAGCAGCGAGGATCTACAGCAACTGGCTAGCGCTCATTGCCGCCGCGAAGTGGCCGCAAGGAATGGCGCTGGCCTCGAGGGTATGATGGCTTCGGCGATGGATGAACGACGAATCGACAGCGCTTCGCAGCCCACGACACGGGAACGCCTGATCGGGCTCGTCCGCCGGATTCTCGGCCCGTCGGCGGCTTCCCGCCCGATTCCGATCGACGTGCGGCTCTCGGACCTCGGCATGAGCTCGCTCAAGATGGTCAACCTGATGCTGACGATCGAATCGGAATTCGGCGTCGTCATTCCGCAGAGCGAGATCACTCCCGAGCATTTCGAATCGATCGCCTCCGTCGAGGCGCTCCTCGCGAAGCTCCCGCCGTCAGCGGATGGCGCTTTGTAGCGTCTCGACCAGCTCCGCCACGTCCGCGATCGTCGTCTCGCCGTGCGTCGCGCAGATCCGGATGACCTCTCGGCCTTCGAAATGCGAGCGCGCGACCCAGGCGCGGCCGGAGGCGAGCACGCGTTTGACGATCTCCTTGATGTCGCGCGAGCCTCGAGGCGGCAGCATGCAAAGCACCGCGAGACGCGAGTCGTTGATCGCCGTCCAACCGAGGGCGGTGAGCCTCTCGCGCACGCATGCGATCTCCTCCACCGCGCGCTGCAAATGCTCGCCGTAGCCCTTCCAGCCGGCCGCCGCGAGCGACAGGAACAGTCGCAGGCCCATGAATCGGCGCGACCACTGGACGCTCGTCAGGTAAGGATCGACGCTCGAGGCGTTCGACGGCATGAACTCGGCTGCGACCTGGAACGCTTCCGAGAGCACGTCCGGCCGACGCGTGATGAACATCCCGCAGCCCATCGTCGCGGCGAGCCACTTGTGTGCGTCGACGGTGATCGAGTCGGCGAGCTCGATGCCGGAGAGCTCCACTTTCAACGCATCGGAGCACAGCGCCGCCCCGCCCCAGGCCGCATCGACGTGGTACCAGAGTCCCTCCTGGCGTGCGATGTCGGCGCAGCGCTCGAGGGGATCGACCATGCCGCCGCCGGTGGTGCCAGCCGTCGCAGCGAGCAGGACGGGCACGATTCCCCGTTCCCGGTCGTGACTGATCGCCTCGCGCAGTGCGTCCACGTCCATCCGGCCGCTGCCATCCGTCGAAACGAGCCGCAGCGCGTCGCGGCCCACACCCGCCTCGTGAGTGATTTTGAACCATGCGGGCTGGCACTCCCGCGAGGTATACATCGCGAC
>JBOHZT010000355.1:0-3505 GCA_050738535.1 Steroidobacteraceae bacterium
GGGCACGAGCACCGCGGCCCATGCGAGCGTCACCGCGACGAGCGCTGCGACGAGCGTGCGGCCGGGTCCGCCGAGCATGTGGACGAGGTTCTTCGCGATGCCCGGCCACAGCGTGCCCCAACCGGTATACATGCGCGTCTCGAGCAGCTCGCTGCCGTCCTCGAGGAGCACGCGGCGCCCGCGCCGCTTGAGCAGGCGCGCGAGCGCCACGTCCTCGCAGATCTCCGCGCGCACCGCCGCGAATCCCCCCGCCTGCTCGTAGGCCTCGCGGCGCAGCAGCATGAACTGGCCGGTCGCGACCGCATCGCCGCTCGCGGGCGCCTGGATGCGCTCGAGATCCTGCGAGAAGCCGAGCAGGTACAGGCCGCAGGGCAGGATCAGCCGCTCGGCGAAGCTCTCGAGCCGGTGGCGCGGCGCGAGCGAGAGCAAATCGAGCCGCTCGGCCTCGGCGGCCGCCACGGCGCTCGCGACGAGCGCGGGATGTGCGCGCATGTCGGCGTCCATGAAGCACAGCCACTCGGCATCGGCCGCGGGCGTGGCGCGCGCCCCGACCTCCAAGGCATGCGGCTTGCCCTTCCAGTGCGGCGGCAGCGGCGGCGTCGCGAGCACCTCGACGCGCGTATCGCCGGCGGCGATGCCGGAGGCGATGCGCGCGGTATCGTCGGAGGAATCGTCGTCGACGACGATGATCCGCAGACGCTGCTCGGGATAGTGCTGCGCGAGGAGCGAGCGCAGGCAGGGCCCGATGTTCGCGGCTTCATCGCGCGCCGGGACGATCACCGTCACGCGCGCGGGCGGGGTGCCTTGGGGGCCGGTGAGGCGCACTCGCTCGAGCGCATGGCGCTGCCCGAAGGCGCGCAGGATGAGCCAGGCGACGAGCCCGAGCCACACGAGCGAGACGAGGAGCTCGATCGACAAGGGCGGCAGCCGCACGCGCTCAAACCGCGGTAGGGCGAGTGGCCGTGCGCGGCCCGCGCCGCGCGCCGCTCGCCGGAGCGGCCCAGCGGGGGCGGCCGCGCAGCACGCCGTGCCGGGTAAAGCCGATCCGGATCGTCTGCACGAGGCGCCCGAGGACCTCGTAGAGCGCCCGCTCGGAGCGCACGAGCGCGCCGGCGCTCGGCACCCACACGAGCGGACCCTGAGCGCGGCGCGTCCACATCTCTGCCGGGGCCGCCACCACGCTGAGCCCGACCGCCTCGAACTCGACGACCGCCCGCGCCATGTGCTCGGAGGAGGTGACGAGGACCACCCGGTGCACCCCGGCCGGCTCGAGGATCGCCGCGGAGCGCTGCGCGTTCTGCTCGGTGTCCCGCGAGTGGTTCTCCACCCAGCGCGGCGTCACCGCGAGATCCTGCTCGAGGAACTCGCGCATCGCCGCCGCCTCGTAGTAGCTGCCGGAGACGAGCACCGGCAGGCGCAGCGCGTGCGCGACGTGCGCGCCGTAGACGATGCGCTGCAGCGTCGTCGAGCTCGGCGCCGGATGGCCGCCGTACTCGGGGGCGCGCATCCGCACGCCCCCTCCGAGGATCACGATCGCCTGGGCATCGACGGGCTTCATGAGATCGAGCGGCGGATAGCGCTCCACCGAGCGCATGAGCAGATCACCGACGACCGGCGTCGAGAATCCCCACAGCAGCACCAGGGCCGCGGTGGCGAGGCCGACCCCGGCCGCGCGGCGGCGACGCCGGCTCATCATCGCCACGGCGAATCCCGCGACGCCGAGGATGAGCGGACCCGTCGGCGGGAGCACCAGGTTCTTCAGCAACTGCTTCCAGAGAAAGATATCCATTCGAGCGAAGGCTTCAGGGCTGCGAGACGCTCAGGCGTACGGCCCGACACGGTGCGAGAAGCCTACGATAACAAGAACCGACGCCGAGTCCGCGAGTTGCAGAGTTCTCGGCCGCGATACAATATGTCAAATTATTGACGGTGCGCGCTCCGCGATACCGAACGTGAGCTGGTTCGTTGCACGGCCACAGATGAGATACAGTACGCACGCCGACCGCGGGTCCCTGCCCGCCGTGGGTGGGGTCGCCCGCCGGAAGTCCTTGAGCTCGGGAACTTCCGCGGCATGGGCGTGTTCGAGTCCCGAGTCGCTCGCCCTGTAGAGTTGCTTATGCCGGAAAATGTCCCCTCGCGCTTCGCGGAAGCGTTGCTCTTCGCCCGCAATTTCCTGCGCCATCCACGCATGCTCGGCTCGATCATCCCGAGCTCACGCTTTCTCATCAAACAGGTGTTGGAGCCGATCGACTGGGCGCGAGCCGGCGTCATCGTCGAGTACGGACCCGGTGTCGGCAGCATCACGGCCGAGATCCTGCGCCACATGCGCCCCAACGGACATCTGGTGGCGATCGAGACCAACCGGGATTTCGTCCAGTTCCTCGGCTCGACGATGCCCGATCCGCGGCTGCACGTCGTGCAGGGCTCGGCGGCGGACGTGAACGGGATCCTGCAGCGGCTCGGGCTGCCGGCGGCGAGCTACATCATCTCCGGCATTCCCTTCAGCACCATGACCGACGAGCTGCGCACGGACATCGTCCGCAAGACGCGCGCGGCGCTCGAGCCGGGCGGCGCGTTCCTGGTCTACCAGTTCTCGGCCCGCGTCCTGCCCGACCTGCAGCGCACGTTCGAGGTGGTCAAGCGCGGCTTCCAGCCGCTCAACGTGCTCCCCGCGCACCTGTTCGTGTGCGCGACCGAGGTCGGCTGACGCCGAGCGCGACGGCTCGGCTCACGCCGAGCTCAGTGAATCCCCGCCCCGGCGATGATCGGAATCGTGAAGGTGCGGGCGACAGAACCGGTTCCCAAATCGGCGAGCACCGTCGCGTCGACGTAGAAGATGCCGTCCTGGCGCGCGACGAGGGTGAGCGTGTGCGGGATGGGCACGCCAGCGTCCGGGTGCACCTGCAGTGTGGTGGCGCCGCCGCTCGCAAGCGTCAGCCCCGGACCGGCGTGAAACGACGCAACGAGCCGCGCGAGCGGCTGCGAGGGAATGATCTCGAGATCCAGCTGCGCCGGCTGACCCACCTCGGGCCGGCTGCGCAGCGCGAAGCGCACGGAGACCGGCCCGCTCCCGCGCGCATTGCTCACCGCATCGACCATATCGCGGCTCGCGGGTGCGCCGGGCGCTTTCACGGCCGCAGCGGCGTGGCCGGCTGCGTGTACACCGGGCGCGTGTGAGCCGGCGGCCGCGTGCGGCGCCTCGTGGTGGGGCAACCAGGCGCCGAGCGAGAAGCTCCGGCCGCCCGGACCGCTGCAGGCACACGTCGCGCCGAGGATCACCCCGCAGAGCGCGAGGGCGCGCGCGAGGGTCGCGAGAGGGATCGGGCGGCGCTTGAGTGGCACGGGCTTCAGCCGAGAAGGGGCGGAGTCTCAATCGTAATCGACTGCTCGTCGAGGTCTGTGATGTAGCTCTCCCAATGGCGAGCCTCGCCGAACCAGGGGAACGCCCGCGGGAAGGCCGGGTCGCGCCACCGCTCGGCCACCCAGCCGGCGTGGTGCAGCATTC
>JBOHZT010000356.1:0-3478 GCA_050738535.1 Steroidobacteraceae bacterium
AGTGGCAGGCGCGCCGGCGCGCGCGCCTCGACTCGGTCGCCCGCCGGATCGCCTCGGCCGGCGGCGAGGGCCTTGTGGTCCACGGCAACCAGGTGATCGCGCGCCGCTCGCTCGCCGAGCTCGACGAGGCGATCAATGCGCTGCGCGCCGCCCCCGATACCGGTAGCGGCGCCGTGCGCGCCGAGCACCACCTCGCCGCGTTGCTGCAGGCGCACAAGGCCGAGCTCATGCGCTCGCCCGGACCTGCATGGCTCGAGCTCTTGCGGGACGATTTTCGCGGCGCGATCCGTATGCGCGTCGCGATGGAGCGGTTCGACGTGGAGCACGGCGCCGCGCAGCGCGCCTTCCTGGAGGAAGGGGCCATGCTCCTCGCCGCGGTGCAAAGGAGCCTACAGCAGCCGGCACGCGCGGCCCTCGCCGGGGCCGCCGAGCGGGCCGCCGGTGCTGCGGCCAGCGCCGAGCGCGCGCTGACCGAGACCGGCGCCGCGGTCATCGCCCTGGTGCTGCTCGTCTCGGCGGTCCTGGCGCTGCGCATCCTCCTGCCGGTGCGACGCCTGACGGCCGTGACGCGCCGGCTCGCCTCCGGACAGCGCGACGTGCGCGCCCAGCGCGCCGGACTTGCGGAGCTCGACGAGCTCGCCGAGGCGTTCAATGCCATGGCCGATCAGATCTCGGCCGTGGAGCTCGAGCTGCGCACCCATCAAGCCGAGCTCGAGCAGCATGTCGAGGAGCGCACCCGCCAGCTGCATCATCTCGCGCATCACGACCCGCTCACGCAGCTCCCCAACCGGCGCCACCTCGGAGGGCGGCTCGAGCACGCGATCGCGCGCGCCGGCGAGTCCCACGAGCGCTTCGCGCTGCTCATCGTCGATCTCGACAATTTCAAATCGGTGAACGACACGCTCGGCCACACCTTCGGCGATCGGGTGCTGCAGGCGATCGGCGCGCGGCTCGAGCGCGCCGCCGGTCCGCGGTCGTTCATCGCCCGCCTGGGCGGCGACGAGTTCACGATCCTCCTCGAGCGCATCGAGTCCGAGGAAGCGGTGACGGACAGAGCCGGCGTGCTGCTCGAGGCGCTCCAGCAGCCCCTCGGCGTGGAGGGGCGCGTGATCTCCACCAGCGCGAGTGTCGGCGCGAGCCTGTATCCCGACCACGCCGGTGACGCGGACGCGCTGCTGCGCGCAGCCGACGTGGCGCTGTTTCGCGCCAAGGACCTCGGCCGCAACCGCTTCGCCCTCTTCAGCCCCGAGCTCTCGGACGCCGCCGCGCATCATTTTGGGCTCGAGCAATCCCTGCGCCGCGCCGTCGACGCCGGCGAGCTGCTGCTCATGTACCAGCCGCTCGTCGCGCTGCACACCTGCGAGCCGGAGAGCGTCGAGGCGCTGCTGCGCTGGCGCAAATCCGACGGCCGCATCGCGAAGGCCGCGGAGTTCGTCCACATCGCCGAGCAAACGGGACTGATGCGCGACCTCACGTCCTGGGTGCTGAGATCCGCCACCTCCGCGGTCACGGCGTGGCGCTCGATGGGCTGGCCCCGCGCCTGCGCCGCCATCAACGTCTCCGCACCCCAGCTCCTCGAGAGCGACTTCGTGGAGCAGGTGGCCGAGGCGCTGCGCGTCACCCGCCTGCCCCCGAGCGCGCTCGAGCTCGAGCTCACCGAGACGGTCATGCAAACGGGACCTGCGACCATCCGCGCGCTCGAGCGACTCCATGCGATGGGCGTCGAGATCTCGCTCGATGACTTCGGCACCGGCTACTCCTCGCTCACCTCGCTGCAGCAGCTGCCGCTCAGCCGCGTGAAGCTCGATCGCTCGCTCATCGAGCCGATCGACTCGAATCCACGCTCCGCGGCGATCGCGCGCTCCGTCATCGCCCTGTGCCACGGCCTCGGGCTCAAGGTCGTCGCCGAGGGGGTGGAGCGGCCCGCACAGCTCGAGGTGCTGTCGCAGTGCGGACCGGTGAGTGTGCAGGGATATCTGCTCGCCGAGGCCGTGGAGACCGACGCGGTGCCGCGCGAGACCGCCGCGGCGGCCGAGCGCGCGCGCGAGCTCATCCGCAGCCGCTCGGGCGCACCCGCCGCAACGGGGCCGCGCGAGGCGGCGGAGGAGCCGCTGATGTTCGTCAATTCCCGGCGCGCGGCGCCGCGCTGAGCGGCCGCCGAGCGCGCGCGGCGAGGAACCGGTCGAGCGCGCGCACGCCGAGCGCCGGCTGATCCACGAAGAACCCGTCGATGCCGGCCGCGAGATGCCGCTCGAGCTCACCCATGAGATCACCGAGCGCGTCAGGCGCGCCGCCCCGTCGATACTCGGGCGGCAGGAACGGATTCTCGGCCCTGAAAGTGAAGGCATGCACCTCGAGGCCGGCGGCGTGCGCATCCCGCGTGAGCTCGGTGGGCGGCCGCAGCGAGCCACGAGCATCGCGCGGGATGACGAGCGTCTTCTCGACCCCGACGGCATCCGCGTAGGTCGCGATCTGCTCGAGCCCGCGCGGCGCGATCGCATCCCGGTACGTGCGCGCGACGCCGCCCGCGCGCCAGTCGAAGGGCGCGCCTTGCGCCTCGATCAGCTGCACCAGCTTGAGCCGCGTCGAGCGGCGCAGCGCCTGCAAATTGGCGGTCTCGAAGGACTGGATGAAAACCGCAGCCCGCTCGTCCTCGTAGCCGTAGCGCGCGAGGCAGGCGAGCAGCGGCGCCTCGAGCGCGAGCCCCTGCTGCGCGAAGTAGGTCGGGTGCTTGGTCTCGGGATAAATGCCGATCCGCGCCCGCCGGGCAGTGCAGCCGCCGGGCACTGCCTCCGGCGCCCTGGCGCGCGCGGCCTCGACCGCCCGCACCAGTCCGAGGATCTCCTCGAGGGTCGGGATCTCGAGCTCACCATCGAGCCGCGCGTTCCCCGGCCGGATCTCCGGAATACGCTCGCGGGCGCGCAGCCGCTTCAGCTCCTCGAGCGTGAAGTCCTCGGTGAACCACCCCTCGACCGTCTTGCCGTCGATGACCTTGCGGGTCCTGCGGGCGGCGAACTCCGGATGCCGCCCCACGTCGGTGGTGGCGCCGATCTCGTTCTCATGCCGCGCGACCAGCACGCCGTCGCGCGTACTGACGAGGTCCGGCTCGATGTAGTCGGCGCCCTGCTCCAGCGCGAGGAAATAGGACACGAGGGTGTGTTCGGGCACATATCCGCTCGCGCCGCGGTGGCCGATCACGAGCGGCCGGCGCGCCGCCGCGCCAGGCGTGCCTGCGGCCACAACAGGCGTTCCCGCAGCCGCGGCGAGCGTGCCTGCGTCGCCGTCCGGGACGTCCACTGTGGACAAATCGCTCACGGTCGTGAGAATACCTGAAAGCCCCCTCGAATCCGGCCGCGCGGCATCGAGACGAGATCACCCCTCATGGCAGAGCTCACGCAAGACGATATCTATCTCTTCAAGGAGGGGACCCTCTATCGAGCCTACGCCAAGCTGGGCGCCCATGCGGCCGTCGAAGGCG
>JBOHZT010000357.1:0-3478 GCA_050738535.1 Steroidobacteraceae bacterium
GTGATCCCCATCCACAGCCGCTGTCTCATGGATCGCCGCCTCGCCGAGACTGACCGCTCCGACTATCGCCGAGGCCGCCCGGACTGGGGAATAAGCTTGATGCGTCACGCGGAGGAGGCGCTGGCGCTCGGCGTGGTTGCGCCGGCCGTTCTCGCTTTGCTGGTACTTCGCCCCCGCCGCCCGCAGACTCACCCGGCGAGCCTGCGCCGCACACCCCCGACTGCAATACCGCTGGCCGCGGTCACAATCCGAACACAGGCAGAGCCAGCGGCGGCATCCTTGACAGCACACCGCCCGAAGCCATACCACTCACGGATCGTATCCGAGGCAGACCATTTATAGCCCGGTCGGAGGGCCATCCCTCCGCACCTGGCGCAGCGGAGGCCCCCTCACCATGTCACGCAAAAACAAAAGCCGGGAAGAGAAACGCTGGCGACGACAAGCCGAGCAAAAACGCCAGAACGACGTCATCCAGGACAGCGCCGCGACACTCAGCTGCGCGGCGGAAACCGCCGGCGACTTCGCCTACCAATGCGCTCACCACCAGGAGGAGATGGACTTCGACCTGTCTTTCCTGCGCCTGGCGCTCGAGATCTGGCGCGAGCACCCTCAAGCAGCCCCAGCCCTCCTGGCCGCTCTCGAAGAACTCCTCATCGTGCACACGCGCCATCACGAGACGCTCACGCGCATCGGCCAACTGTTCGAGCAGCTCGCCGCCGATCCTTCGCTCCACATCCATCTCGACCCCATCGACCGCTACCGCGAACTCGTCAGAACCCGCCTGTTCCCCGAGCCTCAAGCTGACTGACCTGCCCGATCGTCGCTCACCCGCCTGGTACAGCAGCGCCGCTACCGGGCGACATCCCGATCGCGGTCACTGGTACACCGCGCCGCCATCTCTGGTACACACCGAGACCGCCGCTAACAGCCCGTTCTCGCTCGTCTCGTTGCCCATACGTTCCTCCAATCGCCCGAATCAGGCGTGGAAGAAACGCTATCAATACCGACCGCCCTCGGTCACGCACGCGTACCGGAAGCACACTCTGCTGGCGCTGCCCGTCCTGTGCTGCGGTACCATTTCCGCTTCCCACAGGCATACGGGTGGTTCGGAATGGTCACAGAGAAGATCTTCGAGGCGGCGCTTGGCATCGGCAGTCCTTGGTTCATTGCGGGGATGAACTTCGAGGCGAACCAGAGGAAGCTGAACATCCGCGTGGACTTCGAGGTTGGCAGCCGCTTCGCCGTGCCGGAGCAGAGCGGGGAGCATCCGGTGCATGACACGGTGACCAAGACCTACCGGCACCTGAACTTCTTCCAGCACGAGTGCGAACTCGCGGTGCGCGTCCCGCGGGTGAAGCTGCCCGACGGCAAGGTGGTCCAAGTCACCCCGCCTTGGGCTGGCAAGCTCTCGGGTTTCTCCCTGCTGTTCGAGGCGTTCGTATTGCTGCTGGCCCGGGAGTCGACCTTCTCCGGGGCGGCGCGCATCAGCGGTCTTTCGGTTCATCGCGTCATGGCGTTGTGCGAGCGGTACGTGGACGAGGCGGTCAGCGCGGCCGACCTCAGCGAGGTCAAGCGGGTGGCGCTCGATGAGACCTCCCGCGCCAAGGGGCATGACTACGTGACCCTCTTCGCCGATGCCGATCCGGATCCAGCACGGCGGCGAGTGCTCTTCGTGGCCGAGGGCAAGGAAGCCACCACGGTCGAGGCCTTCGCCGCGAATCTGCGCGCCCATCGCGGCAAGCCCAGTGAGATCGGCTCGATCAGCATCGACATGTCCCCGGCCTTCATCAAAGGCGTCACGGAACACTTCCCGAACGCCCAGATCACCTTCGACAAGTTCCACGTGATCGCCCACGCTTCCGAGGCAATCGACAAGATGCGTCGGCTCGAACAAAAGCGCGACCCGAGCCTCAAGGGGCTGCGCTGGGTGCTGCTGAAGGACCGCAGCAAGCTCACCGCCGCGCAACGCGCCGAGCTCGACGGGCTCCTCGCTCATATGACCACGACCCGCACCGCACGCGCCTGGCATTACCGGGAGCAGCTGCGCGATATCCTCACCCGCAAGCAGCCGAATGTCGTGCACCTGCTGCTCAATCGCTGGTGCAGCAACGTGCTGCGCTCGAAGGTCGAGCCGATGAAGGAGGTGGCTGAGATGATCCGCAGTCATCTCGATGGCATCCGCGCCTGGGTTACTTCGCGCCAGACCAACGGCTTCCTCGAGGCCATCAATGGCCTCTTCCAGGCCGCCAAGCGCAAGGCGCGCGGGTACGGCCGCTTCCGCACGATCCGGATGATCATCTTCCTTATCGCAGGCAAGCTCGACTTCTCCCGCATCAACCCTTACGTCGCGGCGTAACCCACTCGGTTTTCAATAGAGCCGGAAATCTTGAGCCTGTTTTTTAAGGTTGAGGACGAAACAGCCTTACTCATCGCGGCGCCCTTCGGATAGCCCGACGCGAACCAAACATAGCATCCGGGCACTGAATTTAAGAGGGATCGAACCGGAGAGAAGGAAGGGGCAGTCTTGCCTGCTTCTGTTGATTGTACCACGCCGGTCTACCCGTCAAGATCTGCGCGCGATCCTTCGGACCGTGCTCGCGAGCGCCTGCGGCGATCCTGACGGGTGCGCTGCGGCGTGGGGCTTCGTCCTCGGGCAATCCCGCCCGAGATCAAGACGGAGCTCTGTCATGAGCGCACTCAAATTCATTCTGATCCAGGATCGCGAGTTCGGTACCGTACGCAAGGCCACACCCGACGAGATCATCCACGCGGCGCTGGCGTGCCTCGCGAACCGGATGCGGCGCGGGGCATCTCTCGCGTCGCCGGGAGCCGTGCGCAACTATCTGATACTGCGCTTCGGAGCGCTTCAGCACGAAGTCTTCAGCGTCATCTACCTCGATAGTCGATACCGGGTGATCGACTGCCAGGACCTATTCCGCGGCACGGTCGACGGTGCGAGCGTCACCCCCGTGAGGTCGTGAAGGAAGCGCTTCGGCGGAATGCCGCAGCGTGCATTCTGGCGCACAATCACCCGAGCGGTGTCGCCGAGCCCAGCGCGGCCGACGAGCTCATCACCCAGAAAATTCGAGACGCTCTCGCGCTCGTGGACATCCGCGTCGTCGATCACGTCGTCGTGGCGGCCGGGGGAAGCGTCAGCTTTGCAGACCGTGGTTTGCTTTGACGGACAGCGTGGCCCGGCTCCGGTACACAGCGGTGTCGGGCTGCATCACGCTCATCGCGGTCCCCGGCGCGCTCTCCAGGCTATGCCGCGATCCGATGCTCGTAGAACGGATGCTCGCGGTCGCTCAGAAGCTTATCGAACCGGTCGAGCCTCATCCGGAGGCGGGCCGTCAGTGATCGGTGCGAAGGAATGAAGCTCCGGCTCATCCTTCCCGGTCCAGCGCGCCTACAGGCACTACGACGGCACATGGTCGCTCGGCGTGCGTTGCCGGTGCTGCGGGCACGCTCGGTTGATTCC
>JBOHZT010000358.1:0-3474 GCA_050738535.1 Steroidobacteraceae bacterium
GTCGGATCGATGGTGACCGTGCCCGGGGTCGCGCCCGCGGTATTCGAGATCAGGATGTCGCCGGTGGACGTCGAGACCGTGACGTTCGCCGAGGCGAGCTGCGAGTCGATCGTGCCGTCGGAGAGATAGGATGGCTGCGTTCCCGAGCTCTTATCGGCGGGCGGAGACCCTGACGTCGAGATGTTCTGGTCGGTGGTCCCATGCACGAGGGTGACCGTATCCGGATCGAGCAGCAGGGTGCCGGTCTTCCCCGACGGCGCGCGCAGATCGACCGTGCCCTGATAATCGAGGCTCGCTTTCCCCGAGACCTCGGCAGAGCCGCCGTTGCCCGAGCCGCTGCCGCGCGCGGAAATCTTGCCGTTGAACTGCGTCCCGTCGTTGGACCAGACGGTGACGTTACCGCCATTGCCGTTACTGCTGGCATCGGCCGAGATCGTGGAATCCGGACCGACGTAGGTGCTGGAGGCATCCTCGACGTCGGGATTTGCACCGTGACGGCCACCGCCCACAAACACGGTGCCGCCGCCGGCGCTACCACTCGCATCGATGCGCGATCCGCCGGTCAGAGCGACGTTCTGGCCCGTGACCTCGACGGTGCCGCCCGTGGAGTCATCGCCCTTGCCGCTGGCATCGAGCGTGCCGCTGTTCGCGACGACCCCATCCGGTCCGGACAGCTCGATTACGCCGCCAACGTTTTCGATCCGGCTGGCGCGAATGATGCCGGTGTTGTTCACCGCCGAGGCGAATACGTCCTTCGTGGCCCGCGCCGTCAGGAGCACCTGCCCGCCATGGGCCTCGATGCGTCCTGCGTTTTCGACCGCGGCGTGCTTACCCGCCGTGTTCTTCTCCACGTCCCCGCTCACCTCGAGCCGCAGCAGGCCGCCTCCGTAGAAATCCAAAGTCGCGACGCGGCCCGCCCCCAGCCCGACCGAGCCCATGTCCGCGACGATCAGGCCGTTGTTGAGCACCGTGCCGCCGATCAGCGCGATCGAGCCGCCGGGCGCGGCCCGGAGCGTCCCCTCGTTGTCGATCAGTCCGGCACGACCGCTCAGCGACTCGAACGAGAAATGGCCGCTGACCGGATCGAATCCCGTGAGCTCCAAGGAGCTCGCGATCAGCGAGCCGACATTGAGCTGCGCCGTGCGGCCGAAGAGGATTCCGTTGGGATTGATGAGCACGACGCGGCCGTTCGCGTTGATCCGGCCGAAGATCTTGCTGGGATTCTGGCTGAGGATGTCGTTGAGCGCGACGGCAGAGCTCGACGGCTGAGCGAAGTCGACCGTTTCATTCTTCCCGACGTTGAAGCTCGACCAGTCGAGGGTCAGCCGATTCGACTGCTGGTTGATGAGCGTCGTCGTCGCGTTGGGATTGGTAATGCTGCCTCGTCCCCCGGTCACGACGCCGCCACGCGGCCCGGCGAGCACCGCAGGCACGGCGCCCATTGCGATTGCCGCGGCGATGGCCGCCGCGATCGCCGCTGTGGACGCCCCCCGCCGTATGCGACCGGACGGACGACTGGTTTTTTTGACCATCCCGACTCTACCCCCCCCGCCCGCGTGGCCATCGAGACCGCGCTCTTGGCGACGCTACATGCTCACGCCCAATCGAAAGAAATACTGCGGATCGCGTCCATTGCCCGGTGACCTCGCCGTGATCGGGGTCGAGACGTCGATCCGCGCGAAGATTCGACCGGGCCAGTTGAACTGGACCGCCCCGCCCCAGCCGCCGAGGTTGACATACCGGGAAGTCGCGCTCGCGCCCGGTATGTAGTCGTTGAGCCAGCCCGCCGCATAATCCACGAAGAGCGAGAACTGCAGCTCCTGTCCCCAGGTGCGATTGCCGAACGCGGGCCGCTTGGCGAACCCGGGAGCGCCCACGATGAGCTCGGCCGTCCCGATGGCGCCCTTGTCCATGAGCACATCGGCGACGGGATAGGCGCGTACCGCGTCGGGCCCTGCGAGCGACAACTGCTCGAGCGAGACCAGCGGATCGCTCGTATTCTGCCCCTGAGCGCGCAGGAGCAGCGACAGGCCGGAGGAGATGCGCTGCAGGCGCTGGAGCGAGATCAGCTCCTTGTTGAACTCGCCGGTGGCCCCCGCGCGGCTCGCGCGCGGCATCGCATCCGGATCGTAGTCGCCGAGCGAACCGAGCAGGCTCTTGAATCCGTGCTCGTAGGAAATCAGAACCTGATTCACGCCGTTGAACCGGGTATCGATTCGACTCCAATTGAAATCGGCGTGCACCGTGCTGAGCTTGTCGCTGAATTGCTCGACGCCGTTAGCCCTGAACGACGCACGCTTCACGTCGAAAGCCAGGCCGAGGCTCGCGGAGCCGAGGCGACTCGGCGCGAAGTCGTGCAGATACCCGAGCTCGCCGGTCGACGCGGTGCCTTGCGGATTCAGCAACTCGAGATCCGCAGGCAGCCCGCCCACGACATAGGCATTGGTGAAATAGGAGAATTGCAGGAAGTCGCGCGGCGAGAAGATCGGCACCGAATACGCCCCGCCGCCGTAGACTCCGTGCTCCGAGCCGTCCGCCGGATCGAATTCGTACAGCCCCGAAAGCCGCAGCTGGTCGGCCATGCCGAGCGGGTCGTTCACCGTGACCCCCACCTGGGTCCGATACTGACCCGAGACGGCGACCCCTTCGTTGTCGACCGAGAAGTCGAGATCGATCCGCTTGACGCTCTGGACTCGCACCGTGAGGTCGGACGTGCCGAGTTCCCGCCCGGCGCCGAGCACTCCGAACGCGCTGACCCCGGGATAGCCGCTCACGGTGAGCAGCGCCGACTCGATCGCATCCTTGTCGATGGGTTGGTCGAGTAAATGCTTGAAGGGACGCACCAGGGTGCGGGTGGAATACCACCGGTTGCCCACTACCTTCACCGTCCCGAGCTTGCCCACCAGGACCTCGACGACGATCGTTCCGTCGACGACCTTTTGCGCAGGTACGAACGCCTGCGCCAGCACGAGCCCCTTGCCGTGGTAATAGTCGGCGACCCGTCCGGCGATCGCCTGCAGCTGGTTGACCGTATAGCCCTGGGCTGGCTGCTTGCTCAAGGCCTCGTGCAGGATCTTTCGAGCCTGCGAAACGCGCACACCGTACTTCGGCAGATCAACTGCATGCGCGAGCCGAAAGGCCTTGACCACGATCCGTGGACCCTGTGTGACTCCGAGCGGCCGCTCGTTGACGCCCGGAATGACCAGCGGGGCGGCGGGCGTCGGAATGGAGGGCTTGGTGCTCTGCGGGGTAGGAGGTAGGACTCCGCCCGGAGGACTCACCGGCGCCTGCTGTGCCGTTGCGAGACACGCAAAGCCCATCGTCCCCAAGAACACTGCCGCGATACCAAGACTCCTCGCGCGGCACGTCGAGTCCCTTCGCAAATACACGCCTGAGCCTCCCGGGCCGGCATTTCGAATGGTGTCGCCGGCTACGATGGTTGATTATTGTTTACTGACGTGCCAGCTGCGCTTC
>JBOHZT010000359.1:0-3453 GCA_050738535.1 Steroidobacteraceae bacterium
GGCCGGCGTCAGATCATCATGCTTCGTGCTCATCGCGCTCTCCAAACGCGGCGCATCGCCGCGACCGAGAGCATCCCGCGCTTATGTCAATCCGAGAAGCACGGGGTTGCCGGGGTCCTTACGCTTCTCCTCATCACCAGGCAGACAGAACAAAGCCGGCTCGCCGGGGCGATCCTCACGGTTGGCCCGGTCCCGATCCTCGAGCAGTAGCTCGTGCAGCCTGTCCACCGCTCCGGCATAACAGAGCCCGCGGAAATTGCGGCTGTGGCGTCAGCGCTGTCATGGTCGATCGCCGCGTGTTCATCAGGCGCGGGTGGGTCCGGAGACCTGGTAGCACTGCAAGTTCCGGTCGGTGATCTCCAGGGCCGGCCACTGCGCGCGCCACTCGGCAATGTGCGTCGAATCCCAATGCCTATCGAGTGAGAACTGATCTCGCCAAAGCTCTTGGACGCGAATCAATCCGGACTCCAGAACGTCCTCGGAATAGGAATACTCAGGGCACCCATCTTCCGCGCGACTTGCGAGGACCATACGCTCCATGGCGGCCCGAGCGTGGCGCACGTTCTCGGGAGGTAGTCGAATCGTCCCGACGATGAGAAGCATGGACGTCCTACCGGTCGAGGCGGCGATTCATGTTGCGCCGCAGGCGAATGACGACGGTCCGCTCGGGCGAGAGAGTGCCTCGATGCACTGCTCGCGGACGGCCCACGCGAGTTCGGGATCGATGCCGAGGCCTCGAGCCCAGCGTGTCAGTGCCTCCCGGTGGTGGGGCACTTTGACCGCCGGCAGGTCCCGCGGGTCAACGGCGCGCTCGTCCACTAAGACCTCGAAGGGGGAAATGCCGCCTTTAATTCGGGCGCACACCGGAATTTGTGGACGCTCGGCGTCTACTCCACCGTCACGCTCTTCGCCAGATTCCTCGGCTGATCGACATCCGTCCCCTTCAACACCGCGACGTGATATGCGAGCAGCTGCAAGGGGAGCGTGTAGACGGCCGGCGCCTGGAAGTAGCTGGTGCGCTTCGGCATGTTGATCACCGTGACACCGTCGCCGTCCGTGAAGCCGGCCTCCGGATCGGCGAAGACGATGAGCTCGCCGCCGCGGGCACGGACCTCCATGAGATTGGATTTGAGCTTCTCGAGCAGATCGTTGTTCGGCGCGACGGCGATCACGGGCATCTCCGCGTCGATCAGCGCGAGCGGGCCATGCTTGAGCTCCCCGGCCGGATACGCCTCCGCGTGGATGTAGGAGATTTCCTTCAGCTTGAGCGCCCCCTCCATCGCGATGGGGTACAACGCGCCGCGGCCCAGGAAGAGCGCATGCCGTTTCTCGGCAAAGCGCTCGGCGAGCCTGTGCACGACGGGGTCGAGCTCGAGGGTTCTCTCGAGGAGGCCGGGCAGCTCCGTGAGCCGCGCGACGAGTCCGCGTTCGCGTTCGGCGTCCGCCGAGCGATGCCTCGCGAGTGCGACCACCAGCAGGCCGAGCCCGGCAAGCTGAGTGGTGAAGGCTTTGGTCGAGGCGACGCCAATCTCCGGGCCCGCGCGCGTGAGGAGCACGAGTTCGGACTCGCGGACGAGCGAGCTCTCGGGCACGTTGCAGATCGCGAGCGAGGCGAGATAGCCGGCCTGCTTCGCGAGGCGCAGCGCGGCGAGCGTATCTGCGGTTTCGCCGGACTGTGAGATCGTCACGAAGAGCGAGTTCCGCGGCACGAGCGGGCTGCGGTAGCGGTACTCGCTCGCGATCTCGATCGCGCAGGGGATCTTGCAGATCTGCTCGATGAAATAGCGCGCAACCGTGCCCGCGTGATAGCTGGTACCGCACGCGACGATGTGGACGTGCTCGGCGCGCCGGAAGACCTCGGATGCCGCGGGGCCGAACGCGGCTTCGAGGAGCCTGCCATTCGCGACGCGCTCCTCGAGCGTGTTCGCCACCGCGCGCGGCTGCTCGTGGATCTCCTTCAGCATGAAGTGGCGGTACGGGCCCCTCTCCGCGGCGTCGGCAGATAGCTCGCTCTCGCGCACTTCACGCGCGACGACGTTCCCGTCCCGATCGATGATCTTCACGCCGTCGCGGCGAACCTCCGCCACGTCGCCCTCTTCCAGGAACATGAACCGGCGCGTCACCGGCAGGAGCGCCGCCACGTCCGAAGCGACGAAATTCTCCTCGACGCCAAGCCCGATCACGACGGGGCAGCCCTCGCGCGCGAGGATGATGCGGTCCGGATCACTCGCGCTCACCACGGAGAGCGCGTAGGCGCCCTCGAGCTCCGCAACCGTGGCGCGCACTGCCTTGAACAGGTCGCTTACGGTTCGCAGATGGTGATGAATGCGGTGCGCGATGACCTCGGTGTCAGTCTCCGACGCGAACTCGTAACCGCCTCGCGTGAGCTCGGCGCGCAGCTCCTCGTGGTTCTCGATGATGCCGTTGTGGACGATCGCGAGGCCGTCCCGCGACACGTGCGGATGCGCGTTGCGCTCGCTCGGCTCGCCGTGAGTGGCCCAGCGCGTGTGGGCGATGCCGAGCTTTCCGTGCGGCGGATCGCGCCCGAGGGCATCCTCGAGCGCGCGCACCTTACCGACGGCGCGCAGCCGCGTGAGGTGCTGCTGCCCGTCCACAATGGCAACCCCGGCCGAGTCATAGCCTCGATACTCGAGCCGCCGCAGACCCTCCATGAGGATCGGCACGACGTTGCGCTCGGCGATCGCACCCACGATTCCACACATTCTGCTGATCCTCGCGCTTCGAAGGAAGCCGTGGCGGCCTGACCGACGCTAAACTAGCAGCTCGGCGCGGCCCTTGCGCCCGCGACTGGCAGTGCCAGCGGAAGCGCGGCCGGAAAGATTCCGAGAATCAATGGTATACCGCCACCTCATCCTCGACCGGGACGGCGTCCTCAATCGTGAGCCGCCCGCCGCGGGCTATGTGCTCGATCCGGAGGACTTTCGCTGGCTCCCCCGGTCGCTGGAGGGGCTTGCGACGTTGCGCCGCGCCGGAATCCGCCTGTGTGTCGCCACCAACCAGTCGGGCGTCGGTCGGGGCCTGATGACCCTGGAGCAGCTTGCGGCAATCCATGAGCGGATGAGATTGGAGGCGGCAGCGGCAGGCGGCGGCATCGATTCGGTCTACTTTTGTCCGCACGCGCCGGACGCCGATTGCGGGTGCCGCAAGCCCGCCCCCGGGCTCATCGAGAGGGCGATCGCCGAGTCCGGCATTCCAGCCGCCGTGACGCTGGTCGTCGGCGATGATAGCCGCGATCTCGAGGCCGCGGCCCGGGCTGGCGTGCAAGCTGCGCTCGTCCGCACCGGCAAGGGGCGCGAGACCGAGCGACGCAGGAAGTGCGCCCACGGCGGGGCGGATGAGCCGCGCAGCCCGACACACGGCCAGATACCCAGCGGGTTGCACGGCGAGATGCACGGCGAGATGCTCGTGTTCGACGACCTGCTCGCACTCGCG
>JBOHZT010000360.1:0-3450 GCA_050738535.1 Steroidobacteraceae bacterium
CGGTCAACATGAAGCGGGTGACGCTCGAGCTCGGCGGCAAGTCGCCGGTCGTCATCTTCGCGGATGCGGACATCGAGGCGGCGACGCGGGCGACCTCGGAGACGATTTTCTTCAAGACCGGGCAGTACTGCGCCGCGGGCACGCGGCTCTTCGCGCAGAGGAAGGTATTCGACCGCGTGGTGCAGGGGTTCGCGGAGCGCGCGCGCAAGGTGAAGGTCGGACCGGGAACCGCGCTCGACACGGACATGGGCCCGATCATCTCCGCGAAGCAGCTCGATCGCGTGATGAGCTACATCGGGGCGGGCGCGGGCGACGGCGCGGAGGTCGTGACCGGCGGCAAGCGCATCGAGCGCGAGGGCTTCTTCGTGGAGCCGACGCTCCTCGCCAAGGTGCAGCCGACGATGAGCGTCTTTCAGGACGAGATCTTCGGGCCGGTGTTGTGCGCGATGCCGTTCGACGATCCGAGCGAGCTCGACCGCGTGGCGCAGCTCGCCAACGACACCTCGTACGGTCTCGCCGCGAGCATCTGGACGCGTGATCTCGCGGCGGCCCACGGGCTCGCCCGGCGCATCCAGGCCGGCACGATCACGATCAACGGCGGCGGGCGCGAGCAGCCGTTGCCGTTCGGCGGCTACAAGCAGTCGGGACTCGGACGCGAAGGCGGGCGCGCCGGCATCGAGGCCTACACCGAGCTGAAGACGGTCGCCATTGGGCTCTGAGGCCGCGAGCGAGACGAGCCGCGGCGCAGGAACGGATTTCGCCCGGGCGCTGATCGAGTGGCACGGCCGCTGCGGCCGCCACGATCTGCCGTGGCAGCGCGAGCAGACGCCGTACCGCGTCTGGATCTCCGAGATCATGCTGCAGCAGACGCAAGTCGCCATGGTCATCCCCTACTACGAGCGCTTCATGCAGCGCTTCCCGGATGTCCGCGCGCTCGCTGCTGCCTCCCTCGACGAAGTGCTCGGCTTGTGGTCCGGGCTCGGCTACTACGCCCGCGCGCGCAATCTGCACCGCGCGGCCGTGCGCGTCGTCGAGGAACACGGCGGCGAGTTTCCCGAGCGCTTCGAGGAGGTGGCGAGCCTGCCGGGCATCGGCCGCTCCACGGCCGGTGCGATCCTTGCACTGAGCCGCGGCGAACGTCATGCGATCCTCGACGGCAACGTGCGGCGTGTGCTGTGCCGTTTCTTCGGGATCGAAGGTGATCCGTCGCAAAGCACGGTGAATGCGGACCTCTGGCAGCGCTCGGAGGAGTGCACGCCCGAGTCCGGCGTCGCGACCTACACGCAGGCGATCATGGATCTCGGGGCGACGGTGTGCACGAGGCGCAGGCCGCTGTGCGCCGGCTGCCCTCTTGAGGACCGGTGTGAGGCGCGGCACACTGGTCGCCAGCACGAGCTCCCCGCCGCACGGACCGCGCGGCGGCGGGGCGCGCGTCACACGTTCATGCTTCTTGCGGCGCGTGAGGATGGCCGCGTGCTCCTCACGCGGCGGCCGCCGAGCGGGATATGGGGCGGGCTGTGGTGCCTGCCGGAATTCGAGGACGTTGAGAGCGCGGGCGCCTTCGCGGTGCGGCACCTGAGAGCGGCTCGCTCGGGCGAGTCGGTGTCAGCGTCCGCGCTCGCGCGCATGCGGCCGCTCGGGCAGATCGAGCATGCGTTCACCCATTTCGATTTGACCATCACGCCGCTGTATCTGGAATGTGCAGGCCCTGCCGGCGTCGCGGATGCGCCGGACGAGGTCTGGTACGATGCGCGGCAAGCGATCCCGATCGGATTGCCTGCGCCGGTGCGCACATTGCTCGAACAGCTCGAACAGCTCGAACAGCTCGAGCGCTCAGAGACACAGTAAGAGGTTTGAACCGTGGCCCGAACGATCCAGTGCGCGTATTTGAAACGGGAAGCTCCCGGCCTCGATCGGCCTCCGTATCCGGGCGAGCTCGGCAAGCGCGTGTACGAAAGCATCTCGAGGGAAGCCTGGGGCAGCTGGCAGGAGCATCAAACGATGCTGATCAACGAATATCGGCTGACGCCGATCGAGCCCAAGGCCCGCAAGTTCCTCGAGACGGAGATGGAGAAATTCCTGTTCGGCGGCGGCGCGCAGGCGCCGGAAGGCTTCAAGCCTCCTGAAGGGCCCAAGTCTCCCGAAGGCTCGAAGCCGCAGGATTGATCTGCTCGCGGCGCCACGGCCGCAAATGGCACCATTCGAGCCGCCAGTGTCGCCACTCGCGGACGCTCGCCGCGCTGCGCGCCTGACGCCATCCTGAGACATTGCGCGAACAGCCACGCTCGCCACATTATGGAACTCAGGCGGGCCGGCGAAGGTCTCTCACAAGCCAGCGTTCGACATGCCGTGCGGCGGACTGGAACCGCTCCAGGAGGTGTGAGTGATGGGGATCGCGCACAAGCTTTCCGACTCCGCGGCTCTCGAGTCGGACTCCGTTTCGTATCGCAAGCCGGGGCGCACGTGGGCAGGACACGGGAGCGGCGAGCTCTGCGATCTGTGCCACCGCCCGATCGAGTCCGATCAGGTCGAGTACGAGGTGGAGCTTTCCGCGGGGGCGGGGAGTCCGGTGCTCAACTTGCATCTGGATTGCTATGAGCGATGGGCGCACTCGGAGCCGAGGGGTGCGGAGCAGGGGTGAGGCGGGGGTATCGCTGTGGCACGTTCCGCGGGCGAGCTGGGCTGATATTGGCGTTTGCCGAAGGGGAACGAGGGGCCGCTGACCGGGACGGGCGACTTCGCACCTGTACAGCCGAGCTCGGGGCGCGGGCAGGCAGCCTAAGCCGGATACAGGTCGCGCAAATCGCCCGGCTGGGGTAAATCAAGAACTTAGGCGCGGCGTTGCTTGACGCGCCGGCGGGAAGCTCGGTTAAATACGCGCCCCTCCATCGGCGGCCAGGTAGCTCAGTTGGTAGAGCAGCGGATTGAAAATCCGCGTGTCGGTGGTTCGATTCCGCCCCTGGCCACCACTATAACTTGGAAGCTCGGCACCAACTCACGCTGTGGAATGTCCCGCGGTCATTGCTGGCTTCTTCGCAGCCGGTCCGGAGATCGACGGTCAAAGCCCCGCGCACCGCGGCGTCGGCGACGCGCGCGGCGTATTCCGTAACCACGATGGCGTGTACAGCGCCGGGAACGATCACGGGCTCAGCTATGAGTACCCGCCGCGCCGTCACCTGCTCCCAAGCCGGGTTGATCTGTTCGTCGGCGGGGCCCGAAACGTCGATGTTGTCGACCTCAGGTACCTTCTCGAGCGGGCAGACTTCCAGACTTCGAAAAGTCCCTTCATTGAGCTTGCGTACGGCGAGTCCTGAATATGAGTCCGCGGGGTTTGCCACTGCACTTCGGTCGCGTGCCGATTTACGCGGAGTTTCAGAAACTCATCCGTGACTGGCTGCGCGCCCTTGATCAGTCTGTCCAAGAGACTTCTGCGATCGTTCCCCGCAACCG
>JBOHZT010000361.1:0-3434 GCA_050738535.1 Steroidobacteraceae bacterium
TCGTGAACGGCAAGGTGACGTTCGCGCCGCCGTGAGGGCCCTGCAGGCCGGCGGCGCTGCGCTATGATCGAGCTCCCCAGGGTCCTCGAGAGGAGACTAAGACGATGAGCTCCGGTCTATCGAAGGCCCGGCTGGGCCGCCTGCATGGCGTAATGGCAGGGTACGTCGAGGCCGGCGAGGTGCCGGGCATCGTCACGCTGGTGAGCCGCCGTGGCGACGTTCACGTCGATGCGATCGGCGCGAAGATCCTGGGCGGCGCGGACCCGATCGGCCGCGACACGATCTTCCGCATCGCTTCCATGACCAAGCCCATCACGGCCGTCGCGACGATGATTCTCGTGGAGGAGTGCAAATTGAGACTCGACGAGCCCGTGGATCGGCTGCTGCCCGAGCTCAGTGGCCGCCGGGTGCTCGAGCGCATCGATGGTCCGCTCGATGCGACGGTACCGGCGCGCAGGCCCATCACCGTCCGCGACCTGCTCACCTTTCGGATGGGGTTCGGCATGATCCTCGATCCCCGGGATGCCTCCCCGATCGGCAAGGCCATTGCGGAAACGCAGATCCAGTCACTCAACCCCGCGCCGCCGCACGCGCCAGACGAGTGGATCAAGCGTCTCGGATCACTGCCGCTCATGTATCAGCCGGGCGAGCGCTGGATGTATCACACTGGCTCGGACGTGCTCGGGGTGCTCGTTGCGCGCGCCGCGGATCAGCCGTTCGGGACCTTCTTGAAGGAGCGCATCTTCGACCCCCTCGGCATGCAGGACACCGCTTTCAGCGTGCCCCAGGCGAAGCTCGATCGGCTGGCGGCGTGCTATCGCATCCACCCGCGGACTCGAGAACTCGAGCTCATCGACGATCCGAAGAGCAGCGCATGGTCCCGTCCACCCGTCTTCCCGTCCGGCGGCGGCGGCCTGCTATCGACCATCGACGATTACCACGCGTTCGGGCTGATGCTGCTGAACGGAGGCCGGCTCGGTACTGAGCGCATCCTCGCGCGCCATTCCATCGAGACGATGACCACCGACCAGCTCACGGCGGATCAGCGGGCGAGTGCCGTCTTTTTCCCGGGCTATTTCGAGAGCCACGGATGGGGCTTCGGGGTCTCAGTGGTAATCCGGCGCGACAGCATCGCCACGTCGCCGGGACAGTTCGGCTGGAGTGGGGCATTCGATACCACATGGGTCACGGATCCCCGCGAGCAATTGGTCGCAATTCTCATGGCGCAGCGGATGGCGTTCGGGCCATCCCCGACGGGAATCCGTCCGGACTTCTGCACGTCGGTCTATCAGGCCATCGACGATTGAGCGGAAGGAGCGAGATCATGAAAGTCGGACTCATTGGACTCGGACGGATGGGCGCCGGGATGGCGGCGAATCTCCTCAAGGCCGGTCACGAGTTGACCGTCTACAACCGCACGGCCGCCAAGGCGGAAGCACTCGCCGCACGGGGAGCGCACGTCGCATCGAGCGTCGCGGAAGCGTGCCGAGGCGAGGCCGTGATCACGATGTTGGCCAATGATGCGGCCGTCGAGCACACGGCCCTGGGACCCGGAGGCATCATCGAGAGCCTGCCGGTGGGCGCGCTCCATGTCTCTTCGAGCACGGTGAGCGTCGCCCTGTCCGGAAAGCTTGCCGAGAAACACTCGCGAGCCGGTCAGCGCTTCATCGCCGCTCCGGTATTCGGGCGCCCGGAGGTGGCCGCGGCGGGCCAGCTCTTCGTCGTCGCGGCAGGCGAGCCGCCAGCGCTCGAGGCGGCTGCGCCGCTATTCGCCGCGATCGGCCAGCGAACATTCACCGTCTCGCAGACTGCGAAGGTCGCCAATCTGGTGAAGCTGAGCGGCAACTTCCTGATTGCCTCCGTGATCGAGTCGCTCGGGGAGGCTCTGGCGCTCGTCGCAAAGGCCGGAGTCGACCGCCGGCAGTACGTCGATCTCCTCACCTCGACGCTCTTCAATTGTCCGCTCTACCGTACCTATGGCGAGTTGATCGCGAGCGAGAAGTTCGAGCCGGCGGGCTTCGCTGCGCCGCTCGGGCACAAGGACGTACGTCTCGCGCTCGAGGCCGCGGAAGAGCTGCGCGTCCCGCTGCCGTTCGGGAGTGTATTGCGCGACCGGTTCCTGACCTTGCTCGCCCACGGCAACGAGAACGTCGATTGGTCCGCGATCAGCCGACTCGCTGCGGAGGACGCGGGCCTGCGCGCCTCGCCGGACGCGACATCGGCGACGTCCTGAGCCACTGCCCGACCGCCTCCCTGCGTCGAGATTCTCGGTCCGAAGCGCCGCGCTGCGCGTACCGTCAATTCACAGCGGAACCGATCGCAACGTCCTGCTGAACCCCATGCATGGCGAGTTCGAGCGCGTTCGAATTCTCGCCCGCCGCCGCTATCGATTCGGCCATCGACTCTTCCGCAGCTGAGCGGCGAGCGCCAGCCTAATGCTTGGCCGCCTGCTGGCGGGCATACGCGCTCCAGGCTTCGCTGCACGCACCACGGCGTGACTTCTGATGCGAGATGCGTTAACATCTAGTGCATGCGCACCACCCTCGATATTGCGGACGATGTCCTCCAAGCGGCGAAGGAGCGTGCTCGGCGCGAGCGGAAAACGGTAGGGCAAACGATCTCGGAGCTCGCTCGGCGAGCCTTGACGGCCCCGCTGGAACGAGAGGTGAAAGAGCCGAAGGCCGTCTACGGTCTGCGACCCTTCGCCTCGCGTGGCGGTCTCGTGACGGATGAGCTGATCGACCGCCTCGGAGAGGACGACGCCTACTGACGCGGCCAGCTCGCGTGTCGATCGCGGCTAAGGTTCGCCGACCGAGCCTCGAAATTGCACTCGGAGAAAGCGGTGCGAGCACTGCTCGATGTCAATGTGCTGATCGCGCTGCTGGATAGCGATCATGTATCGCACCAGACGGCGTTGAGTTGGTTCGTCGCGCACGCGCAAGAGGGTTGGGCATCGTGCCCGATCACTCAGAACGGGTGCGTACGGATCATGTCGAATCCCTCTTATCCGAATCCGCTGCCGGTTCAAGCTCTCGTCAATCGCCTGGCCGACGCATGCAATCAACCGGTCCACAAATTCTGGGCGGACGAGTCGAGCCTCCTTGATGCGAGCGCATTCGATGCAGCTCGAATTCATGGTCCGAGGCAGATTACGGACGTCTACCTCCTCGGTCTCGCCGTGAGGCATGACGGGGTGCTGGTCACGTTCGATCGCGGCATCCCTATTGCTGCGGTTCGGAATGCCACTCCGAGGAATGTTCTCGTGCTGTAACCGCCATGGCACGCGCTAGGGCAGGACGCGTGTCGACGCCAGCCATTCGGCGCATCACAGCATGATCTTGTGTATCGCATTCACCGCGGGCGGCGCTCAGGCGCGAAGCGCACCGAGGCAGGCGACATCATCGTCGCCCAGGGCCGCTACGGGGTGGCGGTCG
>JBOHZT010000362.1:0-3418 GCA_050738535.1 Steroidobacteraceae bacterium
GGCGGGGGCCGTCGACGCGCGCGCGGGAGCGCGCTCGACCGCGCCTTCACGCGCCGAGCTGCCGGACACGGGCGCCGCGATCGAGGGCGCGGCCGCCGTCTGCTGCGGGGTGTAGACAGGAGGGTCGAAGAGCAGGTCGTACTCACGTACGACCCGCCCGCGATCCCAGTCGAGCTCGATCAGCATCGTGAGGAAGGGCTGCGTCACGGACTTCGTGGACCGAAGCTCCAGGACGTCGTGCCCATTTGGCCCGTGGGTCACGGTCACCTTCACGTCCGCGAGGAAGGGGGACCAGTTGAGGCCGTTTTGCACGAACAGCCCGCGCGCGGCGATCTGCGGCTTCAGACTCTGCAGCTCGTCCGGCGTCGCACCCACCAGCTCGATCGTCGCGCGCAGCGGCGCATCGAGCGTCGAATGCAGATGCACGTCCCCGAGGCCCAGAGCGAGTGCGAGCGACGGGCAGGCCAGCAGACCGGCGAGCGCCCACCTTACGGGTTTGGCAACCATCACGACTCCCCGAGAAGCATCGGCTCTACAGAACGCCTTTGAAAACAGACCGGTGAGCGCACGGCTTACGGACGACCCCTTCGGACTGGCCCGCGCTCGTACGACATATCTTCCCGTATCCGTCCGACATAAACTGTGTCGCGGTTCGCTGCCCGGCGGCTGCCACGGCCCACCGCGGGGCCCAGGCGCCGGCCGGAACTGTGACACGCGCCGCATTCCGCGGAATTCGGTGCCCCGGGCGAACCCTTCAGATCACCGGCGTCCGGGACTTCACGTCCGCGTTCTGGGCGCGGTGGCGCAGATAGTGGTCCATCAGCACCAGCGCGAGCATCGCTTCGGCGATCGGCACCGCCCGCAACCCCACGCAAGGGTCGTGGCGCCCCGTCGTGGCGATCTCGGCCGGCTGGCCGTCGAGATCGATCGTCCTGCCCGGGATCTGGATGCTCGAGGTGGGCTTGAGCGACACGTGGGTCACGATCTCCTGCCCCGAGGAAATGCCCCCGAGCACGCCTCCCGCGTGATTGCTGGTGAACCCGCCGGGGGTGAGCTCGTCCCGGTGCTCGCTGCCCCGCTGCTCCGTCGCGTGCGTCCCCGCCCCGATCTCCACCGCCTTCACGGCATTGATGCTCATCATCGCACGGGCGATGTCGGCGTCCAGACGGTCGAAAACCGGCTCGCCGAGCCCGGGCGGCACTCCCGTCGCGCGGATCGTGACCCGCGCGCCGATCGAGTCCCCGGCGCTGCGCAGGCTCCAGATGAGCGCCTCGAGCTCGGCGATGCGCTCCGGGTCCGGGCAGAAGAACGGATTGCGGTAGGCGAACTCCGGGTCGATCGCCTCGAGGCGCAACGTCCCGATCTGGCTCAGGTAGCCGTGGATGCGCACGCCGAGCCGATGGGCGAGATACTTGCGCGCGATGCCGCCCGCGGCGACGCGCATGACCGTCTCGCGAGCCGAAGAACGGCCACCGCCGCGGTAATCGCGCAGCCCGTATTTCTGCTGGTACGCGTAGTCGGCATGCCCGGGTCGGAAGCGGTCCTTGATCTTCTCGTAGTCGCGCGAGCGGGCGTCGGTGTTCTCGATCAGCAGCCCGATGGGCGTCCCCGTGGTCTGCCCCTCGAACACCCCAGAGAGGATGCGGACCGCATCGCTCTCCCGCCGCTGGCTCACGAAGTGAGAGGTGCCCGTTCGGCGCCGATCGATGTCCACCTGGATGTCCGGCGCCTCGAGCGGCAGTCCCGGAGGGCAGCCGTCGACGATGCAGCCCATGGCCGGACCGTGGCTCTCGCCGAAGGTCGTCACCGTGAAGAGCTTGCCGAAGGTGTTGCCGGACATGCCGCGGTCACTCGCGATGAAGCTGCTCGGCCGTGAGAAGGAACACCCCCCCGCCGCCGCGCTCGAATTGTAGCCACGTGAATGGCACTCGAGGAAAGGCGCGCCGCACCGCACGCTCCGTGTTGCCCACCTCGACCACGAGGATGCCGCCCGGCCTGAGATGCGCGCCCGCCCCTCGCAGGATAGCGCGCACCGAGCGCAGACCCTGCCGACCTGCCGCGAGCGCGAGCCGCGGTTCGCGCGTGTACTCGGGAGGCAGCGCCGCCAGCTCGCGCGCGCCCACGTAGGGCGGATTGCTGACGATGATATCGTAGCGGCGCCCCTCGAGCCCGCGGAAATGGTCGCACTCGACGAGGCGCACGCGCCGCCCGAGCCGCTGCTTGCGCACGTTGATCCGCGCAACGGCGAGCGCCTCCGCGGAGATATCCGACGCATCGACGGCCGCCGTCCCGAACGCGAGGGCGCACCCGATCGCGATGCAGCCGCTCCCGGTCCCGAGATCGAGCACCGAGCGCACGCGGGACGCCTCGATCCACGGCGCGAAGCGGCGCTCGATGAGCTCGGCGAGCGGCGATCTCGGGATGAGCACGCGGCGGTCCACGCGCAGCTCGATTCCTGCGAACCAGGTTTTCCCCGTGAGGTAGACCGCGGGAACCCGCTCCTCGATGCGCCGCGCGACGAGCGCGAGCGCCTCGGCGGCTGCGCTGGCCGACACCCGCGAGCGCAGCCGCGGCGAGCCGTGCGACAGCCCGAGGGCGTGCAGCACGAGCGCAGCCGATTCGTCGTGCGCGTTGTCGGTCCCATGGCCGAAGTGCACGCGCGCGCGGGCGAGCCGGCGCGCGCCGAGCGTGATCAGCTCGCCGACGGACATGGCTCGCGCCGCTCGGCGCAATGCTGCCCGGCGCAGTGCATGCGGCGCGGTGCACCCCGGCCGGGCGCGCCGCTTGTGGGATAATTTCCTGATGTCTGCGTCCTCCCGGGTCCGTCCCCCTGCCTCCAGCGACTCGAGCCCCGGCTCGACCCCCGCCCCGACCCCGATCGGCGCGCGGTGCTTCGCGGCGCTGCAGCGCCTACTCCCGCAGCACCTGCTCTCGCGGATCGCGCACCGCCTCGCCCGTGTGCGCTGCGCGCCCGTCAAGAACGCGCTGATCGGGGCATTCGTGCGCGGCTTTCATCCGCGGATGAGCGACGCCGCCGAGCCGGACGCGCGGCGCTACGGCAGCTTCAATGAGTTCTTCACCCGCGCGCTGCGTCCCGGCGCCCGGCAGGTCGACCCGGATGTGCGCACCGTCGTGTCCCCGGTCGATGGCGCCGTCTCCGAGATCGGCTACCTCGACCGCCTCACGCTCGTCCAGGCGAAAGGTCGCTCCTACCGGCTCGATGCGTTGCTCGCCTCGCGAGCAGCCGCGGAGCGCTTCGCGGGGGGCGCCTACGCGACATTGTATCTCGCCCCGGGGGACTACCATCGGATCCACATGCCCGCGGCGGGTGAGCTGCGCTCGGCGCAGTACGTTCCCGGGCGGCTGTTCAGCGTCAATGCCGCGACGGCCGCGGCGGTGAGCGATCTCTACGCGCGCA
>JBOHZT010000363.1:0-3413 GCA_050738535.1 Steroidobacteraceae bacterium
ATCTCCTCGCAGGTCGGGTGCGCGCTCGACTGCTCCTTTTGCGCGACGGCCATGCAGGGCTTCAACCGCAATCTCACGACCGCCGAGATCGTCGGGCAGGTGTGGCTCGCGGGCCGCGAGCTCGCCGCCGGGGATGCCGCCCGGCGGCTCGGCGAGGGTCCGGAGCCGAGCCGCGCCGTCACCAACGTCGTGCTCATGGGGATGGGCGAGCCGCTCGCGAACTTCCGCAATGTCGTCCCGGCGCTCGAGATCCTGCTCGATGACCGGGCCTTCGATCTGTCCCGCAGGCGCGTGACGCTCTCCACCTCGGGGCTGGTGCCGCAGATCTACCGGCTCGCGAAGGTCGCCAACGTCGCGCTCGCGGTCTCCCTCCACGCTCCCGACGACGAGCTGCGCAGCGCTCTCGTGCCGATCAACCGCAAGCATCCGATCGCGGAGCTCCTCGCGGCCTGCTGGCACTACATCGATGAGCAGAACGGGCGCAGCGTCACCTTCGAGTACGTGATGCTCGACGGGGTCAACGATTCCCCGGCCCAGGCGCGGCGGCTCGCACGGCTGCTCGCGGGCCACCCCGCGAAGATCAACCTCATCCCTTTCAATCCGTTTCCCGGCACGCCTTACCGGCGCTCGCCGCAGGCGAGCATCGTGCGTTTCCGCGACGCGCTGCTCGAGCGCGGTCTCATCGCGACGGTGCGTAGGACGCGCGGCGAGGACATCGATGCGGCATGCGGCCAGCTCGCGGGCCGCGTGATCGATCGCACGACCGCACGCCTCGGCGCGAAGGCCCTGCGACCCGAGGCCGCGGCGCCATGAGCGCGCGATGCGCCTGGGTCGGCTCGCTCGTCGGGGCGCTCGCGCTCGCGCTGCTCGGGGCCTGCGCGTCGCGACCGAGACTCGTCTCCTCCATTCCGGTGACCCCGAGCCCGAAACCGGAGCTCAAGGAGGCGGCGATGTACAACGTGCAGCTCGGCATCGCCTACATGGAGCGGGGCGAGCTCGAGACCGCGCAGGCCAAGCTCCTGCGCGCCCTCAAGGAGAATCCGCGCGATCCGGATGTGCACAGCGCGCTCGCGCTGCTCTACGAGCGGCTCGGGGAGCCCGATCAAGCGGGAAAGGAGTTCCACGACGCGATGCGGCTTGCGCCGCGCGACCCGGACGTTTCCAACAACTACGCGATCTTTCTGTGCCGCACGCACCGCGTGACGCAGGGCGTCAAGCGCCTGCTCGCGACGGCGCACGATCCGCTCTACGCCACGCCGGAGGCCGCCTATACCAACGCGGCCGTGTGCCTGCGCTCGGTGCACGAGGATACGCAGGCGACCCACTACCTCGAGCGCGCGATCGCGCTGCGGCCGAGCTTCTCCGAGGCCGTCTTCCAGCTCGCCAATCTCGAGATGACGCACGGCAAGCTCGCGGCGGCGCGTGCGCGCATCGAGCGCTTCATGGCGAGCTACCCAGCTACCCCGGAGTTGCTCGGCCTCGCGGTACGCGTCACGCGCGCGCAGGGCGATACGGATGCGGAACGGCGCTACGAGCGGACGCTACGCCGCGATTTTCCCCACTCGGCCGAGGCGCGCGCGCTCGCCTCGACGCCGCCGGCCCTCCAGCCGCAGGGCTGAGCCATGAGCGCCGAGAGTGAAAGTCCCGCAGCTCGCGCAGGCGTCGGCGCGCGCCTGAAGGACGCGCGGGAGCGGGCGGGACTCGCCCCGATCGAGGCGGCCGAGAGCCTGCACATCGATACGGCGGCGCTCCTCGCGCTCGAGGCGGACCGGTTCGCCGAGGTCGGGGCGCCCGTCTTCGTGCGCGGGTACATTCGCCACTACGCCGACCTGCTCGGCGAGCCGGTCGAGCCGCTCGAGGCGCTCTACCGCGCCAGCGCGCACGCGGCCCGCGTACCCGATCTCACCCACATCGCCAAGGCGGCGAGCCCGAGCGCGGCCGGCGCGCTCGTGCGCGTGGGCGTCGTTCTCGTGATCCTCGCGGCGCTCGTGGGCGCGGGCTGGTGGATCGCCGGGAGCGCCAAGGGTTGGCGGCGGCCGATTCGCGGCGGCATCGTCTCGGCGCTGCCTCCGGCGCCGCTCGCCGCGCCACGCGCTGCGTCCCACGCTGCGCCTGCGACGCCCGCGACAGCTGCGGCTTCCGGCACTTCCGGAACTCCCGGAACTCCCGCGGCCGGTGAGAAGCCGCCGATCTCGCAGGCGTCGAGTGCCTCCCCCGACGGACTGAACCCCCAGCGATGACGGCGAATACGCACATCCAGGCCGTGCGCGGCATGAACGACGTGCTGCCGGCCGAGATCGGGCTGTGGCAGCACCTCGAGGCGGTCGCGCGGGAGCTGCTCGAGTCGTACGGCTACACCGAGATGCGGGTGCCGATCGTCGAGCACACCGAACTCTTCCGGCGGACGATCGGTGAGTACACGGACGTAGTCGAGAAGGAGATGTACACGTTCGCCGATCAGGGTGGCGAGAGTCTGACGCTGCGTCCGGAGATGACCGCGGGCATCATTCGCGCGGCCGTCGAGAACGGTATGCTGCGCGGCCAGCGCCACAAGCTGTGGTCGACCGGTCCGCTCTTCCGGCACGAGAAGCCGCAGCAGGGGCGGTTCCGCCAGTTCCACCAGATCGACGTCGAGGCGATCGGATTCGCGGGTCCCGATCTCGATGCCGAGCTCATCGCGCTCGTCGCGCGGCTGTGGCGGCGGCTCGGCATCACACAAGTGAGCCTGCTCGTCAATTCGCTCGGCACCGCCGAATCGCGCCGCGAGTACCGCGCGGCGCTCACCGAGTATTTCCGCGGTCATCTCGGCCAGCTCGATGCGGACAGCCGCCGCCGCCTCGAGGGTAATCCGCTGCGTATCCTCGACAGCAAAAATCCCGAGATGCAGCCGCTCATCGCGGCCGCCCCGCTGCTCACGGAGTATCTCGACGCCGAGTCGCGTGCCCATTTCGCGGCGCTGTGCGCGCTGCTCGACTCGATGGGCATCGCCTACCGGATCGCGCCGCGGCTCGTGCGCGGCCTGGACTACTACAGCCGCACCGTGTTCGAATGGGTCTCCGATGCGCTCGGCTCGCAGGATGCCGTGTGTGCAGGCGGGCGGTACGACGGGCTCACCGCGGAGCTCGGCGGGGAGCGGGCGCCCGCGATGGGATTCGCGCTCGGGATCGAGCGGACGCTTGCTCTGCTGCGCCTCGGGCAGCGGCAGCCCGAGGCTCGCCGCCCCGACGTGTACGTGATCGTGAGCGGCGAGCGCGCCGCAGCGGCGGGCATTAGAATAGTGGAATCCTTGCGCGATGCGCTGCCGCAGCTCGGTGTCGAGCTCAATCTCGGCGGCGGCCCGCTCAAGACTCAGTTCCGGCGAGCCGACCGCAGCGGCGCGAAGCTGGCGCTCATCGTCGGCGACGACGAGCTCG
>JBOHZT010000364.1:0-3410 GCA_050738535.1 Steroidobacteraceae bacterium
GAAGAAAATGGAACACCGCCTCGTTGGCCCGCACGAGCGGATCGCCGGCAAGCACGTCCTGCAGCACGCCGAGAAACAGCCACAGGCTTGCCACCAGGATCGCCCCGAGGAGCGCCAAGCCCGGCAGTTCCTTGCGGGACGGATCGAGGATCGAGAGAAGCGAACGGCCGAGCCAGCTCTTGCGGCGCTGTGCCCATGCGCGCAACCGTTCCAGACCGGTCGCAGCTAGAGACTGCGTAATTCACGCGATGTCGGTCCACGGTTTCGCGGCATGTCGGTCCAGGATTTCAGGCCATGTCGGTCCACGGTTTCACGACATGTCGGTCCAGCGTTTCACGGCATGTCGGTCCAGTTCGGGATGCAGGGCAACCACGGCTACCGTGGTCTCCTTTCCGCAAGCGAAGGAGATCGAAGGTGGCCCAAGAGAGGTTGTCCGTGCGCCGGATTCGAGAGATTTTACGGCTGCAAGCCGAAGGGTTCAGCGAGCGGGAGATCGCCCGCGGTGTCGGCTGCGCGCGCTCGAGCGTGCAGATTTGCCTGTGGCGCGCGGAGCGGGCGGGGGTCGGCTGGCCGGTGCCGGCGGAGCTCGACGATGCGGCTCTCGATGCGCGGCTTTATCCGCGGCCGCAGCCGGGCGTTGCGGTGCAACCGACGCCGGATTTTGAGTGGATCGAGCGGGAACTGCGCCGCAAGCACGTTACCCGTCGGCAGCTCTGGCGCGAGTACCTGGCGCAGCATCCCGAGGGGCTGAAGTACACCGCCTTTTGCGTGAAGTTCCAGCAGTGGCGGGGCAGCCGCGGCGTCACGCTCTCCCTCACCCACCTCCCCGGGGACCGGCTGTTCGTCGACTACGCCGGCGATCCGGCGCACTTCACCGATCCGAGCACGGGGGCGGTGCAGAAGGCGTGGTTGTTCGTGGCGGTGTGGCCCTACAGCGCGCGCTTCTACGCCGAGGCTACTCGCACGCAGACATCCCCGGACTGGCTCGGTGCGCACGTGCGGGCACTGGAGGCGTTTGGCGTCGCCCCGCGCGCCATCGTGCCCGACAACTGCACGACGGCGGTGACGAAGGCACGTCGGTACGACCCGGAGTTTAATCGCTCTTTTGCAGAGTTCGCCGAGCATTATTCCCTCGCGGTGCTCCCCGCACGCGTGCGGCGGCCCCGCGACAAGGCCGCCGTAGAAAATGGAGTACTCCTGGCCGAGAGAGCAGTGCTTGGGGGCTTGCGCGACCGACAGTTCTTCTCGCTCGGGGAGCTCAATGCGGCGATCGCGGCGATCGTCGTCACGATCAACACCGAGCCGTTCCAGAAGCGCGAGGGTAGCCGCCAGAGCGTGTTCGAGAGCGAGGAGCGGCCGGCCGCTCAAGCCCTGCCGGCGCGGCGCTATGAATACGCCGAGTGGAAACTCGGCGCCCGCGTCCATCCGGATCATCACATCGAAGTAGGGCGTGCGTATTACTCGGTTCATTATCGCCTGATCGGCCAGCACGTCGATGCCCGCCTCGCCGCTCACACGGTGGAGATTTTCCAGCGCGGTGTGCTCATCGCCAGCCACCTGCGCGCCACACGCCGCTACCAGCGCCTCACCCTCGAGGCGCATCGCCCGCCCGAGCACCGCGCGTACCTCGCCCTCGGCATCGACAAGCTCCTCGAGCGCGCCGAACACGTAGGCCCCGCCACCCGCCAGTGTCTCGAACGGCTCCTGCGCCGCAAGCGCCATCCCGGGGAGGTCATCCGCGAGAGCCTCGGGGTCTTGCGGCTCGCGCAGGACTTCAGCCCGCAAAAACTCGAGCACACCGCCGCTCTGGCCCTGGAACTGGGTCTGTACGGCTACACGGCGCTCGCCGAGCTCATCAAGCGTCCCGACTCACCTTCCCACGATCCGGCTCGCTCCACGCTCGGGGTTCATCCGAACGTGCGCGGCGCGGATTACTTCCAACTGCCCATCAACCTCGAAGGAGATACCCCATGTTGATCGAACCGCTCCTGCAACTGCTCGGAAAACTCAAGCTCCATGGCATGCTCGCTGCCCTCGAACGCCAGATGAGCGACCCGGATGCGAGCGCGCTGCGCTTCGAGGAACGTTTGGGTCTGCTGCTGCAACACGAGCTCGCCGAGCGCGACAACTGCCGCCTCGCACTGCGGCTGCGCGTGGCGGGCCTGCCGCAACCGGCCTGCCTCGAGGACCTCGACCATCGCATCCACCGCAATCTGGAGCCGGCACTGCTCGCCACCGTGCGCGACCTCGGCTGGATCGGCCGGCACCTGAACGTCCTGATCACCGGGCCCACCGGCATCGGCAAGTCCTTCATCGGTGCCGCGCTCGCCCATGCGGCCTGTCGCGCCAATTACCACGTGCGCTGCTTCCGTCTGCCACGCCTGATCGACGAGCTCGCCCGCGCCCATGCCTTCCAACGTCGCTCGAGCTTCCTGCGGGCCCTGGCCCGAGCGGACCTGCTGCTGATCGATGACTTCGCGATCGCCCCGCTCTCGGATCAGGGCAAGCGAGACCTGCTGGAAATCCTCGATGACCGCTACGACAAGTCCGCCACCATCATCACCAGCCAGCTCGACGTCAAGCAATGGCATGCTTTCCTGGACGATCCTACCTTGGCGGATGCGATCTTGGATCGCGTCGTTCACAACGCCTATCACCTGAACTTGAGCGGGGAGTCGATCCGCAAGCTCAAGGGGCTGCGGACCAAGAACACGAAAAACGGGGGTACCCACAGCCCCGGGTCAACCGAGATCGCCGCTCCTGGGGCGTTATAGGAGCTCGCTGAGATGCCAACCACCCTAAAAATCCCCCCGCGCTCCGATCAACGCTCTCGCCTCCGGTTATCCACCGGCCCGCGCGCTCGGGCTATCGTGAGCCCGCGCGCGGACCCGTGGATAACCGGCGAGGTCTTGACCCACCGCCCTCACTGAGAGAAAGTCATCACGCTCTGCATCACGCGCACTGGACCGACATGGTGTGAAACCGTGGACCGCCTTGCCGTGAAACGCTGGCCCTCCTTGCGCGAAATACGCATAGAGACGGCAGACGCCGCACGGTGTACCGCATTACCCAAACGATGAGGCCGATGAGGACGATTAGAATCGCGACGATGACCGCGAGGCGTCCGGCGACGGCGCCCAGCACCACGAACGTCGCCCCGATCGCCACCCCAGCCAGAATGTGTGCGGGCCCCCAACCCGCCGCCGAGAGCACATTCATCGAGTAGAAGCGCGCGGGCGACATGAGGAGCATGCCGGACAGCATTGGAACGATCGCTCTCACGCCTGGTGTGAAGCGTGCGATGAAGACGCTCTTGCCGCCGTGGCGTCGCAGGAACGCCTCCCCGCGTGTCACCAGTCCCGGATAGCGGCTGATCGGCGAGCGGCTGACAATCGCCTTCCGGTAATGGC
>JBOHZT010000365.1:0-3402 GCA_050738535.1 Steroidobacteraceae bacterium
TACCTGCTGTCGCCCGACTCGGGCGCGACGCCCGGGATGAAGGTGAGCTGAGCGAGCGAGCCGAGCCGCCTCGACCATGCCGACCGCCGACGACATCGATGCCCTGCTGCCCCAGACGCAGTGCACACGCTGCGACTACCCGGGGTGTCGGCCTTATGCCGAAGCCATCGCCCGCGGGGAAGCCGAGATCAATCACTGCCCGCCGGGCAGGGCTACCGTCATCGAGGCGCTGGCGCGGCTGCTCGGCCGCGAGCCCCTGCCGCTCGATCCGGCGAACGGGCCAGAGGGTCCTCACCGGGTCGCCGAGATCGACGAGAGCCGCTGCATCGGCTGCGCGAAGTGCCTGCCGGCCTGTCCGGTCGACGCCATTGTCGGTGCGCCGCACCTCATGCATACCGTGGTCGCAGACCTGTGCACCGGCTGCGAGCTGTGTATCGCGCCGTGCCCCGTCGACTGCATTGCGATGGTGAGCGTGGATGAGCGCTCGGGCTCCGCGGTCTGCGCGCCGCCGCCGCCCGAGCTCAACCGGCAGCGGTTCGCGGCGCACACGGCTCGAGCGGAGCGCCGCGTGCGCGAGCGCGCCGCGCTCCTCGCCGCGCGCAAGCAGCTCGCGCATGCTGCGGAGCCGGGCTGAGTGCATCCCGCCACCCGCCGCGCCATCTTCCGCCGGCTGAGGGCCGCCAATCCGGAGCCCAAGAGCGAGCTCGAGTACTCGAGCCCGTTCGAGCTCCTGGTCGCCGTCATGCTCTCCGCACACACCACGGATCGGAGCGTCAACGCCGCGACCCGGAAGCTCTTTGCGGTCGCTCGCACTCCGCAGGCGATCGTCGCGCTGGGCGAGGAAGGCGTGAAGCCCTACCTGCGCCCGGTGGGACTCTACAACGCCAAATCCCGCAATTTGATCGGCCTCGGCCGCCAGCTCCTCGAGCGTCACGGCGGCGAGGTTCCCGCCGACCGGGAGGCGCTCGAAGCGCTCCCCGGCGTGGGCCGTAAAACGGCGAGCATCATCCTCAACATCGTCTTCGGCGCGGTCGAGATCGGCGTCGACACGCATATCTTCCGCGTCGCGAACCGCACCGGGCTCGCGCCCGGCAAGACGCCTCGCGCGGTCGAGGCGGCGCTCTCGGCAGACACCCCGGAGGAGTTCAAGCGCAACGCGCATCACTGGCTGCTCTTGCACGGGCGCTACGTCTGCACCGCGCTGCGGCCGGCCTGCCCCACCTGTATCATCGCGGACTTGTGCGAGTATCCGCACAAGACTCCGAGGGCCGAGGCCGGGAATGCGCTGCGCGCGCGCCGAACCGCCGGTCCCAGCGCTCGCTGAAGGCCCATGCCTCTCTACCAAGGACTGCAACGCACGGAGCTGCGGCGCGCGTATCTCGACGCCTGGCGCAAGATGAGCGCGCATCAGCCGCTCGAGCCGCTCGAGGCGCAGATCGCGGCGGTGATCGCCGAGCACCCCGAATACCTGCCGTGGCTCGAGCGCGGCGAGGACGCCCTCGGCGCGGAGTTCACGCCGGAGGGCGGGCGGGAGAATCCGTTCCTGCACATGTCGATGCACCTTGCGATCCGCGATCAGGTCGGGACCGACCGTCCGCGCGGCATAGCGCGCGTGCACCGCGTCCTTTCCGACCGGCTGGGCGATGCGCACCAGGCCGAGCACGAGATGATGCAGTCGCTGGGCGAGACCCTCTGGGAGGCCGCGAGGAACGGCATGCCGCCGGATGAGAAAGCCTATCTCGAGCGGCTCGAGCGGTTGTCGCGGAGCACGCGGCGCGCTAGCTGAACGCAGCCGGGGCGCTGAGCCTCGCGCACGCCAAGCCGCGCGGGCGCTCGCTCGCGCTTATTTCTTCGGCATGTAAAGGTCTGTCAGCGTGCCCTCGAAGGCGTCGGCGGCGAAAGCCACCGTCTCCGAGAGCGTCGGGTGCGGATGCACCGTGAGCCCGATGTCGGCGGCATCGGAGCCCATCTCGATGGCGAGCGCGACCTCGCTCACGAGATCGCCGGCGTTCGGCCCTACGATCCCGCCGCCGAGCAACCGGTGCGTCGCGGGGTCGAACAGCAGCTTCGTGAACCCGTCGTCGCGGCCGAGCGAGAGCGACCGGCCGCTCGCCGCCCACGGGAACGTGCCCTTCTGGTAAGCGATCCCCTGGGCCTTGGCGTCGGTTTCCGTCAATCCGGCCCAGGCGATCTCCGGATCCGTGTACGCGACGGAGGGGATGACGCGCGCATCGAACGCCGCCTTGTGGCCTGCAGCGACTTCCACCGCGACCTTGGCCTCGTGGGAGGCCTTGTGCGCGAGCATCGGCGGACCTGCGATGTCGCCGATCGCGAAGATGTGCGGCACATTGGTCCGCAGCTGCTGGTCCGAAGGAACGAATCCGCGCTCGGACACCACCACGCCGGCCGCGTCGGCGCCGATCGCCTTCCCATTGGGCACGCGGCCGACGGCGACGAGCACGTGATCGAAGACCTGCGGATCGGCCGGTGCATGCTCTCCTTGGAACGTGACCCGCAGTCCCTTGCGGCTCGCCTCGACCGCGGTCACCCGCGTCGCGACCAGAATCTGCTCGTAGCGGCTGCGGATGCGCTTCTCGAGCGGCCGGACGAGATCCGGATCGCAGCCCGGCATGAGCTGCGGGGTGAGCTCGGCGACACTGACCTTGACGCCGAGCGCGTCGTAGACGCAGGCCATCTCGAGCCCGATGATGCCGCCGCCCACGACGAGCAGGCGGCTCGACGAGGGCAGCTCGAGCGCGCCCGTCGAATCGATCACGCGCGGATCGGTCGGCCAGCCGGGCAGCCGCGCCGACTCCGAGCCGGCCGCGATGATGCACTGCTCGAAGCGGATGGTCTGGGTGCCGGACGGCCCGCTCACCTCGACGACGTGAGGGCTCAAGAACCTGCCGCTGCCTGCGACGACCTGCACCTTGCGCTGCCGTGCGAGCACCGTAAGCCCGCCGGTCAGCTTCTGCACCACGCTCGCCTTCCAGTCCCGGAGCTTGCCGAGATCGAGCGACGGCTTGCCGAAGACGATCCCGCGGGTCGACATCGCCTCCGCGTCCTCGATGACCTTCGCGGCATGGAGGAGCGCCTTCGAGGGAATGCAGCCGACGTTGAGGCAGACCCCGCCGAGCGTGGGCCAGCGCTCGACCAGCGTGACCGAGAGGCCAAGATCGGCGGCCCGGAAGGCGGCGGTGTAGCCGCCCGGTCCGGCGCCGAGCACGAGCAGTTGCGTGGAACGGTCCGTTTTTTCAGGGTCCGGCGCAGGAGCAGGGCCCGCCTTCGCGGGACGAGCGGGCGCGCCCCGAGCAGCGCCGAGCTGCGATCCGAGCGTCGAGGTCGCGGGGGTCGTGGAGCGCGCGCGCGATGCAGCGCCCGCAGCCTGCGCTTGCGATGGCG
>JBOHZT010000366.1:0-3402 GCA_050738535.1 Steroidobacteraceae bacterium
GCACCACACCCCGCCCGCGGCGTCCATGCGGAAGTCGACCCGGCTGTACGCCCCGAGCTTCAGGGCGCGATGGGCCTGCAGCGCGAGGTGCTGGAGATTGCGGCTCACCTCGGCCGGCAAGTCGGCGGGGAACACCTCGCGCGCCGCGCCCTTCTGATACTTGGCCTCGTAGTCGAAGATCTCCCCCCGCGGAATGATCTCGCCGACCGGAAGCGGCTTTCCCTCGAGAACGCCTACCGTCAGCTCGCGCCCCGGGATGAAGCGCTCGATCATCACCTCGTCGTCATGGGCCCGGGCGAGCACGAGTGCGGCTGCGAGCCCTCCCGCCTCCCGGACGACCGAGAGCCCCACGGTGGAGCCCTGCTTGTTCGGCTTCACCACGACCGGCCAGCCGAGCGTGCGCCCGATCTCCTCGGCGGCGACCGGCGCCATGAGCCAGTCGGCCGTCGGCACGCCGGCCGCGCGAAACAGCCGCTTCGAGAGGTCCTTGTCCATGGCGGTGGCGCTCGCGATGTGGTTGCTGCCGGTATAGGCGAGCCCGGCGAGATCGAGCATGGCCTGGATCCGCCCGTCCTCGCCCGCCCCGCCGTGCAGCGCCAGGAATACCACGTCCACACCGCGCAAGTCCGCCGCTTCGCTCTTGAGCGCGAGCGCCGCGCCGTCGAGCCGCGCCAGGTTCGCGCCGGAGGGCGGCTCGGGGGCCACCGCGCTCGCGAGCAGCCGTTGCTCCGCCGCACGCGGCAGGCGTCCGCAGGCCGTATCGATCGCAATGACCTCGTGCCCGCGCTCGCGCAGCGCCGGGATGACCTGCGCGGCGCTCGCGATCGAGACGTCCCGCTCCTCGCTCGCCCCCCCGAACAACACGGCGATTTTCATGCGCGTAGTTTCGCAGAATGGCCGGGGCGATTCGTGAATCGCGTCAGAGTTGGGCGATCTCCCGCACCACCCGGGGACCGCGATAGAGCAGTCCCGTGTACAGCTGCACCAGATCGGCTCCGGCCGCCAGCATCTTGCGCGCCGCCGCGGCCGAATTGATTCCCCCGACGCCGATGATCGGAGTCGCGGCGCCGAGATGCTCGCGAAGCTTGCGCACCAGCGTCACGGAGCGCTCGAGCAACGGGGCGCCGCTCAGGCCCCCGGCCTCGCGCGCCACGGGCAGCTGCGCGATCCCCGGCCGCTCGAGCGTCGTGTTCGTGGCGATCACGCCATCGATGCGCAGCGCGCCGAGCAGCGCGGCGGTGGCCGAGAGATCCGCTCCGCCGAGATCGGGCGAGAGCTTCACGAGCAGCGGCACCTGCCGGCCGTGCTCCGCGGCGAGGCGCGCGCGCTGCTCGAGCAGCCGCTCGAGCAGCGGCCGCAGCCGCGCGGCGCGCTCGAGCTCCCGCAGCCCCGGCGTGTTCGGCGAGGAGATATTGAGGGCCACATAGTCCGAATACGGGTAGACGGCCTCGAGACAGGCCGCGTAATCCTCGCCGGCCGCGGCGAGGGGCGTCGCCGCATTCTTGCCGATGTTGACGCCGCAGATCCCGGAGAAGCGCCGCAGCCGCAGGCGTGCCGTGAGGGCGGCGACGCCCCCATTGGGGAATCCCATCCGATTGATGACCGCCTCGGCCTCGCGGACCCGAAAGACGCGCGGCTTGGCATTGCCCGCCTGCGGTCTCGGCGTGACGGTCCCGACCTCGATGAACCCGAAGCCGAGCGCGCCGAGCGCGTCGATGCAGGCGGCGTTTTTGTCGAATCCCGCGGCGAGTCCGACGCGGTTGGGGAACACGAGCCCCATCAGCTCGATGGGCCGGCGCGGCGGCCGCGGCAGCGCGACCCTCAGCACGCCGAGGCGGTGCGCGGCGCCGAGCAGGCTCAACGTCAGGCCATGAGCCCGCTCGGCGTCGAGCTGGAACAGCAGCGGCCGCAGGGCTCGATACATCCGCGCTAGGCTCTGAGCTCGAGATCGCGAGATTCGTAGGTGATGCCGAGCGGCTCGATCACGACCCGGCGGGGCCCGGCCTCGACGACGCCCGCGACCCAGCCGTCGACGCCGACTGCCGCAGCCGCCTGCACCGCACGCTCCGCATCGCCCGGCGGCAAGAAGAGCGCGAACCCGGCGCCCATGTTGAGGCTGCCATACGCCTCACGGGCCTCGAGCGGCAGCTCGCGGGCGAGGAACTCCAGCACCGCCGGGACGGGCGGCGGGCGCTGCAGGCGGTACGTGAGGCTCGCGGGGTGGCGCATGAGCTTGCGCCAGCCGTGGCCGGTCACGTTGACGCAGTAGTGCGGCGTGATCCCGCGGGCCCACAAGCTCTCCATCACCGGCGGGTAGAGCACGGTGGGATCGAGCAGTGCCTCGCCGAGCGTGCGCCCATCACCGATCGGTGTCGCAAAGCCGCGCGGGAGCCTCTGCGCGAGCTTGCGCGCGAGACTCACGCCGTTCGCGTGGATGCCGCTCGAGGCCAGCAGCACGATGGCGTCGCCGGCGGCCAGACCCTCTCCGAGCGTGAGGCGCGCTCTCGAGGGGACGATGCCGAGGCACGAGGCGGCGAGATCCACGCGCCCCCGCTCGACGACTCCGGCAAGCGCGGGTGTCTCCCCGCCGCCCCAGGCCACCCGGCACAGGTCACAGGCCGCCTGCCAGCCGCGCACCAGGTCGGCCATGCGCTCGGCATCGGAGAACCAATCGCTGCTGCCGGCGGCCCAGTACGCGTGGAGCACCGTCGGACTCGCGCCCACGGTCACGAGGTCGTTCACCGCCATGGCGATCGTGTCCTGCGCGAGCGTGTCGTAGTGCGTCCGTCCCGAGATCGAACGCACGTCGTCCGCGACGAGCGCCTTGGTGCCGAGACACTCCGTCACGGAGGCGAGCAGCACCGCGCCGGTATCGATCACATAAGCCGACTCCCCGCGCGAGTGCGCGAGCTCGCGCATGCCGCGCGCCTCGAGATGCCGAGCCGTGCCCCGCGCGGCCTGCTGCGCGCGGACCTTGAGCGCGTCGATGCGCGCGTAATCGACCCCCGCGCTCGAGTAGTCGATCGGATCCTTCGACAAGGCCGTCCCCTTGAGCAGTGGCCGAAGCGGTACGGGATCCTAGCAGGAGCCGCCGCGCGGACCTATCCCGCCGGCTCCTCGCCGAGGCGCCCAGCCTCGATGAAAATCCTCCGCACCACCGGATGGCGCTTGCGGATCGCCTCCTCGATCCGCGCGACCGCCGCCACCTGCTCCCGGGCGGAGATCCCCGGCTCGAATTCCACGTCGAGATTGAGCAGCACGTCGAGCGGGCCGAGATGCATGGTGAGCGGCGCGCGCGCCGTGCGGATGGCCGGATCTTCCGCCACGATCTCGCGGATGCTCGCGACGATCTCCGGATTGGCGCTCTCCCCGATGAGCAGGCCCCGGCTCTCGTAGATGAGC
>JBOHZT010000367.1:0-3387 GCA_050738535.1 Steroidobacteraceae bacterium
GAAGCTGGCAGGCGATGCAGACGGGCGCGTCAAGTCGCTCCTCACGGTGCAGGTGCGCTGGGAGCCCGGTCCGGACGGCCGACCGATTCCCGTCGAGGTGCCGGGGAGTGAGCAGGCCCGCCCCGCAGATCTCGTCCTGCTCGCGATGGGATTCCTGGGCCCGGAGGCCCCGCTCCTCGCGGACCTCGGCATCGGGCGCGACGGGCGCAGCAACATCGCGGCCGAGCACGGTCGGTTCACCACCAACGTCAAGGGCATCTTCGCCGCCGGGGACTGCCGGCGCGGGCAGAGCCTCATCGTCTGGGCGATCAACGAGGGGCGGGGTGCCGCGCGGGAGTGCGATCGGTACTTGATGGGGAAGACGGACCTGCCCTGAGCTGATCGCGAGCCGCCGAGCGCGCCGGGCCCGGCCGCACGGCACGGGCTTGACTCATGCGTAATAGCTGTCACACTACGCGTGTGACAGCTATCCGCCTCGAGCTCCGGCCGGGAAAATCCATCTTCGAGCAGGTGGTGCTTGCTGCGCAGAAGGCATTCCTGAGCGGCGAATACCGCACCGGCCAGGCGTTTCCCTCTGTGCGCACCCTGGCGGCGGATCTCAAGATCCATCCCAACACGGCGCACAAAGTCGTTCAGCACCTGATCCAGGAGCGTTGGCTCGAGGTGCGTCCGGGCATCGGCACGATCGTTGCCGAGCCACCGAGCGCGCGCTCGGACGACCGGCGACGGCTGCTCCAGCAGGACGTCGAGCAGCTGGTCGTCGAGGCGAAGCGATTGGGCATCCGGCTTCAGGATTTGCTCCAGGCGATCTCGAGACAGTGGTCGAGCATCGACCGGGCGCGGGAGGCACACGAGCCATGATCATCGAGACCCACGATCTCCACAAATCCTTCGGGCGACACGCGGCGCTTCGCGGGGTGAGCCTCGCCATTCCGGAAGGCAGCGCGTTCGCCTTGGTGGGCGCGAACGGGGCAGGCAAAACGACGACCATCAAAGTGCTCATGAACATCATCGGCGCATCGCGCGGCACGGCAACGGTCCTCGACATGGACTCGCGCCGCTTGTCACCGCGGGAGCTCGCGCAAATAGGGTACGTCTCCGAGAACCAGGTCATGCCGGGCCGACTGACCGTTCGACAGTACATCGATTATCTGCGCCCGTTCTACGCTTCATGGGATCGCGGGCTCGAGCGGGAGATCCTCGACGAGCTGCGCCTGCCGGGCGAGCGCCGGATCGGCGCACTGTCGCATGGGATGCGCATCAAGCTCGCTCTCGCCTGCGCCTTACCGTTCAGGCCGCGGCTGCTGGTGCTCGATGAGCCGTTCAGCGGGCTCGATTCCTTGATTCGAGAGGAATTCATGGAGCGCCTGCTGCGCCAGGCCGGCGACATGACCATCCTCATCTCATCGCACGAGCTGGCCGAGATCGAAGGCGTCGTCACGCACGTCGGGTTTCTCGATGAGGGAAAGCTGCTTTTTCAGGAGTCCATGGAGGATCTCTCCGGGCGTGTGCGTGAAGTTCGAGTGACCCTGGAGCACGAGCCGGCGTTGCCTGCGAGAGTGCCGCAGGAGTGGCTCGGGATCGCCGTCGCGGGGAGCGTCGTGAGCTTCGTCGATACGCGGTTCAGGGCAGATCATTTGGCGGGCTCGATCGCGAGCCTGTTCGCTGGCGTGAAGGGCGTCGACGTTCAGCCCGTCGCGCTCCGATCCATCTTCATGACGCTCGCGCGCGCGGAGCGCAACCGGAGGATCTGACCGTGGCATGGCACATCTTCAAGAAGGACCTGCGCGTGCTCTGGGCGCTCGCGCTGGCGGTGGGGCTCGTGCAGTGCGCCGCAGCGGCGCTAAGATCCTGGCTCGACCTATCCGTCCAGCCGCCGCAGCTCACGACGATTGCCGACCTGCTCGCCGTACTGGCGCTCGTCGGCATGATCGTTCTGGTCATCGCCGATGTGCACCAGGACGCCATACCCGGAGTGCGTCAGGACTGGCTGATCCGGCCCATCAGGCGCGGGGATTTGATCCTTGCGAAGCTGCTATTTTTGGTGCTCCTCGTGCAGGGGCCGGAGCTGCTCGCCGACTTCGGCGCAGGGCTGGCGCATGGATTTGCGATTGCCGCCTCCTTCGAGGCCGCGCTCGCGCGCAACGTCGCGACACTTTGCATGTTGGTCCTGCCGGCCATGATGCTCGCGCTCGTCACCCGGAGCGTGATGGAGTTCCTGATCGTCGCTCTCGCCGTTGTCGTGGGGCTCACCGCGATTTTTCTAGTCGGCGTGGTTTTACTGCTGGGCATCAAGACTTCGCTCGGCGGGACGGGGCTTTCCTGGATGATGCAGATGGCGTGGTATGTGCTCGCCGTTGCCGGGACTCTCGTGGTGCTCACGATCCAGTATCGCTGGCGCAGGACGGCGCTCGGCCGCGGCCTCATCGGTGCCGGTGGAGCGGTCCTCATACTCTCGGCCTTCCTTCCGTGGCGCGCCGCCTTTGCGATCCAGGAGAAGGTCGCGCCGGAGCCGCAGGCGGCCAGGAGCATCGAGCTCACGTTCGATGCATCGAGCGGACGGTCCGCCATTGCCTCGAGCGTGGGTACATCGCCGCCGGCGGGGGAGCTATATCTGCCCTTGCGTATCACGGGAATCCCCGCTGCCGGCACCGTGCTCATGGACCGAGCGATGGTGCGGATTCGCGATATGAGCGGAAGGGAGCTCTACGAGGGGAGAACGAATCTCAGCGTGGACGGCTATGGATCGATCGAGGATGCGCAGTTCGAGGTGCGCCAGGGGCATGCCGAGGCGGCCGATCGATTTTATCAGCGGATCTTCCTGCCGGCGGCGATCATGGCGAGAGTCGCAAACCGGCCGGTCGAGATGGACATCCAAGAATTCCTGACGTTGTACCGTCCGGCGGCGACCGACTCCTTGCCGGCTCTCTCCGGACACGAGCGGCTGGGAGGCCTTGGGCGGTGTACTACCGGGATCGACGGCGACGGCGATGAAATCGAGGTGAGCTGTATCAGCACCGGCAGATCGCCCGCTTGCTTCACCGCGTTTCTCGAGTACATGCCTACGGGCGTCCGCAATCCCGAGGTCCATGATTGCGAGCCGGACTACACGCCGTTCGACGGGCACATCTGGCCCGATGCGCTGAGCCGCGGGCATGGGGCGCTTCCCTTCCTCGACCGCTCGGGGCTGACACATTATCCGGTCGATGGTGCCAAGCTGGGGGAAACGCGCCTTTTCATCGAGACCTACGCGCCGCGAGCCCACTTCACCCGGCGCGTGAGCATTCCCCGAATCCGGCTGCAGCAGCTCATGCCAGCTCACGGATCATAAAAAGAAGCCCCGCGCGAGGCGGGGCTCGAGGCGTCGATGAATCGACCGGGTCGATC
>JBOHZT010000368.1:0-3375 GCA_050738535.1 Steroidobacteraceae bacterium
CGGCACTGCCTTCAGATGCGCCATGTACTCGAGGAATGCCCCCGCGCGCATCTTGCGATACACGCCCCGCTCCTCCGGCAGATAGCCGATCCGATCCTTCGCCTCGCGGGCGGATGTACGCCCGAGCACCTCGACGCGCCCGCCGTCCGGCTCGAGAATCGACATCACCATGCGGATGGCAGTCGTCTTGCCGGCCCCGTTCGGCCCGATGAGGCCGTAGAGCCGTCCGGCGGGGATCTCGAGGTCGAGCCCGTCCACGGCCTTTGTCGCGCCGAAGGTCTTCGTGACGCCCTGGAGGCGGATCGCGCTTTGCATGCCCATGAGTGCCCCCGCTGCGGTCGTGGGAGTCGATCGTCGCGCAGCCGGGCCTGACCCCTCTGCAGCCGATTCTAACGGGGCGCCCATTCGTGGTTCAATTAAAGCGTACTGGGCAATTCCCCCATCGGAGGCGGCGTATGAGCGGCATGACACGGGTTGGTCTTGGATCGGCGGAGGTCGGGTTGCGCGCGGCGTGGCGATTCGCTGCGATCAGCATCGCGATCGGGGTCGTTGCGGTCACCGTTCCCGCGCTGGCGGTGAGCCCGGCGGGACACGCGGGACACACGGACCACGCGAGCCTGAGATCGAGCATGCTCACCCGGCTGCTCGATCGGGCGCGCATCGAGAACCTGCTGACGGACTACTACTCCGGCTTCGGGCCCCGGGCGGTCGACATGGGCACGTTCTATACGCCGGACGGCGTGCTCGACGTGAATGGGATCGTCGCCAAAGGTCCGAAGGAGATCGACGCGCTCTACAAGAGGATCGGCGCCGCGTCGCCGCCGCGGGCCGGGAAGTACGACATGCTCATCACGAATCTCAAGATCGTCGTCCATGGCGACACCGCGACCTCCCAGAACATCTGGACGGGGGTCCTATCGGCGACGCCGGAATCGACGCCGCGGTTCATCGAGCAGGGCCACGAGCGCGACACGCTCGTCAAGCGCGGCGGGCGCTGGTACTTCGAGCATCGGGAGATCACGAGCGACGGCGGACTGACGAAGATGTTCGAGAAGACGTACCGAAATCGATGATGCGTTCCGCGGCCGCACCGGCGCCGTCAACCCCGAGCATCCGGGGTGCCAGCGCGGCAGCGGCTTTCCCGTAGGCCGGATTGCCGAGCAGCGCCCGCAGCTCGCGCACCAGGCGCGCCGTGCCGTGCGCCCGGCGAAACGGCAACACGCGGCCGACGCCGAGGCGTGCCGCGCGCGCGGCATTGTCCGGCTGGTCGAATCCGGCAGGGGTGAGCAGCTGGGGGCGGCCGCAGCGCAGCGCCCAGGAGAGCGTGCCGATCCCGGCCTGATGAATGACCGCGGCGCCCCGCGAGAACACGCGGGAGTACGGCAGGTAGTCGAACGCGGCAACGCCGCGAGGCAAGCGCTGCGGCAGCGGCTTGGCTGTCAGTAACAATCCGCGCCTGCCGAGTGCGAGGCAGGCATCGATTGCGTGGCTCCAGTAGTCTCCCGCGATCCAGACGGCGGCTGATCCCAGGGCGAAGATCAACGGAGGCGGTCCGGCTTCGAGAAATCGCTCGAGCGCCTCGTGCGCGGCCGCCGCCGCTGCTCCTTCCGGTTCGCCGGCATTGCTCAGGGCCGCTCCGCACAGGAACGTTCGCGTCGGCCAGTCCGGCTGAGGTGCGGCGAGCACCGCATCGAAGAGCGCGAGCGTGCCTGCGCTCGAGAACTGCCCCTCCATCAGCAACGATCCGCCGAGAGGCGGCAACCCCATTTGCGCACGCAGCGCGCGCAGCGGCCCTTCCCAACGCCTCACCGTGTGACGTACGAGACCCAGCATCGGGGCATGCGGCCATTCGCCGAGGCGCGGCAGCCGGTGCAGCCACTCGAGACCGGGGATCACCGAGGGGTCGAGTTTCGAGAAGAGGCCGTACGGGGCGAGCACGCTCGACAGCCACGGCATACCGCGGCTCTCGGCCAGCATCGGCAGCGCGGGGACGAGCGGGTGCGCGACGGCGAGCGCCGCGCCTTCCAGAGCTGCACCGAGATCGGCGCATGCGCGGCGCAGGGGAGCCGTGACCATCGCGTCGAACAGGCGCTCGGGTCCGCGCCAGCGATCGAAGAAGCCTCTGGCCACCTGCTCGGGGTCGCCGAGCGCGGCGATCGAGGGTGCGAGCGGCGCGAATTCGATCCCGGCCGCCTCCACGCGCTCGCGATAGTCGATCGAGGTCGCGAGGCGCACGCGCCGGCCGCGCGCGACGAGCGCCCTGCCGACTGCGAGGTAGGGATGCAGGTCTCCGAGGGAGCCGAGCGTCGCCAGCAGGATGCAGCTCATGTCGGCTCTGCGCGGCGGCCGGCTCTGCGGCGCTCTGTCCTGGGGGCCCTGCGGCCGCCCCGGTCAGCGCACCTCGCCGGTGAAGGTCCGCAACGCCGGGTTGGTGTGGTCCGGCATCGCGAGCGCCTGCTGAACGCCGGGGCGCGCCTCGAGCTTTTTCACCCACGCGAGCAGCCGGGGGCAGCGCTCGGCCGTCCCGATCTGCGGAAACATCCGCTGCAGGTACAGCCCGAGATGCGCGAAGAAGTTGATGTCCGCCAGCGTGTACGTGTCACCCGCGAGGTAAGCCGTCTTGCGCAGCTGGTCCTCGACTGTGTCGACGGCGACCTCGATCTTCCGGGTGGCGTTGGCGAGATCCGCCTCGGAGAATCCCGAGCGCGCCGTCTTCCATTTCGCGCGCTGCTCGTAGAGCGGGATGCGCTCCATCAGCTTGTCGAACTCGCCGGTCTCGATCCCGCGGGCCAACACGCCGATGAAACGGTGCCAGCCCCACATCGAGACATAGTTCATCACATGCTCGTCGATGAACTTGTTCCAGTAGCGCATCCGCGCCTTCCCGATCGCATCGCGGGGCCGCAGCGGCGGCGCCTGCGGAAAGGCGTCCTCCAGGTATTCGTTGATCACCGTGGAATGCGTGATGACGGTGCCATCGTGCTCGAGCACCGGCACCTGGCCTTCCGGATTGATGGCGAGGAACCACGGCTCGTGCTGCTCGAACTTGTGCAGGTCGACGTAGCGGCTCTCGAAATCGAGCCCCTTCTCCTTGAGCGGAATCAGGCACTTCAATGAATTCGCGCCCGGCTCGGCGTGATGCAGCTTCAAGGCCATCGGGATAGTCTCCTCGGCGCTACGCGGGCCGGCGCTGCGGCGACGCGCTACCCGCCGCTCGGCGGCTTCGCCGCGGGGCCGCTGGGCTTTTCTCTATTTGGGGGGCTCGTCCCGCATCGCGAGCTCCGTGAGCTCGGCCTCGCTCGGCAGCTCCTGCGCGAGCAGCGCTCGGGCGCGCCGCAGGTAGGGTTCGGGCACGAGCACCTGCGTACCCTGCTC
>JBOHZT010000369.1:0-3372 GCA_050738535.1 Steroidobacteraceae bacterium
TGTATATAAGATCGCTGCGAGAACCAAAGGAATGGAGGCAGCCTCCTGAGCTAGCGGCCGATCTGAAGCGATGGCGCACTCGAAATTGTGGATTCCGGCGTCCCGAGAAGGGCTGCCCGAGCAAATAATTGCAAGAGCCGAGTCAAGTCGGTTGACGGACGTCGAAAAGACATGGGCGAGGTAGTCAGCGCTTACCAGTACGCGGGGGCTGCTATCTCGAAGGATAAACTCCAGTTTTTCTTCCTTAGTCTGCGGGTTGATGAGAACGATAGCGGCACCGGTGATAAACGTGGCGTAGATCGACACTACGCAGGGCCAAGAATTATCGAGGAACAGCGCGACGCGGTCGCCGCGGCGGACACCGAGACTCTGAAAGGTCCATGCCAGCCGTCGCGAGGCATCGGCCAGCTGTCCGTAGCTGTAGGGCTGCCCGTCCACCAGCAGTGCAATTCGGCCCCGCTGCGTACCAGAGCCGTCCCGGTGGAGCAGGCTATCGTGCAGGAGCCGAGCCACTCTGGGCGGTGCTCCCTGTGAGGAACTAGGGAAGGTGCCTAGCATGTTTCTCGAGCCTATACTAGGCTGAGGCAATCTGGAATATCGTATCGTTATGAATTTGCGTGCGGAACTCAAGGAATTCATTCTCATGAATTACCTACTGACAGGGGACGGATCGAACCTTCGCGATTCGGAGTCGCTGACCGGGCGGGGGATCCTCGATTCGACCGGTGCATTGGAGCTCGTTATGCATCTCGAGGAGCGGTACGGCATAAAGGTTCAGGATGATGAGCTTCACCCGGATAATCTGGATTCGGTTGAGAAGATTGCCGCGTTCGTCGAGCGCAAGCACGCCTGAGGGCGCGCGTCTCGCGGTGTCCGGCGACGCGCGGCCGCAAGAGGAGGGTCGGCGGTGTGCGGCATAGCCGGAGCGCTGATGATGGATGGGACGGCCGCCCCTCCCGATCTCGAAAAGATGATCGCCACCCTTCGGCATCGCGGCCCCGATGGCATGAATCATCTCTACCGACCTCCCTGCCTGCTGGCTCACGCGCGTCTCAGCATCATCGATCTCGAGACCGGGGACCAGCCGATCGCAAACGAGGACGAGACGATCTGGACCGTCCTCAATGGTGAAATCTTCAACTTCATCGAGCTGCGTGTCGAGCTCGAGGGCCTCGGCCATCGATTCCATACCCGCTCCGACACGGAGGTGATTGTCCATGCCTATGAAGAGTACGGTCTACGGTTCGTAGAGCGGTTGAACGGTCAGTTCGCCATCGCCCTGTGGGACATTCCGCGGCAACGCCTTGTGCTGGCGCGCGATCGTGTCGGCATCCGCCCTCTCTTCTACACGCGAATCCGCGGGCTGCTTCTCTTCGCGTCCGAAATCAAAGCCATCCTTGCGGCCGTGCCGCAAGCCGCGGTCATTGACGAGCGCGGCATCGCCCAGATCTTCACGTTCTGGGCCACGGTGGGGCAACGCACGGCATTCAAAGGCATTCAGAGCTTGCCCCCCGGACACTTGCTGGTCGTGGAGGAGGGCAAGGATCGGCTGGAGCGGTACTGGGATTGGACTTTCCCGGCGGGATCGAGTCGGAGCGATCTGACCCTGCAGGCGGCCGCCGAGGAGCTGCGCGCGCTGCTGACTGACGCCGTCCGGCTGCAACTGCGCTCGGACGTACCGGTGGGGGCGTATCTGAGCGGGGGGCTCGACTCATCCGGCATTGCCGCACTGACCGCCCGGATAAGCGGAACGACGCTGCGGACGTTCTCCATCACCTTCGACGACCCCGAGTTCGATGAGAGCGAGTATCAGCGCCAGATGGCCGAGCATCTGGGCGTGCAGCACACCGCTGTCCGCTGCAGCTACCGGGATATCGGTGAGGCGTTCCCCGATCTGATCCGGCATACGGAGGCTCCGGTCCTGCGTACGGCGCCTGTGCCCCTGATGCTGCTTTCCCGGCACGTGCGCGACAGCGGCTACAAGGTGGTAATGACCGGGGAGGGGGCCGATGAGGTGTTTGGCGGCTACGATCTTTTCAAGGAAGGCAAGATCCGCCGCTTCTGGGCGCAGCAGCCGCAGTCGCGATGGCGTCCGCTGCTCTTGTCGCGGCTCTATCCGTATCTCGCCCACTCGCCGGTCGCGAACCGGCATTTTGCGCAGTCATTCTTCGGCCAGCGGCTGGAAGAGCTCGATAACCCCTTCTATGCGCATCTGCCGCGCTGGGCGACGACACGCGGCATCTTCCGGCTGCTGTCTGCGCCGTTTCGCGCGGCGCTCGAGCGCTCCAACCCCGAAGAGGAGCTCGCGGCAGAATTGCCGTCGAGCTTCGATGGCTGGGCTCCCCTGGCGCGCGATCAGTACATCGAGGTCAAGACGCTGCTTCAGGGCTATTTGCTCTCGTCCCAGGGCGACCGCGTATCAACGGCGAATTCCGTCGAGGGACGTGTACCGTACCTCGATCACCGGGTGATCGAGCTCGTCAACGCCTTGAGCCCGCGCTACAAGCTGCGCGCGCTTCGTGAGAAGGTGTTGCTGCGCAAGGCCCTCGAGGGGCTTGTTCCGCAAGGGATTCTGGCGCGCGTGAAGCAGCCCTATCGCGCGCCCGATTGCCGCAGCTTCTTCGAGGACGGCAGGCCCTTGCCCTACGTGGAGGAGCTGCTGAGTGCATCCAACTTGCGGCGCACGGGATACTTCGATGCCGGGGCCGTAGGGCGCCTGGTCGAGAAATGCCGGACGGGCCGGGCGCTCGGCGCCGGCGACAACATGGCATTCGTCGGCATGCTCTCGACCCTGTTGCTGCACCAGCATTTCCTCGGGGGCCGGCCCGCATGGAGCTGAGTTGGAATGTTCTCGACCTCGATCCCGGAGCCGAGGTCGACCGGATCTGCGCGGGCCTGCGTGACGGCACCGTGCGCCTGCTGCGCAAGAGAGGCCTGGTGGTGGCGATCTCCGGCGGCGTCGACAGCGGCGTGTGCGCGGCGCTTGCAGCGCGCGCGCTCGGGCCGGAGCGGGTCCTCGGTCTGATCCTGCCGGAGCGCGAATCCGCGGCCCAGAGCGCCGAGCGCGCGCGATCACTGATCGCGCAGCTCGGTATCGGGCATCTCGAGCAGGACATCACCCCCACGCTCGAGACCCTCGGCTGCTACCGCTGGCGGGACGAGGCTGCGCGGCGCGTCCTGCCGGCCTACGGACCCGGCTGGCGGATGAAGATCGCGCTGAGCGGGGGGCTGGAGGGCCGCATCAATCATTTCCGGCTGATCGCGCAGGCTCCGGGCGGGCAGTCCCACGAGGCGCGGCTCGGGCTGCGCGAATACCTGGAGATCGTCGCCGCCACCAGCTTCAAGCAGCGTGTGCGCAAGACGCTCGAGTAC
>JBOHZT010000370.1:0-3367 GCA_050738535.1 Steroidobacteraceae bacterium
GCAACGGGCTCATGAGCCACATCTTCGACGGCTTCGCGCCCGTCAAAGGCGAGATTCCCGACCGGCGCAACGGCGTGCTGGTGAGCAACGAGAACGGCGAGGCCGTGGCATACGCCCTCTACAACCTGCAGGAGCGCGGACGGCTGTTCGTGAGTCCCGGCGAGAGGCTGTACGAGGGCATGATCATCGGCATCCACAGCCGCGAGAACGATCTCACCGTCAATCCCGTGAAGACCAAGAAGCTCACGAACATTCGTGCGGCGGGCAAGGACGATGCGATCCTGCTGACCCCGCCCATTGCACTGACACTGGAATACGCAGTGGAATTCATCGCCGACGACGAGCTCGCCGAGGTGACCCCGCGATCGATCCGCATCAGGAAGCGCTTCCTGACGGAGCAGGAGCGCCGCCGCGCCGCGCGTCAGTAACTTTCGGGCAAGTCCGGGTGGTTCCTGAAGAGGTCGGGCTCCCCCTTCACCTCGCTGTAGGGGCGGTAGAGCGTCGGGCCCGAGGCCGGCTTCGCGGTGAGCGCGCGCCGCACGGTCCCGTGGTCCTCGGCCGCCGCCCAGCTCACCTCATAGCGGTTGCGGAACAGCGGCGCGAGATTGGAATGCAGGATGCGCCATTCGTCCCGGCCTGCCGCGCCCGGCTCCTTCACGTAGTCGATGTAGTACGGTCCCCAGACCCAGCCGGCGCTCGAGGCGCTCCCGACCGCCCCCGGCGATAGCCAGTGGCTGCGGGCCGAGGTCCCGTCCCGGGCCACCTCGATATAGGGATTGACGGCCATGTGCAGGATGAAGAATCCGGGGATGCGCTTGCGGGCCGCCTCGAAGTCGCGATAGACGGCCCGGATGCTCTCGAGTCCCCGATAGACGCCGCTGTCCGAGAACTCGAGCGTCACGTCACTCGCATGGCGCGCGAAGCATTCATCCACGATGCGGCCGTAGCGCTGGGTGAAGAGGCAGTGCGCGTACTTGGACTGCAGCTTCTGGATCGCGAGCACATCCTCGAGATGCCGCACGCGCGCCTCGACCTCCTCGAGGTGCCGCACCCGCGCCGCGAGCTGCTCGAGCCCTGCCCTCAAATCTGCATCGCAGACCGTGCTCATCGGTTTCCCCCTCCATTCCGGTCGCCGGGCCGGCCGCGCCTCGTTCCTCGGCCGTTAGGCTATCATTGCCGCCTGCCGTGCGCCTCCTGCAGATGCACGTGGAGATCTCATCGCGAACATGTACGTGCCAGCGCCCGCGGCGCTCGTCCGATGCTTTCTGCGCGTCTTGCGCGCCCGGCGCTGGATCGTGGCGGGCTTTGCCGTGCTCACGCTGGCCGGCATCGCGGGCGCCCTGCGGGTCCCGCAGAACGCCGGCATCAGCAGCCTCATGGTGGCGAGCGATCCGGATGCCGCGGCGACGCGCGCATTCGAGCGCCTGTTCCCCGGAGGCGAGCATGCGCTGCTCATGCTCGAGACGCCCGATCCGCGCTCACCGGCAGCGCTGCACGCGCTCGCGGAGCTCACCTCGAAGCTGGCGGCCATCCCCCACGTGCAGGCCCGCAGCCTCGCGAGCCTGCTACCCGCGCCCGCCACGGGGGTGCCGCAGCCCGGCAGCGCCGCTCGCGGCCCTGCCGAGGCTCAGTTGCGCGCGCTCGCGGGGGCTCCGCTCCTGAAGCGCGAGGGGCTCGTGGGGGATCATTTCCTCGGCATCGCCCTCGAGCTTACGACCCCTGCGCCGGCGGCTCGGGACCGCGCCCTTGCCGCGATCGACGCGGCGGCGGCGCCCTTCGCGGCGCCGCGCGGAACGTTCACCACGGTGCGCAGGGTCGGGTCCCCGTGGATCGACGCGTGGCTCGAGCACGCGACGGCGCGGGCACAGGTGCATTTCATGCCGCTCTTCGGCCTGTTCCTGATGGCACTCATCCTCGCGCTCTATCGCTCCTGGCGGACCCTCGCCGCGATCGTCCTGACGCTCGGCTCGGTCCTCGCCATCGCCATGGGCCTTGCGGCGCTCTGCGGCTTCTCACGCACGATCGTCTCGGCCTTGGTGCCGCTCACCGTCATGGTGAGCACCACGGCGACGCTCGTCTATATCCATTCGCGGTACATCGAGCGCGGCGACTCGCCGACGCTGCTCGAGCATCACGCGCGCATCCTCGCCAACAAGCTGCTGCCCTGCACGGCCTCCCTCTTCGCCACGGCGGTCGGCTTCGCCGCGCTCGCCGTCTCCGACATCCGCCCCATCCGCGAGATGGGACTGTGGACGGCGGGCGGCCTGGCCGCCGCGTGGCTCGGCAGCTTCACGCTCTTCCCGGCGCTCGAGTCGCTCCTCGGCACGCCGCTCAAGACCGAGCGCGCGCCGGCCGGGAAATGGTTCCCGCAGTTCATCGCGCGCTGGGTTCCGCTCACCCGCCGCTACCGCTGGGTGCTCGTCGGCAGCGCCCTCGCGCTCATGCTGGCGGGAGCCGCCGCGCTGTTCGGCATCCCGCGGATCCTCTCCCCCTTGCCGCTGCAGACCGATTCGCTCGCCTACGTGGATCCCCACATCGCGGTCGCGCAGGACACGCGTTTGTATGAGCAGCGCGCAGGGCTCGGCGTATTTCAGCTGTGGCTCCAGACGCCGCACGGCCAGGCGCTCTCGCCGCCACTGCTGCGCGGCCTCGATGCGCTCGCGCGCGCGCTCGAGCAGGATCCGCGCATCACGGGAGTGGACGGCCCCGACTCCGCGCTACGCTTCGCGCGCTTTCTGCAGACCGGCTCGGACCGGCTCCCGCAAAGCCCCTCCGCGTGGCCCACGCTCGCAGCGCGGCTGGAACACAGCTTGAGCGCTGCACCCGGCGCCAGTACGTTCGTGGACGGCACGCGCTCGAACGTGCGACTCACCATCCGGGGGCGCGACAACGCGTTCGGCGGCCCCGGCGCGATGCGCGCGTACATCGAGCGGGTATTCCTCGAGGTCGAGCATTCGGATGCGGCATTCCGCGGCGTGCGCGGCAGAGTCGTGGGGCAGAGCGTGCTGCAGGAGAAGATCACCTTGCAGCTCGTCCCGACGCTGATGAAGAGCTTCGCGATCACGGCGAGCGTCATCTTCTGCGTGTTCCTGCTGGTCTTCCGCAGCGCCTCGGCGCGCATCATGGCGATGATCCCCTCCATGTTCGCCATTCTCGCGGCCTTCCTGGTGATGCGGTTCGGCGGCATCGCGCTCAACATCGCGACCATACTCATCGGCTCGACGGTGCTCGGCGCGACGGAGAACGATCAGGTGCATTTCTTCTATCATTTCCAGGAAGGCCTCGCAGGCGGATCGACGGCCGGGGCGCTGCGTCACGCCATGCTCGTCGCCGGGCGGCCCATCGCGTTCGCGACGCTCATCAATGC
>JBOHZT010000371.1:0-3360 GCA_050738535.1 Steroidobacteraceae bacterium
GCGCGGGGATCCAGGCCTTCTCCGCGGCCCTCGCGAACGAGTCGGACCGGCCTCGCGAGCGTGCGCAGCGCGCGGGCGAGGCGCGCCGGCTGCTGCTTCCCGGCGAGATGGGCGAGGCCTTCAAGGTGATGGTCCTCGGGCGCGACTGTCCGCAGCCGCTCTGCGGGCTCGCGCATCAGGACCTGCGCGGGTCGCTGTAGTCGAGGTTAGCTTCCGCGCTGCGAGCGCTTGTGAGCCGTGACCGCGGCGAGGCGCTGCTCGCGGATCCGCGCTCCCGCCGCGGGTCCCTTGAGCTCGCGCCGCTCGTCCTGCGAGAGCGACACGCCGGCGGCCGCCGCGAGGGCCCCGCGCAGGTAGTCGGCCTGCGGATACGGACGCTGCTCGAGACCGCTGCGCCCGCGCGCATCGGCCTCGCAGGCGAGCAGCAGATCCGCGAAGCGGTCCGGGCGCCGGAATGCATCCGCGGCCTCGAGCAGCTCGAGCACCGTTCCGGGCCTCAACTCGAGCGCCCGGTGCACCTTCGTGTGATGGCGCGCCGCGAGCACGCCGAGCTCGTGATGGCTGCTCGGCGTCTTGAGGCGCGCCGCAAGCGCCTGCACCAGGGGTGCGCCGGCTTCCTCGTGCCCGGGATGGCTCGGCCAGCGCTCGCGGGGCGTCAGCGCCTTGCCGAGGTCGTGCGTCAGCGCTGCGAAGCGCACGGCGGTCGAGGCGTTCCGGTCCGCGGCATACCGCAGCGCGAGCAGCACATGGATGCCGGTGTCGATCTCCGGGTGCCACTCGGCAGGCTGTGGCACCCCGAAGAGCGCCTCGAGCTCCGGGAAGATGATCGCGAGCGCGCCGCAGCTGCGCAGCACTTCGAAGAAGACCTCGGGACGCGATTCCCCGAGCGCGCGCTCGGTCTCCTGCCACACGCGCTCGGCCACGAGCGCGCGGACCTCTCCGGACTGCACCATGGCGGCCATCAGCGCGGTCGTCTCGGGAGCCACGCGGAACCCGAGAGAGGCGAATCGGGCGGCGAAGCGCGCGACGCGCAAGATCCGCACCGGGTCCTCGACGAACGCGTCCGACACGTGCCGCAGCAGGCGCGCCTCGAGGTCGCGGCGTCCGCCGAAAGGATCGACGATCTCACCCGCCTCGCTCTCCGCCATTGCATTGATGGTGAGGTCGCGGCGCTTGAGGTCCTCCTCGAGCGTCACGTCCGGCGAGAAGCGCGTGGCGAATCCGCGGTACCCCGGAGCCACCTTGCGCTCGAGGCGCGCGAGCGCGTATTCCTCCCGCGTGTGCGGATGCAGGAACACCGGGAACTCGCGGCCGACGGGCGTGAACCCGCGCGCCGTGAGGTCGGCGGGCTGCGCGCCGATCACCACCCAGTCGCGCTCGCGGACCGGCCGGCCGAGCAGCCGGTCCCGCAACGCACCGCCCACCAAGTAGACTCGCATCAGCTCATGTTAACCGAGAGTCGTTCCAGCGAGCGTCGCTCGAGGCTGATCCGGACCGCCGCCGCCGCCCTCGTGCTGGTCCTGCTGCCCGGTTGCGGTACGCTCTATTTGCTTCAGGCTGCGCACGGCGAGGCGCAGGTGCTGCACCGGCGCAGGCCGATCGCGAAGGTCATCCGCAATCCGAAGACGCCGCCGCCGCTGCGCGTGGAGCTCGAGCAGGTTCGGGCCGCGCGGCGCTTCGCGAGCGAAGTCCTCGGTCTGCCGCGCAATCGAAGCTATCGCACCTACTCCGACGTTGGCCGCCCTTACGTCGTCTGGAACGTCGTCGCCGCGCCCGAGTTCTCGATCGTTCCCAAGCACTGGTGCTATCCGATCGTGGGTTGCGTCGCCTATCGGGGATACTTCAGCGAGCGTGCGGCTCGCCGGTTCGCCGCACGCCTCGCCGCGCGCGGCTATGACGTGTACTTGGGCGGCGTGCCGGCCTACTCGACGCTCGGCCGGTTCGCCGATCCGGTGCTGAGCACCATGATTCCCTACGGGAGCGTCGAGCTCGCGTCGATCATCTTTCACGAGCTCGCGCACCAGTTGCTCTACGTCCGCGGCGACTCGCGGTTCGACGAAGCGTTCGCAACGACCGTGGAGCACGAGGGGGTGCGGCGCTGGCTGCTGTACCGGGGAAAGCTCGCGGCGCTCGCGCGCTACGAGCAGGAGAACGCGCTCGAGCTCCAGTACGTGCGCCTCTTTCGGCGCGCACGCACCGCGCTCGCAGCGCTCTATGCCTCGGGGGTCCCGAAGCGCGTGATGCTCGCGCGCAAGCGAGCGCGACTCGCCGCGCTCGCCGCCGCCATGAGAAAGCTCGGCCGTGAGTTTCCCGGAAAGGGCCCGCCGCCCTACGAGGACTGGCTCGAATCCGGCATCAACAACGCGGATCTGGCATCCGTCGCGACCTATTACGACTGCGTGCCGGGCTTCGAGCGGCTGCTCGCGGACGACGAGGGAGACCTGCAACGCTTCTACTCCGAGGTGCGCGCGCTCGCGCGCGAGCCCCAGCGCAAGCGCGATGCCGCCGTCTGTCTTTCTGCTCAGCGGTCCGTGGAGCTGCGGAACCGATCGAACCGCGCGGGGACCGCGAGCGTGCCCAAGTAGGCCGGCAGAACGGCCGCCAGACGCTGCGGCTCGATGCCGAGCTGGGCGAAGCCGTTCTCGCGGCAAACGCTGTCGATCGTGAGGGAGCGGAAATTGTCGAGCGAGAAGGGCTTGCCGGGCACGAGCCCCAGGACGAGTCCCTCGAGCCGTGCGAGGAGATCGGGCAGCGGCACGATGCGGCAGGGTGCGGCAGCCGCGCTTGCCGCGGCGCGCACGATCTGCTCGAGCGTGAGGATCTCCGGGCCGCACAGCTCGTAGGTTCGCGCGAACGTCGCGCGATCGCTTAAAGCGCTCATGAACGCCTCTGCGACGTCATCCACGCAGACCGGCGCGAATCGCGCGTGCGGGCGGGCGAGCGGCAGCCAGCCCCGGGCGAGGCGCAGCAGCCTCACGAAGCGCGTCGTGAGCGAGTCGCCCGGACCGAAAATCACCGAAGGACGAAACACGGTGACCTCGATGTGCGCTGCCCCGCGCACGCGCTCCTCCGCCTCGCCCTTGCTGCGCAGGTAGCGGCTCGGCGCGTCGCTGCGGTCGGCGCCGAGCGCACTCATGTGCAGCAGCCGCGGCACCCGGGCAATGCGCATCTCCTCGACGAGCTTCGAGGCGAGCTCGACGTGCACGTCGCGAAAGCGTGCGCCGGGTCTTTCATTGAGGATGCCGACGAGATTGACGACCGCATCCATGCCTTTCAGGAGCTCGCCGAGCACCCGCGGCTCATGGATGTTGGCAGCGCGGATCTCGACCGTCGGCAGGACGCTGAGATGGCTTGCATGGA
>JBOHZT010000372.1:0-3346 GCA_050738535.1 Steroidobacteraceae bacterium
GCAGCTCGACGAAGTCAATCTGGCGTACCTGTGCGATCCGGCGCTGCGTGAGGATGTCCGCCGCAACATCGGCGAGGATCCGGCAGCGCTCCCGCGGACGTACGCAAAGCTCATCAACGACGCCGTGAGCGGCCGTCCGCGGGACGTGGTCGTCTCGATGCACCTGTGTCGCGGCAACTACGCCGGCAACTGGATGGCGAGCGGCGGGTACGAGCCGATCGCCGAGGTGCTGTTCAACGATATCGCCGTGGACGGTTATTTCCTGGAGTACGACACGGCTAGGGCCGGGGGCTTCGAGCCGCTGCGCTTCGTTCCGCAGGGGAAGGTCGTCGTGCTGGGGCTCGTCACGACGAAGCACGGCCGGCTCGAGCGCAAGGACGAGCTGAAGCGCCGCATCGAGGAAGCCGCTCGCTACTTGCCGCTCGAGCAGCTTTGCCTGAGCCCGCAGTGCGGGTTCGCGAGCGGAATCGCCGGAGCGACGATGAGCGCGGAGGAGCAGTTCGCAAAGCTGCGACTGGTCGCGGAGGTCGCTCGGGAAGTGTGGGGCGAGGGCTGAGGGTGCGCCGGAGCGGCTCCGTCAGGCTCGGCCCTCGCGGGCGACCCAACACTCCCGCAGGTGGTCGTCCACGAGTCCAGCGGCCTGCATGAACGCGTAGACGATCGTCGTTCCCACAAATTTGAACCCGCGGCGGATGAGCTCCTTGCTCAAGGCGTCGCTTTCGGGACTCGATGCCCGAAGTTCGTGCAGATACTTCGAGCGGCGGCGCTTGCCGGAGGGCGCGAAGCGCCAGATGAGCTCGGTGAAGCTCTCGCGGCTCGAGATCTCCAGGTAGGCGCGCGCATTCGTGACGAATGCCTGGACCTTGAGCCGGTTGCGCACGATGCCGGGATCCTGGAGCAGCCGCTCGATGCGCTTGGGCGTGTAGCGGGCGATTTTCTCGGCGTCGAAGCCGTCGAACGCGCGACGGTAGTTCTCGCGCTTGCGCAGGATGGTGATCCACGAGAGTCCGGCCTGCGCGCCGTCGAGGCAGAGCATCTCGAAGAGCGGCCCGTCGGCGCGGCACGGCACGCCCCATTCCTCATCGTGGTAAGCGACGTAAAGCGGGTCCACGCCGCACCAGGCGCAGCGGGCGCGTCCATCCTGATGGACTACGGTGGAGCGAGGCGAGACCGGAGTGCCCATGATCGCGGGCATTCTAGACGGAAGACTCGGCTGTCGGGCGGCCGGCCGCCCCGCGGCGCGGTCAGCCCGCGGCCGCGGCGGCAGGCGCCATCAGCGTGCGCAGCTTCGTGAGCGCGTTCGACTCAATCTGCCGGATGCGCTCGGCGGAGACGCCGTACTTGCCGCCGAGCTCGTGGAGGGTGGCTTTCTCCTCGCCGATCCAGCGCTGTTCGAGGATGTCGCGGCTGCGGTCGTCGAGCCGGCCGAGCGCCGCGTGCAGCCGTCCTGCGGAGTCGCTCTCCCATTCCTCGGCCTCGACTTTCTCGGCCGGGTCGGAGGCCGGCGCCGGCAGGAATGCCGCGGGGCTGAACATCGAATCCTCGTCGTCCGCGTCCGGAGCAGGGTCGAAGGCCATATCGCGCGCCGCGAGGCGCTGCTCCATCTCGGTGACCTCCGCCGGGGTGACGCCGAGGTCGCGCGCCACGGCGCGGGTCTCCTCGCCGGAAAGCCAGGTAAGGTTCTTCTTGAACCGGCGCAGATTGAAGAAGAGCTTGCGCTGCGCCTTGGTGGTCGCGACCTTCACCAGCCGCCAGTTGCGGAGCACGTACTCGTGGATCTCGGCCCGAATCCAGTGGACCGCGAACGAGACCAGCCGCACGTTGAGGCTCGGGTCGAAGCGCTTGACGGCCTTCATGAGGCCGACGTTGCCTTCCTGGATGAGGTCGCCGATCGGCAGGCCGTAGCCCGCGTAGCCGCGCGCGATGTGCACGACGAATCGCAGGTGCGAGAGCACCAAATGACGTGCAGCATCGAGGTCCTCGTGCTGGCGGAAGCGGTTGGCGAGCTCGCGCTCCTCCTCGCGCGTGAGCACGGGAATGCGGCTCACCCTCTCGAGGTAAGCGTCGAGACTACCAATGGGCCCCGCAAGCGCGAGGTCGGGATTGCGGGCAACGAGCGCAGCTGTGGTCATCTTGGCCTTGCGGGTCTCCGAGGACGTGAAAGATCTTAGCACTCGACGTCTTGGAGTGCTAAGAGGGCGCATAGGTTCCGCGATACCGAGGACTTAACATTATGTAAAGCAAGGACTTGGACATCTCGACGGCTGCTCGCCGTCCCTGCGATTCCAACGCCCCACGGCCGCCGGAGTTCCTACCTCGGCCGTGGGCGTTACCGGACCAGGCGCAAGGGGCGTGAGCTTCGCGGGGCGGGGGCTTACGCGCGCGGCTCGATGCGCCGCAAGTGGCGCGTCGAGGCAATCCAGGCGCCGAGCCAGCCGAGCACCGCGCCGCCCGCGAGCAGCCAGAGAATCTCCTCGCCGGCAAGGCCGACGAGCGCGAACGAGCTCCCGTAGAGCCGCGCGAGCGCGGCGACGGAGCTCGCGAGCACCTGGAATGCGATGCCGATGACGCCCCAGGCGACCAAAGCGCCGGCGATGCCATAGAGGATGCCGGTATAGAGGAACGGTCGGCGGACGAAGGCGTTGGAGCCTCCGACCAGCTTCACGACCTCGATCTCGGCGCGACGATTCTGGATCTCGAGCCGCACGGTGTTGCCCACCACGGCGAGCACGCCCACGCTCAGCAGGACCGCCGCGATGAGCAGTACCCGCTCGAGCACCTGCAGGATGGCGCCGAGCCGCTGCACCCAGGCGGTGTCGACCTGCACCGTGTCCACCTGGGGCCACGCGGCGAAGTACTGCTTCAGGCGCTCGAGGGCCGCGGGCGTGATCGCCTCGGAGGCCGGCCGTACTCTCAGCGCGTTCGGCAACGGGTTGTGCTGCAGCGCCTGCAAGGCCGCGCCGAAGCCCGAGTATTGCTGGAACTCCTCGAGCCCCGCCTTCGCCGAGATGACGGTGATCGCGGCGATGTCCGTTCTGTTGCGGGCCGAGTCCGCGAGCTTCTCCACCTTCTCGAGAGGCACGCCCTGCTTGAAGTACACCGAGACATCGATGGCGCTCGCAAAGCCGCCGGTCGCCGCGCGCGCGTTGCGGACGAGCAGCCCGAGCGCGAGCGGCAGCGCGAAGGCGAGACCGATGACGAGCACCGTGAGGAACGTCGCGAGCGGATCGCGGGCGAGGCGGCCGGCCGAGCCCAAGAACGCCTGCGCGTGACGCGACCCGTAGACGGCGAGACCCACGATCAACGAGTGGCGATGATGCTGGGGAGCACCGACTCGGCGCCGGTG
>JBOHZT010000373.1:0-3309 GCA_050738535.1 Steroidobacteraceae bacterium
GAGCGCGGCCAAGGCCAAATGCGGGGCAGGGGTCGAGGACCCGCGGCCGCGCAGCGGGACGCTGCGACCGACCCGTTCGAGCTCATTTTTCTGGATCCGCCGACGTTTTCCAACTCGAAGCGGATGCAAGGCGTGCTCGACATCGGCCGGGATCATCCGGAGCTGATCGACGCCTGCGCGTGGCTGCTCGCGCCGCATGGGCTCATCGTGTTCTCGACGAATGCGCAGCGGTTCAAGCTCGACGAGTCGCTGCCAGAACGCTACGACGTCCGGGACGTCTCCGCGGCGACGATCCCGCGGGACTTCGAGCGCAATCCCAAGATCCACCGCTGCTACGAGATCCGGATACGGGAGAAGGAATGCCGCTCTCGCGGCAGCGGGTCGAGATTGACACTGCCGTCCGCGGCGAACGCTCAATCGTCTCCTGCGAGATGAGGCCGCGCCGCCTCGGCGAACGTAAGGAGGTCGTCGAGGCTCTTGGTGATCACGGCTTCCACGATGTCGAGATTCAGGGCCTGATAATCGTGCACGGCGATGTTGCGGAAGCCGATCATGTTCTGCAGCCGTCCGCTCAGCTCCGGCGTGATCAATCCGGCGCGCTCCAGGAGCGAGAAGCTTTCCCTCATGTTGCTCGGCAGCCCCAGCCGGCGCTCGCGGACAAGCATGTTCGCGAGGTCGACCGCCGCTTCGCAGGCACGCATGACGTTCAAAACGGCCGCATCCTGCCGGCCGAGATCGCTCCTGAACGAGCCGGCGGCATTTACGTGCTCCTCCCGAGCTCGATCGATGGAGCGTACGATCGTGGCGATCTTCTTCGCTGCGACACTCATCGCGACTTGCTCAAAGGCTCCTCGAGATACAGGGAAACGAGCGCGGCGCGCCGGGGATTGAAGTCCGCGTAGTTTGTCATCTGCTCCGCTTCCCAGGTGAGCGTCTCGGCGGGCGCCCGCACTCGAAGAGCGCGGCCGTCACGGAGCACCTCGCGAATCAGATCGAGGCCGGCGGTGCGCAGATCGACTAGATCGACCTCCCGGCCCGTCCTTCGCGACACCGTGTCGGCCAGATCGAATCTATCGGGAAGCGTGCGCCGTGGGGGCAGCAGCACGGCGAGATCGAGATCGCTGTCCGGGCGCTCCTCTTCGCGAGCGAAGCTTCCGTAGACATAGATGGCCCAGGCTACCGGCAGCGCGGCGCTCAGAACGTCGCGCGCCTCGGCGAGGATTCGATCCCGGTCGGGCGTGGCCATCCCGCGATTCTACAGCAGGGGCCGAGAAGGCGCGGATAGCGCGCTCGTGCCCGCGCGCGGCCGCTCAGTGACCGCCCGCGACGATGAGGCCGGCGTCGGCGAGCGCGACGGCGAGCTCGGCTTCGATGCGCGCGGCCTCCGAGCGGCCGATGTGCTGCAGATGCAGCGTCGGGCCGACGAGCACTTCGATGCCGCGCTTGAGCACGCTGCCTGAGGCGCGGATGCCCTGCTTGTGCTGATCGAAGCGCTGCGCGGGCGGGTAATCGCTCATTCCCACGTATGCGCCGTACGGGCCGTTCCGCCGGTCGTGGCAGTCGAGCAGGATGAGGTAGACGTTCGACTTACCGCGACGGCGGGATCGGAAGCTTGCGGCGACGTCGTAGGCGATTGGCAGCCAATCGATGTGCCTCATCGGCAGCCATTCGGGGATCGAGCGCGCCGCGTGTCCCCAGAGCCGCTCGAGCTCCGCGTCGATGTCCACCGCAAGCTCGGCTCGCATCCACAGCTCGTGGATGCAGTGCGCGCCCGCCATCCCGTCGCCGGCTGCGATCGCAGCCGCGAGCCGGCGGCGGACTGTCGTGCCATCGAGCGCCCGCAGGGGGCGAGCGGCGGGCGTTGAGCGGGTCCAGGCGGTGCCATCGAGGGGCGATGCCATGGTCCTCGATATTGCTTGCAGCGATTGTCGCGTCAAGGCCCACGGCTGCTCCCGGCGGCGCCGCCGTTTGGCACGTGCGGTGGCCGTAGGGCGCGCGTCGGCTGTTTGGCGCGTGGTCTCCCGGGGCAGGCCGCTCGGTTATAGTCGTCCGGTGCGGGCGCGGGATCCGGAGGCCGAGATGAACCGATTCGAGAAGGCGGTGTACGAGTGCATGGAACCGACGGCGAAGCTCCTCGCGAGGACGACGGATCGGCTGCACCGGGCGATCTTGCTCAACTTCTGGCGCCATGTGCATCTCGAGGGTGCGGGCGAGTACGACAAGATCCTCGCGCCGGACATGATCGTCGATCGGCCGGTATACCGAGTGAGCTGGGGTGCGAGCCCGGCGGTCGTCGAGGGCAAGGACGGCGTCCGTGCGTTCTACAACAGTGTCGGCGAGGCGGTGCTGTGGCACTCGGACGACCGGCTCGCGGTGGCGGACTGGGGAGTCTGCGACGAGATCACCTTTCATCAGCTCGCCGCGGGAGCGGATTTGCGCAAGCTCGGCTATACGGTCGAGCACGCGGACCGGCTCTATCACGTCCACAGCCGGCAGGCATTCATCTGGCCGTACGACGAGCGGGCGCGGCTCGTCGGTGAGCATTTGTACGAGGACAAGACCAGCATGCGCATCGAGGAGGTCGATCGCGCCGAGGCGATCACGCCCGCGCGCGTGCGCGAGATCCACCGCGAGCAGCTGCGCAAGCTCGAGGCGGCGCGGGGCCCGAATTTCTGGGTCCTCAGCCCAGCAGATCCTTGATGCGGTAGTACGTCATCGCGAGCACCAGCGCGGGACGCCGCAGGAGCCGGCCGCCGGGGAAATCCCGGTGAGGAATGCGCCCGAACAGGTCGAATCGCTCTGCCTCACCGCAGGCCGCTTCCGCGAGCAGCTTGCCGGCCATCCCGGCGAGCGCGATCCCGTGACCGGAGAAGCCCTGGAGGAAGTACACGTCCGGGGCGAGGCGGCCGAAATGCGGCGCGCGGCTGAGCGTGATGTCGAGATAGCCGCCCCAGGCATGCTCGATCGGTACATCGTGCAGCTGCGGGAACACTTTCAACATCCGGCGGCGCGTCGTGGCGGCGATGCGCGAGGGGTCGAAGCCGGAATAGGTCACCCGCCCGCCGAACAGGAGGCGGTGATCCGCCGAGCGCCGGAAGTAGTCGAGCACCCAGTTCATGTCCGACACGGCGGCATCGTTCGTGATGAGCCGCTCGGCCCGCCGGGCGCCGAGCGGCGCCGTCGCGACGACGCAGGTGCCGACGGCGATGATCTTGGAATCGAGCTCGCGGGCGATCGCGCCGAGGTGCACCCCGCCGCACAGCGCGAGCTGGGCGCAGCGCACGCTGCCGCTGGCCGTCCGGATGCGAA
>JBOHZT010000374.1:0-3307 GCA_050738535.1 Steroidobacteraceae bacterium
TTCAGGAACTTGTTGCTGTGCCAGCTCGTGGCAAGCGGCCCCGTTTCGGCTTCCCCGTCCCCGATCACGCAGGCGGCGATGAGATCCGGGTTGTCGAACACCGCCCCGTACGCGTGGCTCAGCGAATAGCCGAGCTCGCCGCCCTCATGGATGGAGCCGGGCGTCTCGGGCGCGACATGGCTCGGGATGCCGCCGGGAAAGGAGAACTGCTTGAAAAGGCGCCTCAGACCCGGCTCGTCCATCGAGATCTCGGAGTAGCGCTCGGTGTAGCTGCCCTCGAGGTAGGTGTTGGCGACGAGCGCCGGTCCGCCGTGACCCGGCCCCGCGATGTAGATCATATCGAGGTCGTACTGCTTGATGACGCGGTTCAGATGCGCGTAGATGAAGTTTTGCCCCGGCGTCGTGCCCCAATGTCCGAGCAGGCGCGGCTTGATGTGCTGCGGCGTGAGCGGCTCGCGCAGCAGCGGGTTGTCGTAGAGGTAGATTTGCCCGACCGACAGGTAGTTGGCCGCCCGCCAGTAGGCGTCGATCGCTGCGAGCTCGGCGGCGGAGAGCACCTCGCGCTTCACCTCTTCGGCGGCGGCTGCGTTCATGTTCGGTCCTCCCGGCCCGAGCCATGGCTAGCATAAAGCGAGCCGCGCACGCGCTCGCGCGGAACTCCTCGCGCTGCGATAGATTAACAACCCGCATCCGGTGGAGAGCGACATGGGTAAAGACAGCTTCGGCACGCGCACCGAGCTCCGGGTCGACGGCACGGCGTACGCGATCGAGCGCCTCGCGGCGGTGAAGGGCGCGGACCGGTTGCCGTTCAGCCTGAAGGTGCTGCTCGAGAACCTGCTGCGCAACGAGGACGGACGGCTCGTCACCGCGGAGCAGATCGAGGCGTTCGCGCACTGGCAGCCGCAGGCGGCGCAGCAGCCCGAGATCCAGTTCACGCCGGCGCGGGTGCTGATGCAGGACTTCACCGGCGTGCCGTGCGTCGTGGACCTCGTCGCGATGCGCGATGCGATCATCCGGCTCGGCGGCCATCCGCAGCGCGTGAATCCGCTCATCCCGAGCGAGCTCGTCATCGACCATTCCGTGATCGCCGAGGTGTTCGGCCGGCCGGATGCTTTCGCCGTCAATGCGCGGCTCGAGTTCGAGCGCAACGTCGAGCGCTACCAGCTGCTGCGCTGGGCGCAGCATGCCTTTTCAGACTTCGCGGTGGTGCCGCCCGACACGGGCATCTGCCACCAGGTCAATCTCGAGTACCTCGCGCGCGTGGTGTTCACGCGCAAGGGGCCGGACGGCATGCTCGCCTATCCGGACACGCTCGTCGGCACCGACTCGCACACGCCGATGGTGAACGGCCTCGGCGTGCTCGGCTGGGGCGTGGGCGGGATCGAGGCCGAGGCGGCCATGCTCGGCCAGCCGATGAGCATGCTGATCCCGCAGGTGCTCGGCCTGAAGCTGACGGGCGAGCTGCAGGCCGGCACCACCGCCACCGATCTGGTGCTCACCGTCGCCGAGCTCTTGAGGCGCACGGGAGTGGTCGGACAATTCGTCGAGTTCTATGGGCCGGGCGTGGCGAGCATTCCGCTCGCGAACCGCGCCACGCTCGGCAACATGAGCCCCGAGTACGGCGCGACCTGCGCGATCTTCCCGATCGATGCCGAGACGCTCTCCTACCTGCGCCTCACCGGACGCCCGGAGCCTCAGATCCGGCTGGTCGAGACCTACGCGAAGGAACAGGATCTGTGGCACGACCCGCGGCGCGAGCTCGCCTACTCGCGCACGATCGAGCTCGACCTCGCGACCGTCGAGCCCTCGATCGCCGGTCCGAAGCGCCCGCAGGACCGGATTGCGCTGCGCAGCGTGCCGCGTACGGTCGGCGCCTTGCTCGCGGCGGAGCGGCCGCCCGGAACGGGGCTCGACGGGCTCGACGAGGCCGTCGCCGCGTCGTTCCCCGCGAGTGACCCGATCGCGCTGCGCGACGATACCGAAACCAGCCGCAGCCCGGCGCCCGAGACCGGCGAGCGCAAGCCGTGGCGGCATGAGCCCGTCGATGTCACGCTCGGCGACGGCAGCCGCGCGACGCTCGACCACGGACACGTCGTCATCGCGGCGATCACCTCCTGCACCAACACCTCGAACCCTTCCGTGATGGTCGGCGCGGCCCTGCTCGCCAAGAAGGCCGTCGAGCGCGGGCTCACGCGCAAGCCGTGGGTGAAGACGTCGCTCGCCCCAGGCTCGCGCGTGGTGACGGACTACTTCGCGCGCGCCGGCCTCACGCAGTACCTCGATCGGCTCGGCTTCAACCTCGTCGGCTACGGCTGCACGACTTGCATCGGCAACTCCGGCCCGCTGATCCCCGAGGTCGGCGCGGCGGTCACCGAGCACGATCTCACGGTCGCCTCGGTGCTCTCCGGCAATCGCAACTTCGAGGGGCGCATCCACGCCCAGTGCCGCATGAACTTCCTGGCTTCCCCGCTCCTCGTGGTCGCCTACGCGCTCGCCGGCACGCTCGAGGCCGATCTGCTGCGCGAGCCGCTCGGCAACGGCAGCGACGGCAAGCCCGTCTACCTGCGCGAGATCTGGCCCTCCGCCCAGGAGATCCAGCAGGTCATCGACACCTGCCTCGAGGCCGACATGTTCGCCAAGGGCTACGCCGACGTGTACTCGGGCGATGAGCGCTGGCGAGGGCTCGCCGTACCCTCCGGCGACGCGTTCGAGTGGGACCCTCGCTCGACCTACGTGCGCTGTCCGCCCTACTTCGACGGCGTCGGCACCGAGCCGGCCCCGCTCGCCGACGTGAGCGGCGCGCGCGTTCTCGCGTTGCTCGGCGACTCCGTGACGACGGACCACATCAGCCCGGCCGGGACGATCGCGCCCGACTCTCCGGCCGGAGTCTACCTTTCCGAGCACGGCGTCGAGCGCAAGAGCTTCAACTCCTACGGCTCACGCCGCGGCAATCACGAGGTGATGATCCGCGGCACGTTCGCCAACATCCGGCTGCGCAATCTTCTGGTGCCCGGTAAGGACGGCGGCTTCACGCGCGATTTCACCCGCGAGGGCACGCCGACGGCCACCATCTACGACGCGTCGGTCAATTACCTGCGCGCCGGGACACCGCTCCTCATCCTCGCCGGCAAGGAGTACGGCTCGGGCTCCTCGCGCGACTGGGCGGCCAAGGGCACGGCCCTCCTCGGGGTACGCGCCGTGATCGCCGAGTCCTTCGAGCGCATTCATCGCTCCAATCTCATCGGCATGGGCGTGCTGCCGCTGCAGTTCCGCGCGGGAGAGAGCGCCGCGAAGCTCGGGCTCACCG
>JBOHZT010000375.1:0-3300 GCA_050738535.1 Steroidobacteraceae bacterium
GCTCCACGACGGCAAGGACCCTGTCACGGGTCTCCTTGCGCAGCATCTCCGGTCGCGACAGTGCTCGCGAGACGGTCGCGACGGACATCCCGAGCTCCCTCGCGACCTCCCGGATGGTCGTCGCGGTGCGCGGTCGGGACGCTCGTCGCTTGGGCATCGCGCGAGCTTACGGGGGGCGGCCCGCTCGAGCCAAGTCGGCCGCGCCGCCATGCGTAGGGCGCAAGCGCGGGATGCGCGTTGCAGCGAGGCATGCGATCATCACAAAATCTCTCTGCGTAGGGGGGTGACATCTTGCAAACGATTGCAGCCCGTTGCAGATCCGCCGGTTCCAACGCTCACGGCCAATCCGTGCGCGCGCTTCTGGCGGCGCTCGCATTTTGCGTGCTCGCCTTCGGATTCACGGCCGTTGCGGCGGCTGCCGCACCGGCGGCTGCCACGCGCCCCAACGGATTGGCCGAGGCCAGCGCGGCTCGGGCGGATGTGTCTGCCATGCGCGCCGGCGCCGCGCGGTGCCGGTCCCTCGCGACGGTCATGGCCGGCCGCTGGCCGGATGGCTCGACTCGCGTGCTCGCCTCGGTGTGGCGCGCGGCCGGCTCGCGCATCAAAACGCAGCAAGGCTCGATCGCGCTGCCGGCGCATTGCGATTTGCAGGCCTCCTTGCAGCCGCGGGTTGGCCGATTCGGCGAGCATTACGCCATCCGGTTTCATCTGAGGCTCCCTCAGCACTGGAACGGACGCTTCTTCTTCCAAGGAGGCGGCGGTAGCGACGGCGACATCGGCAATGCGATCGGGCCGATCGCCGCGGGCGTGCCCGCCGCCATCGAGCAGGGTTACGCCGTCGTCTCGCAGGATTCCGGCCACGACAATGCCGTCAATTCCGATCCCGCGCGAGGCGGGACCGCGGCGTTTGGGCTCGATCCGCGGGCGCGTGCCGATTACGGAGGCGCCTCGCTCGAGCCAGTGGCTCGCGCAGCGAAGGCCGTCGTGCGGCGCTATTACGGCCGCCCGCCCGTGCGTTCCTACTTCGTCGGCTGCTCGAAGGGCGGGCAGGAAGGCATGGTGTTCGCAGAACGCGACCCCGGCGAGTTCGACGGCATCGTTGCGGCCGACCCGGGAATCTCACTGCCCCGCGCCGCCATCGCGGAGGCGTGGGACACCCAGGCATTCGCAAGCCTCATTCCCCGTTCCGGGCATACGAGCGCGGTCGATCCTGCGCAGCTGCCGAAGGTCTTCAGCGCGGCTCAGTTCGCGACCTTCCGCAAGGCAATACTCGCGGCGTGCGATGCCGATGACGGTGTGAGCGACGGGATCACCGCGAATTTCACGGCCTGCACATGGCCGCGCGTTCGCGCGCAACTCGTCCGTTGGACCTGTCCGAAGGGCGGCGCCGAGGCGTGCCTTACGGCGCGGCAGATCGCAGTGCTCGCGCGGGTTTATGCAGGACCGAAGAACAGCGCGGGCAAGGCCCTCTACGCCAGCTGGCCGCTCGACGCCGGCGCGGGAAGCGCAGCGTGGCGCATCTGGAAAATCGGGCCGGCCTCGGGCGGTTTCCCGGGCATCAATGTCGCCCTGGGCGGTCCCGCGCTCGCCGAGATTTTCACCACCCCGCCGACGGTCCTGCATGCGGGCATGCAGGCGGCTCTCGATTACCTGCTGAATTTCGATTTCGACCGGGATGCTCCGAAGATTTATACGACGGGCGGCCCGTTCCACCGCTCGGCGTGGCAAGACCTCGATGCGCGCACTGCCGATCTCGCCGCGTTCGAGGCGCGAGGGGGCAAGCTGATCATCCCGCAGGGCGTCTCGGACCCCGCCTTCTCGCTCGACGACACGCTCGCCTGGTACCGTGAGGTGAACGCGCGCGATGGGGGGCGGGCGGCGAGCTTCGTCCGGGTGTTTGCGGTGCCCGGCATGGCGCACTGCTCCGGCGGGCCGGCGACGGACGAATTCGATGCGCTCGCGGCGCTGGTGAAGTGGGTGGAGCACGCGCAGCCGCCCGATCGCATCCTCGCTAGGGCGGGGCCGGCCTCACCTTGGCCCGGTCGGACGCGGCCGCTGTGTCCTTTCCCGCAGTACGCGCGTTACTCGGGCCGCGGGAGCATCGAGAAGGCCGCGAGCTTCGAGTGCGTGCGGCCCGCAGGTGCGCCCAGCCCTACAGCTCGAAAGGATCGTTGAGCCGCCGCACCAGCTCCGCTTTTTGCTCGCTGAACTGCGGGGAGACGATGAGCTCCTGGCCGAGCTTGTCGGCAGGCTCGTCGACCGTGAAGCCGATGGTGTGTGCGGCCTCGAACAGTGCGCCCGAGGGCGTGCGCACGTAGACCGATTGAAAGTAGCCGCGGTGCTTGCGGTCGGAGCAGTCGGTGAAACCGAGCCCTTCCACCTCGAACTTCACCCGGTCCTGCACTTCGAGCGACTCCACGTTGAAGGCGCAGTGGTGCACCATGCCCTCGCCGTAGGACCAGTTGCCAGGCGCCTTGTCCGGCTCGATGAGCATGTCCACCATGTGCGCGGGGCCGCCGTCATCGACCTGGTAGCGGATGAAGGCGCCGTCCTTGTCGGCCTGGCGGTAATTCCAGCCCTCTTGCAGGAAGTAGTCCATGTCGCCGAGCTCCCGCAGGCTCACGGTCCAGCTGTGAAAGCCGCGAATGCCGTACTGCGCGGGGACGTACTTCGAGTCGAAGGGCTTGCGCGTGTCGCGGTCGTCCTCGATCAGCTCGAAGTTGATCGTGCACGCCGGGTGCTGCAGGCGCACGACGCGCTGCCCGAAGCGCTCGTAGCGCTTGAGAATCGGCACGTGGCTCTTGGTGAGGTGCTCGTGCCAGAATTCGAGCGAGCCCGCGGGCACCGAGTAGCTGATGAGGGCGATCTGGCCCGTTCCCGCGCGGGCCTTGCGGCCGGAGCGGCGCCACGGGAAGACCGTCGTGAGATTGCCGGGGCTGCCCACGGCATCGGAGAAGTAGAGATGGTAGTAGGGCTCGGCGCCGTCGTAGAGGAGAGTGCGCTTCACCAGGTTGAGACCGAGAACCTTGACGAAGAAATCCACGTCCGCCTGCGCGGTCGCCGTGCAAAGCGTGATGTGGTGTAAGCCCTGGATCCGGTCTGACATGGCGGTTCTCCGATAGAATGAGTTGACGACCGCATGCCTGGCGCGCGGGGAGCGTTTGCCGCTCCCAGCCGTGAGGCTCGTTCGAAGCACGATAGGAGCGATGGCTTGAGCTGTCAACGTGACGCCGAGGGCGCAAGCGCAGCGCCCGCGCCCCGCCGCACGGTACGTCTGGTGTCCTGACGGTCCTGCCACTC
>JBOHZT010000376.1:0-3289 GCA_050738535.1 Steroidobacteraceae bacterium
CTGCCGCTCATTGAAAAGCCCATCCCCTCGACGGGCGAACGATTGCCCGTCGTCGGACTCGGCACCAATGGATTCAACCCCCGCGCCCCGGGGGACCTCGCGCGGCTGCGCAGCGTTCTCGAGGCGGTGCCGCGGCTCGGCGGCCGCGTGATCGACACGGCTGCGATCTACGGGCGATCGGAGTCCATCATCGGCGCGACCCTGCAGCGCTCCGGGATACGGCACGAGGTCTTTCTTTCGACGAAGGTCATGGCGCGCAGCCGGGCCGCGGGAATCGCCTCGATCGAGCATTCGTTCAAAGCGCTCCGGACCCCGCGCATCGACCTGCTCGAGGTACACAATCTGTTCGACATGGACCAGATCGTTCCGCTGCTGGAGGGGCTCAAGAAGGAGCGCCGGGTACGGTACATCGGCATCACGGCCTTCCGGCGCGAGCAGTACGACCGGATGGCCGCCGCGATGAGGAAGTACCCGCTCGACTTCATCCAGGTCGACTACTCGATCGGCGATCGCGGCGCGGAGGAGCGGATTCTGCCGCTCGCCGCCCAGCGGGGCATCGCCGTCCTCGCCGATCGACCGTTCGGCGGCCTGCGCGGCGGCGGCGCGAGCGCCGCTTTCGCGCGCGTCGCGGGCCGCCCGCTGCCGTCCTGGACGCGCGAGCTGCAGGTCGCGAGCTGGGGTCAGCTCCTGCTGAAGTACGTCGTCTCGCACCCCGCGGTGAACTGTGCGATTCCCGGCACGACCGAGGTGCGCCATCTCGCGGACAATCTCGCGGCGGCCCACGGGCGGCTGCTCGATCCAGGCGAGCGCCGGCGAGTGGAACGGCTCTGGGCCTCGCTGGGCTAAGCCGGGCCGAGACGGGCTGATCTGAGTTGAATGGCGTCGACCCCCGGCGCCGCGGCGCCGCAGCTCAGCCCGGGGAGCCCGGGGTCGGGGCGCCGGCGAGCCAGGCGCGCCCTTCGGCATAGAGCCTTTCGACTTCGGGCCCCTTGAGGCCCGGCAATGCGGACTTCTTGACGGGATAGCCGATCCGCGTCTGCAGGTACGCGAGATGGCGGTAGCCCTCCGGAAAGCTCGCGAGCAGCTCCGGATCGAGCCGCGGCCATGCGCCTGGCGTGACGGGATCGATGCGATCCTTCTCATAGATGGGCTGCCGGCGCACCATGCCCCAGCGCCCCTCTCGCCGCTCGAGGAAGTCGTAGAACCGGCCGGTGCACACGACATCGCAGAGCACGCCCTCGACCGGCGCGCGCTGACTGATCGTCATCTTGGTCTGCGCGACCGCCCGCGCCCCTGCGATATCGCAGGTGAACCCGCCATGGAAGTGCAGGATGCTGACGCCCTTCTCGAAGCCTGCCCTGCGGGCGCGGACGAACTCCTTCGCCGGCGCTTGCAGCCAGGTCGCCGTCATCCAGCCATCCTCGTGCCAGAGCGCGGCGAACCGCTCCCAGTCGCCGCTGTCGCTGTAGATCGCCCAGCGATCGATCAGCTCCCGGATGACCTCACGCTCCACATCGCTATCGCTCGACATGCCGCAGTCACCTAGAAACGCAAGCCGACTCGGATCGGCACGAATTCCGTGCGCTCGTCCGGCGGCCCAATTTGAACATAGCGCACGTCCACGAACCAGGAGAGGCCGCCGGGGAGCGGAAATTCGAGGCCCAGGCCGGCGTTCCACGCGAACTCCCCGGCCGTCGTCGTCTTGCTGACGGGAGCGCCGATCGGGTAGTAGCCCCCGCAGTATCCCCACCAGGGGTCGCAGAAGAAGCCGCCCGCCACGACGGTTTGATAGAGCTCGACCTCGCGCTGATAGCCCCCGATCCCGGCGAGCAGGTAGCCCTTCACGCCCCGGCCGAGCTGCAAATCATACTCGGCATCGACGTCCCCACCCCAGACTCTGCCTACTCCGTAGTCGATGTCGGTCTGCGTCACCCTCTCGCCGAGCGCGACCAAATTGCTGTTTGCCCCGAACTCGCTGTAGCTCGCATCGACACGCAAGCCGAGTGGGACCCGCTCGCTCGGATACCAGGTCAGGCCCCCGCCGACGGTCCAGCCGTCATTCAGGTAGTCGGCGGTCGTTCCTACCGTGGGGCTGAATCCCGCATCGATCTGCCAGCGCAGCGCCTGGTAGGTACGCCCGGAGTAGTAGTACTGCGCCATCGCCGGAGTGGCGGCCGCGAGCGAGGCGAGCGCCGCGAGCGCTGCGAGGTACTTTCCGATCATGTCTCGATCCTCACGTTCGAGCCTCGAAGCCGCCGCATCGGGCCAGCCGCTGCGTCCGCATTCCCCGTGCCCGCTCCGCGCACCGGGTGCGAGCGCGGACCGGAGCGCGGACCGGATGCCGGTTTCCGGCTCGCCACAGTAAGAGGCCCGCCGGGGGCGGGCCTCTTCGTACGCTGCAGCGTATTCAGGAAGATTTCTTCTTCTTGCTGTGCTTGGCGTGCTTGCTGTGATGAGCGCTGTGATGGGCGCTGTGATGAGCGCTGTGATGCGACTTCGAGGTGTGATGAGCTTGATGCGTCGAGGTCATCGAGCTCGACGACGGCGCGGCGAAGGCGGCCGAGCCGGCTAGAAACATCAAACAACCGAGAACGGGAACCAGCTTCTTGAACACGGGTGTCTCCAAATAAGATGTGCCACGCGGCAACGGAACTCGGGCTCAATTCGGTCCGCGTTTCGCGGCCCTCGAGTGCGCACGAGCACGCGCACACTACAGGAGTTGACATTGGAGTGGCAGCGTTGTTCGGCGCCCGCGGCATTACAAAATTTTCATTACGAAAACTTCAGCCCCGATAGGTACGCAGCGCGGTCCCAAAAGGACCGCGGTGTGCTAGCCGCCGGCAAGCCTAACCCCAGCGAATGCGCTCGGGGCCCGGGGCCGCGACCGCGAAGGCATCCTGCGCATGCGCGCGCGCGAGCGCGCGCCGCACGGCGGGACGCTCCTCCACCGAGCGCAACCAGGCCATCGCCCGCGGCGCCGCCGCCTCGCTCGCAACGGCCGGCACGAGCGACGGGAGATACTTGAGATAGGCGAACATCGCGATGTCGGCGAGCGAGTAGGCAGACCCGGCGAGCCAGCGCGACCGGGCAAGCGACTCCTCCACGCTCCTGACCGCCGCCTCGATTCTGCTGCGGTCCTGCGCCAGCCGCTCCTCGCCGTATCCGGCGCGGGCGGTCTGCCACACGACCCGCTGCTCGGGCGAGCCGATGCCTGCGATCTCGGCGTCGAGCACCCCGCGCGCGAGCGGGCTCGATCCGCTCGGGCCATACGCGTCCCAAGCGAGATCGC
>JBOHZT010000377.1:0-3288 GCA_050738535.1 Steroidobacteraceae bacterium
GCGAAGCCGCGCCGGAACTCCTTGAGCACCGCATAGACGTGATCGAAGCGATAGAAGGCGTAGAGCGCCTCGCGCAGCGCCCGCCGCGGCAGATCGATGCACGTGAGGTAGAACGTCGTCTTGAGGTACTCGCCGGGCAGGAGCCAGGAGAGCGCCCGCAGGGCCCAGATGAGCGGCGACCTGGGGGCGTCGGAGGATCCTGCCGAGGTGTCGGATCCCGCCGGGCCGTCGGACGATCCGGCCGGGCCGGCGCTGCCGGCGGGTGCGGTCCGCTCCGCCGCCGGACGGCGGGTTCGGAGCGCGCGAGGCGCTGCACTGAGGCTCATCTTCTGGCTACCCCTGCCCATGGACGCAAGCGCAGCAGCAGGCTTCGTTCCCACGGGGGACTCGCCCACCCCATGCCTCATGCGGTACGCTTTCCCCAGCAGTCCCCGCCGGCCGGTATCGTGCCTTCGATGAGCCTCGACAATTTCACGGTCTCGCTCAGCATCCGGCATCCAAGCGTCGATCCCCGGGAGATCACGCGCGCGCTCGGCTTCGAGCCCCAGCACAGCTGGCGATCCGGCGATCCGCGCCGCACGGCTCAGGGGCAGCCTCTCGATGGGACCTATCACGAGAGCTACTGGACGGCGGAGTTCCGGGAGATCGATGCGAGCGCGAGGAGCGTGCTCGAGCCCGAAGCGGTGCTCATCCAGGCCGTGGCGCGTCTGCGCCGGTCGCAGGCCCTGTTCTCCCGGCTGCAAGCGGAAGGGGCGACCGTCGAGCTGCTGGTGGAGGTGGAGGGGGGGAGCGATTTCACCTTGGAGCTCTCGCCGCAGCTGCTGTCGATGCTCGCACGCTCCGGCTTTTCCGTCGTCGTGAAGATGCACGGCGAGACGCAGGCGCGCGAGCAGCGCAAGGCGAGCTGACCCGAGCCCACGGTGATCGAGTTCCCGCCGCCCGACGAGGCCGTCCTTGCACGGCGCTCGCAGATCGTCACCGCACTGCGCGGGCTGTGCCCGTCGAGCGCTATCGTCGAGGACGCGCTGCGGCTCGCGGCTTACGAGACGGATGCGTTCACGGCCTACCGGCAAAAGCCGCTCGCCGTGGTGCTCCCGCAGAACACCCGCCAAGTCGCGCAGGTGCTGCGTTATGCGCACCGGGAAGGATTGCGCATCGTGGCGCGCGGCGCCGGGACCTCGCTCTCGGGCGGCGCCATTCCGGCGGCAGATGCGCTGGTGGTCGGACTCGGCAAGCTCAATCGTATTCTCGCGATCGATTACGACGATCGCTGCGTCGTCGCGCAAAGCGGCGTCGCCAATCTCGCGATCACCCATGCCGTCGCCGGCCGCGGCTTCTACTACGCTCCGGACCCCTCGAGCCAGATTGCCTGCACGATCGGCGGCAACGTCGCCGAGAACTCGGGCGGCGTGCACTGCCTGAAGTACGGCCTCACGACGAACAACGTCCTCGGCGTCGAGCTGGTGCTGCCGGACGGGGAGATCGTCCGGCTCGGCGGCCGGCACCTCGACGCCGGACACTATGATCTATTAGGGCTCATCACCGGCTCCGAGGGGCTGCTCGGCATCGTGACCGAGGTGACGGTGCGGATCCTCAAGCGGCCCGAGAGCGCTCGCGCCCTGCTGATCGGATTTCCCACGACGGAGGCTGCCGGGGCGTGCGTCGCGGGAGTCATCGCCGCGGGCATCGTGCCGGCCGGGATGGAGATGATGGACGGACTGGCCATCGAGGCGGCGGAAGCCTTCGTGCACGTGGGCTATCCGCTCGGCGCGCAGGCTCTGTTGATCGTCGAGCTCGACGGACCCGCGACGGAGGTCGATTTCCTGCTGGGCAAGGTGAGCGAGATCGCGCGGGCGCAGGGTGCATCGAGCTCGAGAGCCTCCGCGAGCGAGGCGGAGCGGCTCGCCTTCTGGGCGGGCCGCAAGGCCGCCTTCCCCGCGGTCGGACGGGTGAGCCCGGACTATTACTGCATGGATGGGACGATCCCGCGCGGCGCGCTGCCTCGGGTGCTGCACGCGATCCGGCAGATGTCCGAGCGCTACGGCTTGAGAGTCGCGAACGTGTTCCATGCGGGCGATGGCAATCTGCATCCCTTGATCCTCTACGATGCCAACGAGCCTGGCGAGCTCGAGCGGGCCGAGGCGTTCGGCGCGCAGATCCTGCGGTTGTGTGTCGAGGTCGGTGGCGTGCTCACGGGAGAGCACGGTGTCGGGCTCGAGAAGCGCGATCTCATGCCTTGCCAGTTCACGGCCACCGACCTCGAGATGCAGGCGAGGGTGCGGCGGGCCTTCGATCCCGATGCGCGCTTCAACCCCGGGAAGGTCTTCCCGATCCTGCATCGCTGCGCGGAGGAAGGCCGCGTGCACGTGCATGCCGGGGCGGCTCGCTTCCCGGATCTGCCTCGATTCTGAGGCGGCATGCCCGCACCGCGTGACGAGCCCGATGTCGCCGAGATCCTGGCGGCGACCCGCGACCCGCTCGAGCCGGTCGGCAGCGGCTCGAGGCGTGCCGTCGGCCGGCCGGTGAACGCCGCGCCGCTCGACCTGTCCGCTCTCGCAGGCATCCTCGACTACGAGCCTCGCGAGCTCACCCTCACGGCGCGCGCGGCGACGCCGCTCCAGGAGATCGAGCAAGCCCTCGGCGCCCACGCTCAGCGGCTCGCGTTCGAGCCGCCCGACTGGTCGCGACTCCTCGGGTGCCCAGGAGGCACGTCCACGATCGGCGGCGTGCTCTGCTCGAATCTGTCCGGATCGCGGCGCCTCAGCGCCGGCGCCGCTCGCGATCACTTCCTCGGCTTTCGCGCAGTCTCCGGCAGGGGCGAGGTCTTCAAAGCCGGCGGCCGAGTGGTCAAGAACGTGACGGGTTACGATCTGCCGAAGCTCCTCGCCGGCTCGTGGGGCACGCTCGCCGTGCTCACTGAGGTCACCGTGAGAGTGCATCCGGCACCGGAGCTCGAGCGCACGCTCCTGTTGCCGCTCGAGGCGCCGGCCGCTGCGATTCGAGCGATGACGGCGGCGCTCGCCTCGCACTGCGACGTGTCGGCGGCCGCCTTCGCGCCGACTCGCGGCGTTGCATTGCGGCTCGAGGGCTTCGCTCCGTCGGTCGAGGCGCGCGCGCGCGCGCTCGTCTCGAGTCTCGAGGCGGCGGACGGAGCCTGGCTCCAACCTGCCGACTCGCGGCGCTTCTGGCAGGCGCTCGGAGCGGTCGAGCCGCTCGCCTCCTGCCCGGTGGTGTGGCGGCTGTCGGTGCCGCCGAGCGAGGCGGCGGCGATCCTCGAACGGCTCGCGC
>JBOHZT010000378.1:0-3285 GCA_050738535.1 Steroidobacteraceae bacterium
GCCCCCCCGCCCCCCGCCCCCCCCGCTCACGTCCGCGCCGCTGAGGCGGCACGCCGTGGCGGGATGCTCCCGAGGCCGCACGCGATCATAATGCATCGGACGCCTCAACCTCCCGGCGGAGCGCGAAAATGTCGAGCACTGCGGCAAGCATGCTCTCGAGCAAGACGTGCGTCGTCACAGGGGCGACGAGCGGGATTGGAGAAGCGACGGCGCAGGGCCTCGCCGCGCTCGGGGCCACCGTGGTCGTCCACGGCCGCGACGCCTCGAGGGGAAGGCACACGCTGGAGCGGATCGAGCGCGCGACCGGCAGCCGATCGGTGCGCTTCCTGCAGGCCGACCTCGCATCGCTCGCGCAGGTGCGGCGCCTCGCCGGGGAGATCCGCTCGAGCCTGCCGAGGCTCGACATCCTCGTGCACAACGCCGGCCTCGCCTGCGCGCACCGCTCGCTCACCACGGACGGGTACGAGAGGACCTTCGCCGTCAATCACCTGGCGCCGTTCCTGCTCACCCAGTTGCTCGCCGCGCCGCTCGCGCAGTCCCCGGCCGGCCGGATCGTGGTCGTTTCCTCCGAGGCGCATCGCGGGGCGCAGCTCGACTTCGAGGATTTGATGTTGGCGCGCCGCTACGGCCAGATGCGAGCGTACGCGCGCTCGAAGCTCGCGAACCTGCTGTTCACTCGTGCGCTCGCGAGACGCCTCACGGGCACCGCGGTGACCTGCAATGCGCTGCACCCCGGTGTCGTCCGCACCGGCATTTTCCGCGAAGCGCCGGCGTTCCTGCGCGGCATCCTGGGCTCGATCGGCCGCGTGCTGCTGCTCCCGCCCGAGAAGGGCGCCCGCACGAGCCTGTACCTCGCCACCTCGGACGAGGCGGCCGGCCGCTCGGGCGGCTACTACATCAGCTGCAAGCGCACGCAGCCCTCGGAGGCCGCGCTCGACGATGCGGCCGCCGAGCGGCTCTGGGAGGTGAGCGAGCAGCTCGCAGGGGCAATGGCGGTGCAGGCGGCGCTGCGGCCCTGACGGCGCGTGGTCAGGGGCGGCGAACGGCCTCGATGACCGGCGCCGGGCTTCCTGCCCAGCTGAAACGGTAGCGAGTTCCGATTCTCACGTTCGCGACGACGGCCGGGCGAAAGCACGCGAGGCAGGTTCCGCCCGGGCAGCGGACGCCCGGGCAGCGGACGCTCGGATAGACGACGCCGAGCGAGCCTGCACTCAACAGCCGCTCGGCGAGCTGCTGGGATTGGACGTAGCTCGACGGATCGAGGCAGTCCGCGAATGCCGCCGCGAGGCGCAAATCGTGGAAGCCGCCGCTGAAATCCGCGAGACAATCATCGAAGACCACCTCATCCTCGAACCGTCCGATCTCCGCAAGATGCAAGCTCTTGTGGAGAGCGACCTCGGCCTGAGCGGTGTCGAGCTCGAAGGCAGCGTACCAAGCGCCGCGGTCCGGCCCATTGAACCGGCTGCCGAGCGGGTGCGCATGGGCGAATGCTCCATTGACGATCGCGCTGCAGGGCAAACCGAACACGAGCTCCTGCACCCCGATACCCGGCAGCAGCTCGCTCTCGGCGAGCAGCGCGTCGTTCGTGACTGCGGCGAGCCGAATGAGATCGGCTCGCATGCGCGGATCGCCGAGGAGCAGCGCGAGCGGGTCGCCGGCAGCGCCCGCATCGCGAGAGGCAATCAGGTGGTGAGTGTCCGCTCGCCGTACGAGCGATGTCGGTGGGAGCGACTCATGAGGCTCGCTGCGGGTTTCGCTCACGGCCTCATGCGCCGGCTCGACGGGCGTCGAGAAGCCTGCGCACCAGCTGCAGCGCCGGAACCCCGCCCCGGAGCATGTATGCGAGCGGCGTCGCGCCTCGGAAGAGGCGGTTCTGATTCGGCAAACGCACCCACTCGTCCGCGAGCGACTCGCCGTGCAGGCTGTGTAGCGCTTCGAAGATGCCAACGAGGAAAGAGATGCGCAGCAGCCTGTCGGCATTGAGGGTACGGCCAGCCGGAGCGCGCTTCATGTCGTAGTAGGGACCGTTCGTCACCCCGCCGAGCAGCTGCCGGGCAGCCTCGTCACGCACCTGCCACCGCGACATGATGTTGAAGAACGCCTCGAGCGCAGCGGGAGTCAACCGCTCGCGCTCCGCTCGGGACGCGAGGTCCACCAGAGGCGGCGCCTCGTAACGGGAGGCGGGGTACGAGAGTCCAGACATCGGCTACTCCTATATAGGAGAATATAATCTCCTGATTTTGGCAGCGCAACTTACTTGACTGCGCCTCCCCGCAGGAACGCATAGCGGGAGTCCCCCCGCTGCGCGAGCGACTCGAGCTGCTCGGGCTCGTCGATGTCCGCGGCCAGCCCCGGCCTTCGAATACGCACAAGCTCGAGGCCTGCGGCCGCGGCCGCCTCACTGTGCGCGCTCAGGCTGTCGGGGCCGAAGCGGGTCGCGATGGGGCGGGCCAGCGCGAACGCGAGCGCATTAGTTCCCTTCTCGGCCGCGTCGGGCGCTGCGACGAGCGCATCCTCTCGGCAGGCCAGCACGAGAGCGCGCACCTCAGCGGGCTTCAAGAACGGCAGATCGGCATGCACGATCACCAGCCAGCCACCCGTCTTCGTGCGCCTCAGGACACCCTGAGCGAGCGTCATGGCCGGGTTGAGCGCCAGTCCGCCATCGGGGATGGCCTCGCAACCGTGCGGGACGAGACTGCGGTCACCGGTGAGGACGCTGATGTCGGTGATCTCCGGCGTTGCCCTGAGCGCGCCCACCACATGCTCGAGCATGGCGCGGATCAACTCGATCCGCTGCGGCGCCGTGAGCCGGCGCGCGAGCCGAGTCTTCCCTCCGGCCGGGTCTTTCAGAGGGATGAGCGCATGGACATTCACGAGGCGCGACAGCGTAAGGCAGCCTCTGCGGCGTTTGCCAATATGGCTACAAATAGCTATATTGGGTGACATGATTTCGGCAGGCATTCGCGAGCTGAAGGACAACCTGAGCCGCTACATCAGGCAAGTCGAGGCAGGTCATCGAGTCATCGTCACTGTCCATGGACGAGCGGTTGCCGAGCTGGTGCCCGCCTCGCCGAACGAGGATGTGGGCGTGGCCGGAAACTACGACACCCTGATTTCCGCCGGTGTCATTGCGGCCGCAGCCGATCCGGGAGGGCGGATCGAGCCGTGGCCGGATATGCACGTTCCCGCAGGAACGGCCGCGCATCTGATCGACGCCGACCGTGGCGACCCGTAGAGCGATCCGCGACTCGGCCAGGTCGAGTGGGCGCAGAGCCGCCTCCGAGA
>JBOHZT010000379.1:0-3283 GCA_050738535.1 Steroidobacteraceae bacterium
CTTTGCGGCCGCGATCCCCCATCACCGCCTGCGGCGGGAGATCATCGTCACCGCGACGGCCAACAGCCTCGTCAATCGCATGGGTCCGCTGTTCGCGCACCGCGCGGCGGCGGACACGGGGGCGGCGCCCGCGAGAATCGCACGCGCCTACACGGCCGCGCGCGAGATCTTCGGCATGCGCGCCACTTGGTCGGCCATCGAAGCCCTCGATGGACGAGTGCCGCCGAGCCTGCAGTACGAGCTCCTGTACGAGACGAGCCGGCTGCTGCGCCACGCGGCCTACTGGCTGCTCGCGCGGCACGCGACGCTCGCGATCGACCTCGCCGTGGCGCGCTATGCGACCGGCGTGCGCGAGCTCGCGGCGCTGCTGCCGGCGAGCCTCACCGGATCCTGGCGCGAGCGCTTCGATGCGGCACACCGCAGAGCCGTCGAGGCAGGTGTGCCCACCGCGCTCGCCGCCCGCGTCGCGGGTCTCGATGCACTCGACTCCGCGCTCGACGTGGTGGAGCTCACGTTGAGCCGCCGCATCGAGACTCGTACAGCCGCGCAGGCGTACTTCGAGCTCGGGGCACGCACCAGCCTCGACTGGGCGCGCGGCGAGGTGGACCGCCTCAGCGTCGATGGCGCGTGGCAGGCAGCCGCGCGCAGGGAGTTGCGCCACGGGCTCGAGCGCGCCCACCGGCACATCGCGGACCAGGCGCTCGCGCGGCGGCCGGGCCGCGGCAAGGGCTCGCGGGTCGACGCCTGGATGAGCTCTGCGGGAGCGGCGCTCGCGCGGTGGCAAAGCATGGCCGCCGAGATGCGCGCGGCGGGAAAGACCGATTTCGCGACGCTCTCCGTCGCGCTCGAGACCGTGCGCAAGCTGGCCGAGTAAGCCACAATATCGGCCATGGTGGGTAAGCTGATCCTGACGCGGCACGGCCAGAGCCTCTGGAACGTGCAGAACCTGTTCACCGGATGGACTGACGTCGACCTCACGGAACTCGGTCGCCGCGAGGCGCGCAATGCGGGACAGCAGTTGCTCGCCGAGCACATCGCGATCGACGTGGCGCACACCTCGGTGTTGAAGCGCGCCATCCGCACGCTGTGGATCATGCTCGATGAAATGGACCAGATGTGGATTCCGGTCGAGCGCTCGTGGCGGCTCAACGAGCGGCACTACGGCGCTTTACAGGGCCTCGACAAGGCGCAGACGGCCGAGCGCCACGGCACGGCCCAGGTGCAGATCTGGCGCCGCAGCTACGACATCGCACCGCCGGCGCTCGAGCCGAGCGATGAGCGGCAGCCGCGATTCGATCCGCGCTATGCCGGCGTCGACCCGGCCGAGCTCCCCTCGACCGAGTCGCTGCAGGATACCCTCGCGCGAGTGCTCCCCTACTGGCGCGCCCGCATCGCGCCGGACCTCGCCGCGGGGCGCAACGTCCTCGTGGTCGCGCACGGCAACAGCCTGCGCGCGCTCGTGAAGATGCTCGACCGCGTGGCCGAATCCGAGATCGTCGGGCTCAACATCCCCACCGGCATCCCGCTCCTGTACGAGCTCGACGAGCGGCTCGAGCCACGCGGGCATCGCTATCTCGGCGATCCCGCCGCGGCGGCCGCGGCGGCCGAGGCCGTGCGGCGCCAGGCGGAGAAGCGCTAGCGCTGGGATGCGCCCGCGTCCTGCGGGACGACTCCCGCGGCCCAGCCGTCGTAGCGGCCCCCATGAGACTCGGCGAGCTCGCCGAACCGGCGGCTCAGCTCCTGCATGTCGGGCACCGAGAGGCGCATCGACCTGGTGGCGTGCAGGCTGAAGGGCTCATCCACCGCCTCCGGAACCGGCTTGGCGTCGACCGCGAAGCCCTCGTGCTCGAGCGCCGCGCTCACGGCCGCACAGGCCGGCTCGCTCGGCAGACCGAAGAAGAAATCCACCACATGCTCCTTGAACGGGTCCGACCCCAGGGCGCGCAGGTGCTGGATCTGCTGTGCATCCCAGTCGCCGCGCTGATTCGCCCTGCGGATCCTGCGCAAATTGAAGTAGATCCGCGCCAGGACCGCGACCGCGACGACGACGAAAAGGGCGATTATCCAGCGCATTGTGCTGCCTCGCGCGGGCTCGCCGACGCAGCGGCGAGCCGGCGATCACTCGTCCGGGGCGATCGTGACCTTGAGGCCCGCCAGCTCGCGGGTGAACTCGATCTGACAGGAGAGCCTCGAGTTGCTCTCGTGGTGGACGAGCTCGGCGAGCAGCTCGCGCTCGTCCGACATGGTCGCGGGAATGCGCTCGAGCCACTCGGGATCGACGTAGACGTGGCAGGTCGCGCAGGAGCACATCCCGCCGCAGATGGCGGCCACGCCGTATTCGAGCTCACGCAGCGTCTCCATGACCTTCAGGCCCGCCCGGGCCTCGACTTCATGCTCGATCCCATCCCGATCCACGACTCTCAGCAACGGCATGCATGCGGCTCCACGCCCGCGCAGCAGCGGGCAAAAAAACAATAGTCTGCCGATCGCCCGGCCCGCGCGCCAGCTCCCGCTGGCGCTTCATGGGGCGGCGGCGGCGAGCGGACCCACGATCTTGAGGATGAATACGGCCTGGCCGGCCTCGCGGAAGGTGGCGAGCATCTCCCGCCCGATGGCCTCGAGCACCTCCTCGTACGCGCCGAAGACCTGGGTGCTGAGGCTCGTCGTGACGACCTTCAAGCGCTCGTCCGCCCGCAAGCGGCCGAGGAACGCCTTGATCTGCGGCGCGTAGACTTCCGCGAGGGGGTAAAGGCTGATTTCCACTCCGATGTCCACGAGAATACACCTCCTCACGGCCTTCGCCGTAGAATGGCATGCCGGCTCGAGGGCTCGCGGCGATGACGCGCAAAGTACAGATCCACCAGGTCGATGCCTTCACCGAGCGGCGCTTCACCGGCAATCCGGCCGGCGTCGTGCTCGATGCCGACGGACTCGATGAGGCCGAGATGCTCGCGATCGCGCGCGAGCTCAACAATGCGGATACCGCTTTCATCCTCGCGGCCGATGCCGCGGATCACGATCTGCGCGCGCGTTTCTTCACACCGCGCGCCGAGGTCGGATTCGTCGGCCATGCGACCATCGCCGCGCACCACGTGCTCTCCGCGGAGCGCGCCCGCGAGGGGCGCTGCCGCCAGAAGTCCCGCGCCGGGATCGTCGAGGTCGAGATCCGGGGGAAGGGCGCGGAGCGGCGCATCGCCGTGCGCCGCAGCTGCCCGCCGCTCGGCCGCGAGTTGAGCGAGCGCGAGCGGCTGGCCGTGCTCGACTCGCTGGCGCTCGCCACGGG
>JBOHZT010000380.1:0-3270 GCA_050738535.1 Steroidobacteraceae bacterium
AGCCCATATGCACGTCAATGGGAAGCAGGAAAATCTGTGGTCTCGCGTCGAAGGGCGGCTGTTGGCGATGCTCGAGGGCGAGGCGAACCTCACGCTCGATCAGTTGAACCTTGCCACCCAGGCGTGGATCACCCAGGAGTACCACCGCACCGTACACCGCGAGATCGGCGTCACCCCGCTCGAGCGCTACCTCGCCGGACCCAACGTCGGGCGCGACTGTCCGGGGAGCGAGGCGCTGCGCGCGGCCTTCCGGATCGAGGTCAAGCGCCGCCAGCGCCGCTCCGATGGCACCGTCAGCCTCGAGGCTCAGCGCTTCGAGATCCCCTCCCGATACCGGCACCTCAGGGATGCGCACCTGCGCTATGCCCGCTGGGACTTCAGCCGGGTGGACCTCATCGAGGCGCGCTCGGGCGCCGTGCTCTGCCCCGTGCGCCCGATCGACAAGGCCGCCAACGCCGAGCGCTTCCGCCGGGTGCTCGAGCCTGTCAGCCACGAGCCCACCCCCGCCGCCTCAGGCATCGCTCCGCTCCTGAAGCAAATGATCGCCGAGTACGCCGCTACGGGCCTGCCGCCGGCGTACCTACCTGACTGCGACCCGAAGGATGATCCCACATGAACCAGAAGCTGCTCGCTCTCTACGGCCTCAAGTTCGATCCGTTCTCACCTGAGGTACCGACCGAGGCTCTCTACCGATCACCGAAGATCGAGAACTTCTGCTGGCGCATCGAGCAGGCGCACCTGCGCGAGGGCGGCTTCGCCCTGATCCACGGGGATCCGGGTTCCGGAAAGAGCGTCGTCCTGCGCGTGCTCGCCGAGCGCCTCGCCCGCCTGGCGGACCTCTGCGTCGGCGTCATCCACCATCCCCAGAGCAACCTCTCCGACTTCTACCGCGAGCTCGGCGACATCTTTGGGGTCTCCATCCGCGTCAGCAATCGCTGGGGCGGCTTCAAGGCGCTGCGCACCCGCTGGCTCGATCACTTGGGATCCACCACTCGTCGCTCGGTGTTGCTTTGCGATGAGGCACAGGAGATGAGCCCGGTGGTCCTGAACGAGCTGCGGCTCCTCTCCAGCGCCCGCTTCGACTCTCAGTCGCTCCTTTGCATCGTCCTCGCCGGCGATGCGAGGCTCCTGGAGAAGCTGCGCCGCGAGGAGCTGATCCCCTTGGGCTCGCGCATCCGCACGCGCCTGACCGCCGAGGTCGCTTCCCGCGAGGAGCTCATCGCCTGCCTCGAGCACCTGCTCGCCGCCGCCGGCAACGCCAGCCTCATGACACGGGAGCTGCGCCAGACTCTCGTCGATCACGCCGCCGGCAACTACCGCATCCTCGTCAGCATGTCAGCCGAGCTGCTCATGACCGCCGCGCAACGCGAGATCACCACGCTCGACGAGAAGCTCTACCTGCAGGTCTTCGGCAGACCCGAAACGCAGACCTCGCGTCGCGCCGCAGCCCGATAATCCGCACACGATCGACCCGACAATGCCCGACGACACCGAGCCCAACTTCGACATCACCGAGCGGCCCTGCCTGATCCTGGACCTGCCCGAGCTCTCGGACGAAGCCGCCTTGCAGCTCTCTGAGCTCCTCACAACCATCACCGAGCGCTTCGAGGCCCATTACTCGGCGCAGATCCTGCGCGCACACCGCGCGCGCGAATCCGAGCGCGACAGCCTCTACAGGGAGCGGCTTCTCCTCGAGGCCCAACAGCCGCTGCCCCTCGACGACCCTCCCTTCTGATCCGCCGCCGGCCGCGCCGCCGTCACGGTCACTTACACCGCCTGTCCATCACAGACCGTGAAAACCCGTCCATCAAATACCCTGACCGCTCTCAGCAAGTCAGATGACAAAGATCGGCGTGCCTCGCCTGCACGTCGAGAAGGTGCTGAACCACTCGACCGGCGACATCGCCGAGGTGTACGACCGGCACGACTACTTGCCAGAGAAGCGCGCCGCACTGGAACGCTGGGCCGACCATCTGAATTCGATCATCGAGGACCAGCAGAAATCGCCCAAGCAGCCTGGAACGAGCCAATCAGCATGAGGAAGTGGCGCGACCTGACAGCCGCCCGGTGGCATAAGAAGGTACTCACATTCCACGAGAAGCACCAGAATCGCTTCCGGTGGGTTCTTCGACGAGATCTGCGAGCGAATGCCCGACGCCATCTCGAATTCCAGTTAGAGCATCGTCAGAAGCTCTCTCCCAAGAGTCAGGACTATAAGGCGCGGCTTCGTGAAGCTCTCGTGCCGCGGCTATTACTGCTGCGGAGAAATAGGCCGGAGTTGAAATTTGCCGAGGGATTGAGTCATCCCGCGCGGCGCATGCAATCGACGCTCCACGAGCTTGAGACGAGTATACGTCTCGCGACGTCGGGCTCGAACCGACACGCCTGGGCCTGCCTCGAGTACTTCTGCCGTATCGAGCCACGGGACGCACGCATCCTTTGCCACATTGAGGAAGCGCGCCGGCGGTACAACACCGATTCCGACAGGCCACACCGCGGAGTCGAGCGTGCCCTTTGGTTGCTCGATTCGAAAGGTGGCGGCAAAGCCTCAACTCCAGATCAGCGAGCCGAGGCACGCTTGCTCTACCACGAGTTGCGCCAACCCGGCGCAAAATTCAGTTTGTTGGATGAGTGCGGCCACTGCCAGGATCTCAAGAACAACTCCCAAGTGCGTCTTAAGGCAAAGCGCGGAATGTCCAAGGGACATGCGATCGAGCACATCGCCGCGCTCATCCGGACGACGCCGCGCACGGTGGAGCGCTGGTTGACAGCGGCAGCTGCCGAGCCCGAGTAAGCGAGCGAAGCCGTCTGCCCCTACGGGCCGACACAGTCCAAAATCCCCGATTCACTGTCGTTTTTTCTGGGATGCGACCAAGCAATCATCGGTCGCCTACGGCACGGAGCGGTCCGTGCCGGTTGCACAACCTCGGAGATTACGATGACCGATATCACCACGGCGGCGCTCGACCCGGGCGACCGGCTCATCTACGGCGCCGACATCGACGCCGACCTCAGCATCACCGACCGCGGACGCCGGAAGATGGTGACCGACGGTCGCCTCCCGGCGCCGGCCGGCTACATCGGTGGTCGCGCCGTTTGGCGCCGGACCGACTATCTCGCGGCCCGCGAGCGACTACTCGCGGCCGGACGTCCCCACCAGATCGGCGCTCCGCGCTCAGAGGTCGCGTGAGCGCGCGCAGCGCCTGGCCCCGGGATGGTGCCCGGGGACACGGCTCGATCGAGAGGGGAGCCGCGAGTATGGCGCTATGC
>JBOHZT010000381.1:0-3240 GCA_050738535.1 Steroidobacteraceae bacterium
GGCCTAGGCCGCGGCGACGAGCTGCCGCAAGTCGTGTGAGAGGCTTTTGATGCTGTCGGTCTCACTGCCGAGCAGGCGTGCCTTGCCGCTGCCGTCGAAGATGAAGATGGCGCTGCTGTGATCGACGGCGTAGTTGCCGAAACGGTCCGGCGGCTCGAGGTGATAGGCGATGCGGTAGCGCTTGCTGAGGGCCGTCAGCTGCTCCGGCGTGCCGCGCAGCCCGACGAACTGCGGGCCGAAGAAGCCGACGTAGCTCTTGAGCACCGCGGTCGTGTCGCGCTTGGGATCCACGGTCACGAACAGGACGCGCGTCTTCGAGGCTGCGGGACCGAGCGTCTTGATGGCCGCCTCCAAATGCGCGAGCGTCGTCGGGCACACATCCGGGCAATGCGTGTAGCCGAAGTAGAGCATGACGACCTTGCCCCCGTAATCCGCGGCCGTGACGGGCTTGCCGTCCTGATTGGTGAGCTCGAACTCGAGCGACGGCAACAATCCGGTCACGTTCTGCAGCTGGAACTGCGGCGCGCTCGATGCGCAGGCGGCAAGGCCGAGGCACACAGCCAGGCCGAAGCCGCCAGCCCCGAGCCATCCGAGCAGGATTCGGACATTCGATCTCATCGTTGCGCCTCAATCCACGGGTTGGGGAGCGCGGGCCTGCAGGGCTGCCGCGGCGGCTTCCGCGAGCAGCACTCTGCGCAGGATCACGAGCATCGCGAACACCGACATCATCGCCGCCGGGATCCAGGTGAGCAGGCCCCCGAGGTGCTGATCCGTGATCGGACTCACCGCCCAGGCGCGCCCGCAGATGGCGTACACGTCGTAGATAAGATGCCGCGTGAGCGCGATATAGGCGCCGATGGCGATCTGCGGCAGCATGATCAGGAACAGGATCACGACCCGCGCGCCGTAGCCGATCGAGACCAGGCCGTGAGCGCGACGGGGCCCCAGCATCAACCACCAGAACAGGATACCATCGACCGCCATGCTCCAATTCATGGCGTCGTACCGGTGGATGTCGAGCATCGCACCGAAGTGGATCGACGGAATCAGCCAAAAGTAGATGAGGCCGACGAACAACAGCGGCGCGACGACCGGGTTCTGGACCGCCCGGAACGCGGACCGCAAAGTGCTGCGCAGCACGCCGAGGAGCTTCCTGTCGCGCGCGAGCCGCTCGCCCCGCTCGAGCCAGCCGGCGGGCACGCCCGCCTCGATCACCCGGCCCGGTGTCGCAAGCACCATGAGCACCGGCGCCAGGTGATGAAGCACGAGGTGCTGCAGCCGGTGGATCCAGAACATGTGCTGAGCGAGGTAGTCGAAGTACGTCTGCAGCACCACATAATCGAGCGTGAGAGCGAGCAGGAACGCGAGCGCCGCCCCGCAGCCCACCCTCTCACCGCGCGCGCCGAGCGCTCTCAGGCCGCGCACGTAGAGCACCGCCGGCACCAGGCAGGCGATGAGGACCGTCGGCGAGAAGTCCCAGGGCGAGATGTAAGTGAGGATCGAGCGCATCGGCCGCCTAGGCTGGCTCAGCGGCTTGCGCGGGCGGCGCAGGAACCGGCTGGACGGGAGTCCGGCAGGGAATCCCCCAGGTTTTCGGACTGGGCAGGCACCCGTTGGTTCCCATGAGGCTGCGGGCGCTCATCGCCGCGGTGCTGCTCGCGCTCCTCGTCACCGGTGCGATCCTGATGCCTGTCACGCACTGGCTGCACCTCGCGCTCGAGTGGACGATCCTGCATCGCCAATCCGCATCGCTGCCGTTCTTTCTGCTGTACGTCGCCGTGATCGTGTGCGTGCTGCCCGAGTTCCTGCTGACGCTCGCGGCCGGAGCCATCTTCGGGTTGGCGCGCGGCACGGTGCTCGTGTCCTTCGCGAGCATCGCCGGAGCGACGGCCGCGTTCTTCGTGGGTCGCACGCTCGCACGGGATTGGGTGTGCCGGCGCATCGAGGCCTGGCCCAAGTTCCGGGCACTCGATCGGGCGCTCGGATCGCGGGGCTTCTGGGTGGTGCTGCTCACGCGGCTGTCGCCGGCGTTTCCGTACAACCTGCTCAACTACGGCTACAGCATCACGGCGGTGCGGCCGCGCGATTACATCATCGGGTCGTGGATCGGCATGTTACCGGGGACGGTGCTGTATGTATACGCCGGCTCGGCCGCGGCGAGCCTCTCCCAAGTGCTCGCCGGGAAGGTGCGCGTCGGCGGCCCGAGCCACGTGCTGCTTTGGACGGGCCTTGCCGGCACGCTCGTCGTCACGCTCCTCGTCGCGCACATCGCGCATCGCGCGCTGCGCCGGGAGCTCGCGAACGGCGCGTGATCAAGCCGGCGCCGCCTGCTCCCGCCACTCCGGCCGCGCGGCGCTGCGCACGCGCTCGTCAGCCTGCGGGCTCTTCGCCAGGAACGGACCGAGCGCCAGCACGTCGAGGTGCCCTTTGAGGAACGCCCGCACCGCGTCCGCGGGCGAGCAGACGATCGGCTCCTCGTGCATGTTGAAGCTGGTGTTGACGATCGCCGGCAACCCGGTGATCCGCATGAACTGCTCGATGATGCGCCGGTAGTCCGGATTATCGGCAGGGCCGACGAGCTGCGGCCGCGCAGTGCCGTCGATGTGCACCACACCCGGCGCCTGCTCCCGCATCTGCGGGGTGCAGGCGAACGTCATCGTCATGAAGCGCGCCGTATCGCGAGCGCCGGCCACGTTCTCGAAGCAGCTGTCCGCGTGCTCCGCGAGAGCCGACGGCGCGAACGGCATGAATTCCGTGCGCGCGAGCCGCTTGTTCAACCATTCGTTCACCGACACGTCGTCCGGCCGGTAGAGGATCGAGCGGTTGCCGAGCGCGCGCGGACCGTATTCCATCCGACCCGCAAGACGCGCGACCACGTAGCCGCGCGCGAGGAGCCGCGCGATCTCCTGCTCGGCATCCGCCGGCCGCGTGAACGGCACGTCGGCGCTCGAGAGTGCCGCCGTCATCTCGCCCTCCGAGTACGCGGGGCCCAGATACACGTGCTCGAAGCAGCGCCGCCCCGGGATCCAGCCGGACGCGGAGCGCTCCGCTGCCGCGATGAGCGCGGCGCCCGCGGCGAGACCTTCGTCGGACATCGCGGGGTACACGAAGACTTGCTCGATGCCCGGCAGCTCGTGGATGCGCTGATTGATCTTGACGTTCGCGGCGACGCCGCCCGCGAGCGCCACCTTGGTGAGCCCCGTCCGGGCCATCCAGTGCCCCACGTAGCGCGCGCAGATC
>JBOHZT010000382.1:0-3237 GCA_050738535.1 Steroidobacteraceae bacterium
GGCCTTTTCCTGCGGCCGAACGGAAATCTGAACGGCCGAATGCTTAACATGCGACACTGGTCATCATGAAAGGTAGAAATTTGAACCATCTATCAATTTTTAGGGAGGGCATGGGGCGACTGCCCAGTTTGACGTTGCATCGAGCAGGTCCCTGGTATTGGTTGCCTGTGCGGTCGCTGGCCGTCGGGCCGCCATGATGATTTACGCGCCGCCGACGGGATGGAGGGACTGTGCCCAAGCTCATCAGTTGCAGCGTTTGTTCAATGCGCAGGCTCTCCCGGCCCCGTCGGCTGCGCTCGACCTTCCCTCGAATCCTCTCGATTCTTGCCTTATTTGCGGTCGCCGCCTGCACCGTTTCCGCTCCACCGGCATCGCTCGTGGCACCACCAGTGGATGCGACCGCGGCCTACCGCATCGGTCCGGGCGATACACTCAGCATCGCTGTTTACGGAGCTCCCGACCTCAGCGTCACTTCGTTGCCCGTCCGGCCGGACGGGCGGATCTCGACGCCACTGGTTCCGGATTTGGTGGCGGTCGGCAAGACGCCGACTGAACTCGGGACGGAAATCGCGTCGCGACTTCGGAAATACGTTAAGGATCCGCAGGTCAGCGTGATGGTGAATACCTTCAACGGCCCGTTCGACCGCTCCATTCGCGTCATCGGACAGGCGACGACACCGGAGACTATCCCCTATGTTGATGGCATGACGCTGCTCGATGTCATGGTCGCCGTAAAAGGCCTGACGCCGTATGCAGCCGGCAACAGCGCCAAGGTTATCCGCAAAGAAAACGGCAAGGAGGTCACAATCCCGGTGCGGATTGGCGCGCTCCTCAATGGCGGCGAGGTTTCGCAGAATATCGCCATGCATCCCGGCGACATCGTTGTTATCCCGGAAAGCTGGTTCTGAAGGCCATGGATGAGATCATCGCCCTGCTGCACCGTTATGCCGTCGGCGCCTGGCGGCGCCGCTGGTTTGCGCTCCTCGCAGCATGGTTGATTTGCCTCGTCGGCTGGGCCGCGGTGATGAGCCTGCCGCCGCGCTACCAGGTGAGCGCCCAGGTCCACGTCGCCGCGGATCCGGTGCTGACCCCTCTCCTGCACGGAATCGCGATCGGCGGCGACATCAATAGCGAAGTCGCGCTGCTGCAGCGGACCCTGCTCAGCCGTCCCAACCTCGACACACTGATCTCCAAAGCGGATCTTCTGACCGGCTCCGACACCCTTGCCGCGCGTGAGGCGCTGGTGACAAAGCTTTCGGAAACCATCCACATTGAGCCCGAGAGCGAGAGCCTGTTCACGATCGTCTACAGCAGCCGCAATCCGAAGCGCGCATATAACGTCGTTCAGACGATGCTTAGCATTTTCATCGAGCGCGCGAACGGCTCCAACCAGAGTGACCTTGCCAACGCCCAGCACTTCCTCGACAACCAGCTGGCCTATTATCGCGCCAAGCTCCGGGACACCGAGAAGCGACGCGCGGCGTTCCTTGCCAAATACATCCAGTTGCTTCCAGGCGCCGATGGCAGCGTATCGCAGTTCGATGCGGCCGGCGCCAAGGTGCGCTCCCTCGAAGGCCAGCTCCAGGATGCTCAGGCGCGCAAAGCGATGCTCGAGGCCGAGCTCCAAAAGACCTCCCCGATGCTGGTCAGCAGTCAGTCCGCAGGCGGCGGCGGGGGCGCATCCACCAGCGCTGCGCTCGTGGCCGCCGAGCAGCACCTCATGGAGCTCAGGCAGCGCTTCACCGACGCCTATCCAGGCGTCATCGCTGCCGAGCAGATCGTCAAGGGTCTCGCGGCGGAAGCGTCCGGCAAGGGGACGGGCGGCTATTCCGTTCCTGAGAAATCAGTGCCCAATCCAGTCTATGATCAGCTCAAGCTGCAATTGATCGATGCCAGTACGTCGGTGTTCTCGCTCACTCGCGAGCTGAAGGCCGCTACCACCGAGCGAGGCCGATTGGCCGCACTCGCCCATACACAGCCGGGATTGGAGGCGGAGTTCATCAACCTGGATCGCAACTATGACGTGCTGCGCAAGCAGTACCAGGACCTGCTGGTCCGCCAGGAGTCGATGCAGATCACGACCGCGGCGAACATCGATGCCAATCGTGTGCAATTGCAGGTCGTTAATCCGCCGCAACTGCCAAGAGTTCCGGTCGCGCCGCCGCGCGTCCTGCTGCTCGCTGCCGTGCTGATAATGGGATTTGGTGGCGGGGCCGGGCTGGCGCTCCTGCTCGCCCACGCGGATAGCTGTTGCTACACGATTCACGATCTGCGCGCGATCGGGCTTCCGGTGGCGGGGGCGATTTCACTCAGACCCGGGCAGCAGGAACAACGCCGTCTCCTGCCGGCGGTTGCCTTCACCCTCGGTATCTTCCTGCTCTGTGCGGCCTTTGCGGGCGTGCTCGCCGGAGTCCAGCATTTGGCGGGGTTGGCATGAAGCCTGTGACGAGGCCTTTGCATCTCGTCGAGCGTGCCGCACTTCGCTTGCGCGAAGAGCGAGCCTCTGGGCCGGAGTCTGCGCTCCTCCCCGAGTCTGCGGCCGATGAAAATGCCGCCTCGGCTCCTCCTGCGCGGGTCACCATGCCCGGCCCTGTTACCGCTGAGCCCTCCCAGGCCCTGTCGGTCGAGACACTCGAAGGTGCCGGCATGATTATTTCCCGCGAACAGCGCGATCGCATTGCCGAGGAGTTTCGGATCGTCAGCCAACAGGTGCTCACAGGTGTCGCCACGAGCGACGAGGCAGCTCCCGGACGGAATCTAGTGATGGTGACCAGCGCGCGGCCCGGAGAAGGAAAGAGCTTCGCCGCCCTCAATCTCGCGGCAAGCCTCGCCCTGGGTGGCGAGCGCTCGGTCATTCTCGTGGACGCGGATATCAGGGCCGGCTCGCTGACCACGACCCTCGGCCTCCAGGCCGAGCGCGGCCTGCTCGATCTCATTGCTTCCCCGGCGCAATTGGCCGAAGCTGCGATCATCCGCTCACGCATCCATTCCCTGCACGTCCTGCCGGTGGGCGGAGGCACGGACCTCAGCGGTCGTGCCCTCATCTCTACCCACAATTCGATCGCTGGCCTGTTGACGAGCGTCGCGCGTCGTCTTCACGAGAGCCTTTTTGTGGTGGATGCTCCGGCGTGCCTTTCCAGCAGCGACCCCTCGGCGCTGGCTGCCGTTGCAGGTCAGGTGCTGCTCGTCGTCGAAGCGGAGCGGACCCAGCGGCGCGAGATCGAGGCGGCCCTCGAT
>JBOHZT010000383.1:0-3236 GCA_050738535.1 Steroidobacteraceae bacterium
CCCAAACGGTCCGCCTGCTGGAGCCCATCTTCGACTGCTGGGCCGGACACTGCCACACCTGCCAGCAACCGATAAACCTCGCCAACCTCCCATTACGCCACCCACCACGAGACGAATGAAACACAGATGACAACTCTAACAAAGTACTATTAAGGACGCCCTCGAAAACGCAACAAAGTCGAAAGAGCTGTCGAATGGTCGAACCGCGTACTACGACGAGGAGACCAATACGGTGGTGATCGTAGATCCATCGTCACCGGATGGCGGTACGGTATTCAAGCCTAGCGGTGGTGAGGAATATTTCAACGGGCTGCGATAGGAGGACAAGATGGAGCGAGTAGTCATAGACGCGGAAGGAGTAACAATTCGTTTGAGCAAGCCAGAGCTTGGCTTGGTAAATAACGCACTGAACGAGATAGCCAACGGGGTAGACATCTCGGATTCGGAGTTCCAGACGCGGTTGGGTGGGTCCCGGTCGGATGTGCGGCAACTCTTGATGGAAGTTGGAGACATATATACCGGGCGCTAGACTAGGCGTTCTCATCGGAGCGAGGGGCTCGCCCCTAGCAGACACGCCCGTTGGACGATGTGCCTTCACGGGAACCGGACGCCCCCAGCCGTCACGCCCCCAGCAGGCGCCAACGAAACTACATGGTCGTTTTGGGCTTCTCACGGTCATTAACGATGTGAGCCGAGAACAGATAGCTGCCTCAGCCGATCCTCTACGCAGCCCGAGGTCGCTGTTGAGTCCTGTCGCTGGCCTGCCTAGCGCGAGCGAAGATTTGCTCACGGCAGAGGAGGTTGCCGCAGTCCTCCGCATGACGCCGGCATGGGTCTACGCTCAGACTAGAAGTCGCCAGATACCGCACATTCGGCTTGGCCGCTATGTGCGGTATCGGCGTGAGGCGCTGATACAGTGGGTGGAGCAGCTCGAGGATGTGTCGGCCGCCCCGCTGGAGAACCGTTAGCGGCGTCGACGGTGAATCGGGAGTGTCCGAGGATCTGTGTACGGATGAAAGTCAAATCCTCCTGGCGGGTTGCATGGGATCGTGCAACAGTTTGTGGTGGGCGTCGGTGACGACGAGCTGAAGCGCAGGTTCTGGGCTGGTGGCCTGCCGCGTTGCTTGCCGTTTTGACGGTGTTGAAGGTGCGCGCCCACGTGTCGCGCCGGCGCCCTTGTTCGCTGGTCTGGTTGCCTTCCAGTCGACGATCAGGCGGCGGTAGGCCGCCTCGGCGCGTTCTGTGAGCTCGCGCTCGGCTTGCCGTTCGGTGGCGCTTGCGGAGACCCGCTGCCTGGCGTGGCGCGTGGGGAGCGGTGGCGCCCCGGCGTCGAGCTCCACGCGGCGCAGCTTGGCGCGCACGCGGGACGGCCGCGCGAAAGCGTAGTCCTCTTCCTTGGTGAGCAGCTGCCAGGCGAGGCAGGCGAGCTTGCGGGCGACAGCGACCGCCGCGACCTGTGCTCCCTTGCGCGCGCGGATACGCTCGGCGAAGGCGTGCAGCGGCCCGGGCTGGCGGACCGCGACCCAGAACGGCCTCGACCAGCACCGAGCGTGCCTGGGCGTTACCGCGCTTTGAGATCCCGCCCGTGGCGCGGGGGCTCATCACCGGACTGGCGCACCTTGGGGTCGAGCCCGAAGTACGCGACGAGCTGGCGCGGCGAGGAGAAACGGGAGATCTCGCCGATCGCGGCCATCAACGTGACAGCCACGCCCGCGCCGACACCGGGGATACTCATCAGCCTGTGAGCGTCCTTGGAGCCGGCTGCCCCCTGCGCGAGCTTTTGGTCGATCTGGGCGACCTCGCCGTCGAGGAAGTCGATCTGGCGCAGGCAGCCCGCGACCGTCTCTGCCGCCTCCTCGCCGAGCTGTTGCCCTGACAGCCACGCGCGCCCCTCCTTGCCAAACAGGTCGCTGACCGGCGCGCGCCCGAGCAGGCAGCGAGCGAGCGTTGCGTGGACCTCGTTCTTGGCGCGGGTGCGCTGACGCACAAGTGCCGCACGCCGCGCGACACGCCGGCGCAGCCCTGAGGTCACCGTGTCGGGCACCCACACCGACTCGAGCGGTGGGACTGAGACTCTGCGCGAACAACTCAAGCGTGTCGCGGCCGGTCGCGACACGGCCGGCAGAGCGCGTCTTTGAGTCCTCGCGGATCGCGACCTCGCAGAAGCCCTGGTGGACATCGAGTGCTACCTGGCGCATACGTACTCCTCCTGTGAACCTCGTTGACAACAATGGAGCAGTTGCAGGGCAAACGACAACTACGGATTCGCGCTCGCAGCGCAACCGGGCAAGTCGCAGGGGGGCCACATAGGCATACGGGCTCGCAGAGCCCACACCCAGAAACCGGCCTGCCCTCACGTCTGCTCCAGGAAGCCCCTGTCCCGATCAGCCGAAGCTACGACCAGGACCGGATGACCTCCCAGCAGCAGTTTCATGCCCGTAGGCATGAGCGAAAGAGGTCGCTATGCCTACTGCTACGCAGGACTACACGGAGTCAGAGCAGAGCTTGGAGCTTCCCGCTGGCGGGGAGCGGTGTGCTGGGCATGGCGTTTGAGATCGGAGGTGGAAGTCCTGTCCTGGGACCCTGACAGGGGGAACCCAACATCGATGCGGCAAGGGCGCGGCCCGGAGTTCACCCAGTCCAAACATGCATCGTCCATTATGCCGAGGTTCAAGTTATGCCGACTTTGGTTGCGCGATGCGTTGGTGGTGGGCGAGTCAGGCCCTTTGGGGTCGGCATAATCAGAGCGTCTCGAGGAAGGCGAGGAGCTTGTCGGGTGGTTCTTGCAGCGTCGGTGCGAGCATGCTCATCGGCGGCTCCTTTCAGATGATGCTCGAGGCGGTCGCTTGCGAGCGCGAGTAGCTCCGGTGCGGCTTGGAGATACCAGTAAGTCGATTTGGGGTGGGCGTGAACATTATGCCGACCTCGGCATAATGTTCACCTCATCAGGGCGAGCCTGCGCTACGTCCCTCGCCGCGAGCGCGAGCAAGTCGCCCGCGACCTCAAGCCGATCTACACCGCCAAGGACGCAGACCAGGCCCAAGCAGAGCTCGAGACCTTCGATGAGAAATGGGGGCAGCGGTTCCCGCCGATCACTCAGGCCTGGCTGATGACGGCGGCCATGAGATTCTCCCCGTAGGCGGCCATTAGAAGTCCCCACTGGTGGCCGCTAATTCTCCCCATGGGTGGCCATCGGAACTCCCCACTGTCCTGTCCAGGTGTAGTGCCTCCTGACG
>JBOHZT010000384.1:0-3224 GCA_050738535.1 Steroidobacteraceae bacterium
CCGCTCGCGTCAGCCGCAGGAGGCTGAGCAGCCCGAGCTCACCGCGGCCGTCGAGGTCCTCGAAGGTGCCGCGGTGACCGCCCGCCTCGGTGCCCTGGCAGACGAGCACGTCGGCGCCCAAGCGGGCGGCGAGCACGGCCTCGTCGGGCTCGGTGACGGTCATCCACACAGCGATGCCTGCCGCTTGCAGCGAGTCCAGGAGCGCGGGCGACGGACAGCCGAACGTGAAGGACACGATCGGCACGTGCATTTCCAGCACGACCTCGAGCTTGGCCTCCAGCGCATCGTCGTCGAACCGTGGCGCTCCCAGCTTGGCGCCATAGCGCATGACGACCGGCTCGAGCTCACGGGCGTAGGCGTCGACGGCGTCCTCGTCGAGCTCTTGTTCGGCAACGAGGAAGAGGTTCACCGCGACTGGACCGTCCGTCAGCTCCCGTGTGGCCTGGACGTCTGCCCGCAGCTGATCGGCGCTGCGGTAGCCGGCTGCGACGAAACCGAGGCCGCCCGCGTTCGCTACGGCGGCCGCCAGCTCCGGGGTCGACGGTCCACCCGCCATCGGCGCCTGCACGATCGGATGGGTGAGTTGGGGCATCATGTCAGTTACATACCGCCCGGTTGGCTCGGGATAGTGGAGCAGAAGGGTGTAACGCGTCGCTTCCGTCCTTTTCGCTTGGGGGGATTCTGTCACCGTGATGACGTACGAACCGGAGCCGAATCGAGACCGATCGTCCGGCGCCGATCCTGGGCTTGGCATGCTCCGCAATCCGAGCGCAACACACCCCTAATCGAGCGCTCCAACTCGATCACATAGCGTGTTTAGTCAGGTAGGTCGGAGCCTCGCGGCGACACGATGTTCCGGCTCCTCACGGAGGAGGACGAAATGCAGTTCCACGGCATCGATTTCGAGCACGTTTGGCGCATCGCATTCTGGGTTATTCTGGTCCTCGCAGGGGTTGCCTCGGCAGCTCATGCGATCATCGGCTGAGGTGGACGGGCTGTCGGCCGATTGGTTTTCACGACTTGACGAGCAAGCGGCCGAAGCCTAGGGTTGGTTTACTTTGCAGGGGATTCGAGATCGGTTAGCTGGAGGTGGGGTTGTGAGTGGGGGAATGCGTAGACGGCTGACCGCTGTCGCCGTGACGGTGGTCGCCGTGGGTGCCTCAGCCGGAGTGGCGGGGGCCTCCTCGGCCTTCCAGCTGTCGGTGTCTCCGGCACGGGTTGCACGGGGCGGAACGGTGACGATCACCACGGCGCCGCGTCAGGCATGCAGGCTCACGGTTTCGATCGCCAAGAAGCGGTTCTCGCACGCGATGCCGTACGGCTGGATCCAGGTCAGGATTCCGCGTAAGGACTCCCCGGGCCGCGTTCCCGTGAAGGTGAACTGCGGCGGGCACGTCACGCACGGCGCGTTCAGGGTCAAGAGGTAGCGCCGCTTAGAGCGCTGGCCTCGCTGTTCGCCCCGCGCGGGCGGGCGGGCGCTCCCGCGGGCGTATCGGGACACGTCGGCGGTCCGTCGCTGCGAACCGCGTGGTCAGGTGGAGAGGACCTGTGGTGCGGCGACCTTGAGTTTGGGCAGGCTCCAGCGCATGATCCTCAGCGTCTCGGCGTGGCAGCGGCTCACGCAGTCGAGTAGCTCTCGGTCCTTGGCCATCTGGCAAGAACGAACGCCCTGGCCGGTCGGTATGAGCGCTGACCGTATTCGTCCGAATCCTCAGGCAGATGTCTCGGTAGCTGCGCAGCCGATCTTGCCCGAGCTCCTCGAGATGACGCTCCGTCCGTGCGGCCCTGCGGATGTCTTGGTTGGGCGCATGGGTTCGGGGTTGGAGCGCCAATCGAGGAGCATCTGGTTGCCGCGAGTCCGATCGACTCTCGCGGGAATTTAGTTGAAGTCAGGCGGCGGGGATGCCGATGATGAGTCGATGTGCTTGATCACCGCTGTTCCGATCGCTCGGCCACTTCGGCTGAGTGCGTTCGGCTGCTGCGCGCTTCCGGACGGTGAAGCACCCACCGGGGCGCCAGCGCACGACGCCGCCGATCGGCAGGCGCTGGGTCACGCGGATCTAGGGACCGCCTGACGCCTCATGGAAGACATCGGCCAACAGCTTCGGTGGGGATCGACGGGGGCGATCGTGATGCTCGGCGCCTACAGCCTGCGGCGCGCATTTCGCGATGCGCTCGGTGAGCGAGACGAAGCGCTGCGTCAAACGCGGGTGCTCGCAACGGCCGCCAGTGAGCTCAACGCGACGCTTGATCCCGACCAGGTGATCGCGACCGCCGTCCGGCTCGTTGCAGAGATGGCTTCGCCACCCGGCGTGCGCGCGCGGCGTGCCAACTACTGTCGGATCCAGGATGGCACCGTGCGAATCGATGCGGAGTTCGACGCGGAGGGCGATTGGGTCGGTGAGAGCTGGCCGCTGGCGGAGCATCCACACCTCGCCGAGGTGGTCAGTACCCGTGCGGCCAAATCGGGGCGGCTCGATCCCGCCGCGCTTGGCCCAGCGGTACGCGCGGTCAACCGTAGCCAGGGCGTCGGGTACGGGGGGTGGGTGCCGGTCGTCGCAGGCGGGGAGTTGCACGGGGTGCTCGCCGTTGCGGGCCGAAACCGGCCCGTCAACGATCACGAGCTGTCGCGGTGCGTCACGATCGCTCAGATCATGGAGCTGGCATTGAGCAACGCGCTGACGCACCGAGACCTGAAGCGCGCCGCGCTTACCGATCCGCTCACCTCGCTCGTGAACCGCCGAGGACTGGGAGAACTGGTCCGCGAGCGGGGAGGGCGCCGACCGCTCACCGTTTTGGCTATCGACATCGACGGGCTCAAAGCAGTCAACGATCGCGACGGACACGCCGCCGGAGACGAACTGCTCGTGACGGTTGCACGCGCCTTAGCCGCGGTCATGCCCTCCGGCGACGTCGTGGCGCGCGTCGGCGGTGACGAATTCGTCTGCGTCCTCTTCGATTCAGACCACGACGCAGGCGCGCGCGTCGCCAAGCGAATCCTGGACTCGGTGCACTTCGCGCGCCTTGATGGTCACGCGCCGCGGGCCAGCATCGGAGTGGCATATGCCGCGCCCGGACTGGCGCTCAGAGACACGATCCGACGAGCGGATGCGGCCATGTATGCCGCCAAGCGAGCAGGCGGGATGCGCTACCGACTCGCGGGGCCCACGGCAGTCCCCGATCTGCCCGAGCGCGACGCAGCCGCCTGAACACGCGGATGGGGA
>JBOHZT010000385.1:0-3209 GCA_050738535.1 Steroidobacteraceae bacterium
CGATCACGAAGGTCTGATTGCCAGGCGCGTAGTACGCCCTGTAGAACTTGCGCAGGTCCCCGAGGCGCCAGGACCCGATGTCCTCCGGCAAGCCGATGGTCGGAAATCGGTAAGAATGGGCGACGAATGCGGCAGCCTGCACGCGCTCGCTCAGCAAGGCAGCGGGATTGTCGTCGACGCAGAGCCGGCGCTCCGAGCGCACCACGCGCCGCTCGCGCTCCACGATGGCCGGATCGAACGTCAGCCGCGCGATGCGATCGGCCTCGAGCGACAGGGCGAGCTCCAGCGCTGCCCGGGGAATCCAGGTCTGATACACCGTCACGTCGTCGGTCGTGAACGCGTTGCTCGCGCCGCCGCTCGACTCGACGAGCCGATCGAACTCTCCCGGACCGAACCCCGCCGACCCGTTGAACATCATGTGCTCGAAGAAATGCGCGAGCCCCGTGAGCCCCGGCACCTCGTTGCGGCTGCCGACGCGCACCCAGTTGTTGATGACGACGTTCGGAATGCTCGCGCTCGGCCAGACGATCACCCGCAGCCCATTGGCGAGGGTCGCCGAGCGAATCCGCGCCGCGCTCTCCGCGCGCACGGCGGCCAGCGCCCGAGCGGGCGCGCGCAAAGCCGGAACGGTGGGGGGCAGGCGCTTCATGCTCCAGCCAGTGTAGCCCCCCGGGCGCGCACGCCAAACCACCGCGGCCGCACAGCCGGCCAGCGGGGCGCGAGCGCAGCCTTAGCAGGGCAGCCCAGATGGGCAACAAACGCGAGCTAGGACTGGGCCTGGAGCTGGAGCTGGGACGAGGCAGGCGGTCTTCCAGCGCTGTAGGTATACGCTTTGCTCGCGCTGGTCCCCCGCAGGGCCGCCGCCGCGGCCGCATCGCATCCATGGAGAACGCGAGTGCCAGCCGAGGGCTCGATCGAGGAAGTCCAGCTTTACTACATCCTCGCTCCGCAGGTCACGATCCCGGAGCACATGCTGGTCCTCAAGGACGATGCGACCTGCGGCCTGTTCAACGACTTCGGCGACATCGACGCCGCGGCGCGTCCCGAGGAGGGTCTCTACCACGACGGCACGCGGTTCCTGTCGCGGCTCGTCCTGACACTCGCTGGCGGGCGCCCGCACCTGCTGAGCTCGGGGGTGCGCCGCGACAATCTGCTGATGTCCGCCGACCTTACTAATCCCGACGTCTACTCGCGGGGTCGCGTCGCGCTCCCGCACGGCTCGCTGCACATTTTTCGGGCCAAGCTGATCCGGGCCGACACCTGCTACGAGCGGATCCACGTGCGCAACTTCACTCGCGAGCCGCTCGATATCGCGCTCGATCTGGAATTCGCCGCGGACTACGCGGACATCTTCGAGATCCGGGGACAGCGGCGCCCGAATCGCGGCGAGCTGCTCGAGCCGCGCGTCGGCCCGCACTCGCTCGAGCTCGCCTATCGGGGGCTCGACGGCGTGCTGCGGCGCACCGTGATCGAGTGCAGCCAGCGGGTTTGCGAGATCACCGGCTCCCGCCTGCGGCTCGACGCTCACCTCGACGGCCGCAGCGAGCAGGTGTACGTCGTGAGCGCCACGTGCTGCTTGGACCCCCCGCACGCCGCCCCGCCGCGAATCGCCCTGCGCGGCTCGGCCCTGTCCCAGGCCGAACACGCTCGTCCTGGCGGATCCCGCTTCAAGTGCGCGATCGAAACCTCGAACGATCAGTTCAACGCCTGGCTGCAGCGGTCGGCGGCCGACCTCGACATGCTGCTCACGCAGACACCCGAAGGTCTCTATCCCTACGCCGGCGTCCCGTGGTTCGACACGACGTTCGGGCGGGACGGCATCATCACCGCGCTGCAGACGCTCTGGCTCTCTCCCGGCATCGCCCGGGGAGTGCTCGCATTCCTCGCAAGCACTCAGTCCACGCAGATGGACCCGGCGCGCGACGCCGAGCCCGGCAAGATCCTCCACGAGGCGCGCCGGGGCGAGATGGCCGCGCTCGGCGAGATTCCGTTCGGCCGCTACTACGGGAGCGTCGACTCAACGCCCCTCTTCGTGATGCTGGCCGGCGCCTATCACGAGCGCACCGGCGACACCGAGTTCATCCAGTCGCTCTGGCCACAGGTTCGCGCCGCGCTCGATTGGCTCGAGCGCTACGGCGATCCGGACCACGACGGCTTCGTCGAGTACCACCGCCGCTCACCCGGCGGGCTCGTGCATCAGGGCTGGAAGGACTCGCATGACTCCGTGTTCCATGCGGACGGCCGGCTTGCCGAGGGGCCCGTCGCGCTGTGCGAGGTCCAGGGCTACGCCTATGCCGCCCGCATTGCCGGTGCGGCGCTCGCGCGCACGCTCGGACACTCGCAGGAGGCGCACGATCTTTCGCAGGCGGCACGAGAACTGCGCGATCGCTTCCAGCAGCGCTTCTGGTGTCCCGAGATCGGCATGTACGCGCTGGCCCTCGACGGAGACAAGCGCCCCTGCCGAGTCCGCAGCTCGAACTCCGGCCAATGCCTGATGACCGGTATCGCCGCCCGCGAGCACACGGCCTCCATTCTCGAGTCGCTCGCCGACGAGAGCTGCTTTTCGGGCTGGGGCATCCGCACGATCGCCGACACCGAATCGCGCTACAACCCGATGTCGTACCACAACGGCTCGATCTGGCCGCACGACAACGCGCTCATCGCCGCCGGCGTCACGCCGCTGCCCGACAAGACGCTCGGCCTCAAGATCCTCGGCGCGCTCTACGAGTCCTCGACGTACTTCGATTCGAGCCGCCTCCCCGAGCTCTACTGCGGCTTCCGCCGCCGCCCAGGAAAAGCGCCGACGCGCTACCCCGTCGCCTGCTCCCCACAAGCCTGGGCCTCAGGCGCCGTCTTCCTGCTGCTCGGATCCTGCCTCGGCGTCGAGATCGACGCAGCGCAATGCCGCATCACCTTCCACTTCCCGCGCCTCCCGCCGTCGATCGAGCGCCTGCGCATCACCGGCCTGGAGATCGGCTCCTGCCGCGCCGACCTCGCCCTGTACCGCTACCCCGGCTCCGTCGGCATCAACGTCGAGAGCCGCGTGGGGCACCTCGAGGTGGTAGTGCTCAATTGACGCGCTTCACGCGTACATCGCCCGCCTCTCCCGCAGCGCCAGCCACCCGCGCACGATCCGATAGATGAGCCACAGCCCGACGATCCCGATCCCGACCGTCAGAGTGACGAATCCGATCAACACCAGCATCAGC
>JBOHZT010000386.1:0-3195 GCA_050738535.1 Steroidobacteraceae bacterium
CGTGGGCTCTCGCTGCACTCGGTGCGGCGGACCTACGATCCCGCGCGCCCTTTCGTGCCGTGGATGCTGGCCATCACGAGCAATCGCCTCGCCGATGCGGCACGGCGCCATGCGAGTCGGTCGGCGCACGAGGCGCCGTCTGCCGGTGGGCTTGACGAGTTCGCGTCAGGCGACGATGTAACTTCCGGGGACGGATCCACGAATACTGAAGAGGGGGGCTGGGGCGATGAGCAAGCGCTCCGGCAGGCCATCCGGGCGTTGCCGGCGGGACAGCGCGCGGCGATCGATCTTGTGAAATTGCGGGAGATGTCGTTGAAGGAGGCCGCCCAGGAGCTCGGGACGACGGTGGGGGCGCTCAAGGTTGCCGTACATCGCGCCATGGCGAGCTTGAAGCGCTGGCTGGCGCGGCCCTGAAGGAGTCGGACGATCGACACACAAGCACTGATCGAGCAGCTTGCGAGTGGGGCAGAGCCCGTATCGAGGCTTCCGGCGCCCTGGGTGAGGACTGCTGCTTGGCTCGCCATCGGGATCATTGACCTTGCGATGTTCGTGCTCGTCATGTCGCCGCGCAAGGATCTCGCTGCGGCGCTCGGTCATCCGTCCTTCGTGGTGGAGCAGCTTGCGGCCCTTGCCACCGGAATCACGGCAGGATTTGCCGCATTCGTGAGCGTCGTGCCGGGTTGCAACCGTCGTGTGCTGCTGTTGCCCCTGCTGCCGCTCGCGGCCTGGATGTTGAGCGTTGGCGGCGGTTGTGCTGCGGCGTGGATTCGCAGCGGGCCGGCAGGATTGACCCTCACGTCCGATTGGGCGTGCCTTCCAGCGATCGCGGCCATTGGGGCGATCCCGGCAGTACTCATGGCGCTCATGCTCCGGCGGGGTGCGCCGCTTTCCCCACCACTGACGGCCGTCCTGGGGGGGCTCGCCGCCGCCGGTCTCGGTAACTTCGGATTGAGATTTTGCCATGCCGAGGATGCGAGCCTGATGGTGCTCGTCTGGCAGATGGGCTCGGTTCTTCTTCTTACGGTCGCGGCCGGTATCGTGGGCCGGCGCATACTCGGTTGGAAGACGCTCGTGCGAGCGGCTCAATGAAGCGCGGCCGCTCGCGGGCCGGTGAACCCGAGTACTCGAGCCGGCTTTCGATCCACGCGAGTGTCATCGACGGTCCTGCACCGCATCTGAGATCGGCAATCTTCGCGCATGCATTGCTGCGCATCGCAGGCAGCGCCGACGCCGTTCTCGTCGGGCTCTTCCTCGCGCTCTTGAGCCGCAAGGACGCGGGCATCCAGGCGAGCCTGGCTGGACTTCTCGGCGCGACGGCATACGGCGCGGAGCTCATCGCCTCCGTGCCGCTCGGGCTCACCGCTGACCTGTTCCCGGCCCGCAGCTTCATGCCGCTCGGCGCATTGACGAGCGCCCTCGGCACGCGGCTCTTCGCGGCGACCGTGAGCACGCCGGTGTTCTTCGCAAGCCGCGCGATTCAGGGGTTGGGGATAGCGGCGGTCACACCACCGCTCCTCGGGCTCCTCGCGCACGCGAGCGAGCGCCAACCCCGCCGGCGGGCGCGCGTGATGAGCCTCTTCGAGCTTTCCCTGCTTGCGGGTATCGCCCTCGGCGGGGTCGTGGGAAGTCAGCTGTGGGCACGCTTGCACTCTCGCGCCTTCGGCGCGGTGGCGCTCCTCGAGGTCGCGTGCGCCGGACTCCTTTTCGTCGCCGTTCCCCGCCCACCGCGGCCAGCTGCGTCCCAGGCGCTGCCCGCGCTTCGCGCGGTGCTCCGGCACCCCTTCGTGCGGCGGCTGGCGCCGAGCTGGATTTGTGTCAACGTCGTCGTGGGCCTGTGGTTGGGCCCGACTCTGACCTTCCTCCTGACTGAGCGGCCTCGCAGCAGCCAATATCTCGACGGCCTCTTCTGGCAAGCGCCTCAGCAAGTCGGCTGGGTATTCCTGAGCTACGCGGTGGTCTTCGCAGCGGGAGTCCTCATCTGGGGCCGCCTGCTGCCGCGATTTCGCCCGCTCATCGCATTGCGAATAGCGCTCTACGCCATGCTCGGCGCCTCGTTTGCGCTCTATGGCATCAATCATGCGGGACAGTGGGGTAGCACTGCTCGCACGGTTCTGCTCGTCCCCTTCGGCCTGCTCGTCATGATCGAAAGTGGCTTCACGCCCGCCGCGCTCGCGCTTCTCGCTCACTCGCTCGAGGCGGTATCGGCGAAGGGTGCCGCGATGGGTATCTACTCGATGCTCCTCGGCCTCGGGGCCATCGCCGGCTCGTTACTGGCCGCTGCGCTCGGGACGGCGTGGCAGGTGGATGGACTGATTCTCGGGACCGTCATGGTTGCGGTTGTCTCGCTCCTCGCTCTCGAGCGTGTGCCGGATCAGGCAAGCGAATGGGCGCCGGCCTGCGAGCCATCGGGTCGCGACGGCGAGAGACCGCATGAGCGCGACTGACTACGATCTGGCGATCGTCGGAGCGGGTGCCGCCGGCCTCACGGGGGCGGATTTTGCGGTGGAGCTTGGCGCACGCGTCGCGCTCATTGAGCGGGAGCGGATCGGCGGGGATTGCACCTGGAATGGCTGCGTGCCGAGCAAGTCGCTCATCAAGGCCGCGAGCGTCGCTGCCGACGCACGCCGGGCGGGGCTCTTTGGACTCGAAGTCGGTGCGCCGATCGCCGACATCGGGCGGGTACGCGAGTATCTGCGCAGCACCATTCAGCACATCTACGCTCCGACCGCGCCCGATGCGCTGCGCGCAAAGGGCTTGGCCGTGCATCTGGGCGCCACCCGCTTTGTCGATCCGCATACACTCGATGTCGAGGGCGCGACCCTGCGAGCGCGAAAGTTCCTGATCTGTACGGGCGCAGCACCACGGCGGCCCCCGCTCCTGGGGCTCGATCACGTCCCATACCTCACCTACAAAGAGATCTTCGAGCACGACCGGCTGCCCGCCTCGATGATCGTCATCGGGGGTGGTCCGGTCGGGTGCGAGACGGCGCAGTCCTATCAGCGGCTCGGGGCAAGCGTAACGATAGTCGCGCCTCGACTGCTGCCGCGGGATGAGCCCGAGGCCTCCGAGCTCCTCTCCGGAATCCTTGCGGCAGAGGGCGTACGGCATATTCGCTCGCGCGCGCGGACCGTGCACAAGGACGGAGCCCTCGCAGTCGTCGAGACCGAGCAGGGCGCCGTCTCGGGCGAGCTGCTG
>JBOHZT010000387.1:0-3175 GCA_050738535.1 Steroidobacteraceae bacterium
AGCCAGAGAGGCCCGGGCGTTGACGGATCGTGACCGGTCGGAGTAATAAATCCCCACAGCGCCGACCCGGCGGAATCCCCGGTCACGTTCGGGCGGAACAGGCGGTCAAAATCGCCGGAATACGCACTGCAGCTTGACACGGCGAACGTCGGCGCTTTTGATGACTTTGTCACGGGCGTGCGGCAGGCCTTAGACAGCCTGGGAGCCCAGCGCTTCGACTATCTCGTGAACAACGCCGGCACTTCGCACCACAACGCTTTCGAGAAAACAGCCGAAGCCGAGCTGGACAGCCTCTATAACGTCCATTTCAAGGGTGTCTTCTTCCTGACCCAGAAGCTTCTTCCGCTCATGAACGTAAGGACCCCGGCAACCCCGTGCTTCTCGGATTGACATGAGCGGGGGATGCTCTCGGGCGCGGCGATGCGCCGCGTTTGGAGAGCGCGATGAGCACGAAGCATGATGGTCTGACGCCGGCCGAGCAGCGCTATCTCGAGCACGCCCGAGAGGCGGAGAAACAGGGCCTGTCGCTCCTTGATTACTATCGCTCGGCGGGACTGAGCGTGTACTCGCTCTATAACGTGCGCCGGCGACTACTGCGCAAGGGAGTGGTCTCCTCGCGGCGATCTGCCCGGGCGACGGGCAGACGGGGCGCGTTCGTAGCGGTGCAGGTGGCGCAGCCGCGCGCGGCCGAGGAGCCCAGGCGCAGCCCGGCGGGGATGGTGTGCCGGCTTTGGCACGGGAGCGGCTGGGTGATCGAGTGCGGCAGCTGGCCGCCGGCCGCATGGCTGCGAGAGTGCCTGGAGGAGTCGCACGATGCTCGCGCCTGAGCGGGTCGAGCGCATTTACCTGCACCGGGGTCCGGTGGACATGCGCCGTGGACGCAATGGGCTGGCAGCGCTGGTGCAGGAGGTGATCGGGGCCGATCCGTTCGATGGCGAGGCGCTGTTCTGCTTCACCTCCAAGCGGCGCGATCGGATCAAATGTCTGTGGTGGGACCGTAACGGCTTTGCGCTGTGGTACAAGGTGCTCGAGGGCAAGGAGCGCTACGCCTGGCCGAGATATCACGAGGGGGATGTCGTGACGATGAGCCCGCAGCAGCTCGCCTGGCTGCTGCAGGGGTACGATGTTTGGAAGATGAAGCCGCATCGGACACTGAGTTTTTCGCGCGCGGCCTGATGCGTTTCAAACGGGAGCACGGTATCATTTGATCCGTGCTCCCGCTCTCTTCGGTCATTCAAGGAACGTCGGATTCGCACGACGAGCTGAGCGATCTGCTCGCGCGCTCCGAGGAAGAGAACCGCCGGCTCAAAGAGCGCAATGCTCGCCTTGAGAGCGAGCTCGAAGAACACCTGCGCGTCAAGGAGCGCAACGCGCTGCTCGAGGAGGAGCTGCGGTGGCTGAAGGGCAAGCTCTTCGGGCGCTCCTCGGAGAAGTCCTCCCAGGATGTCTCGCCCGACCAGAAGATGCTCTTCAACGAGGCCGAGGTGCTCGCCGCGATCGCCGCGGCCGATCAGGCGCAGGCTGAGCGCACGATCAGCATCGGCGCCCACGAACGCAAGGCCCGGCCGCATACCGGGGGTCGTGAGCCGATCCCCGCTCACCTGCCCCGGATCGAGGTCCCGCACGACCTGTCCGCGCAAGCGAAGTGGTGCACGCACGAGAACGTATGCTGGGCGATGCAGCGGATCGGGGAGGAGGTGAGCGAACGGTATCACTACGAGCCCCCGAAGCTCACCGTCGAGCGCCACGTGACCCCGAAGTACAGCTGCCCGCACTGCCATGGCGGGGTACATCGGGCTGCGGTGCCGGCGACGATCCTGCCGAAGTCCAATGCGAGCGCCTCGCTCCTGGCGCACCTGGTGACGGGCAAGTTCGTCGATGGTTTGCCGCTCTACCGGCTATGCCGCCAGCTCGAGCGCCAGCAGGTGCAGCTCAGCCCCACCACCGTGGGAAGCTGGATCATGGCGCTCGGTGGGGAGAAGGTCATTCCCCTCATCAACCTGCTGAACGAGCAGCTCCTGGCGTGGCCGTTCGTTCAGATGGACGAGACGTACCTTCAGGTCTTGAGGAGCCAGAAGGCCCCGAGTTCCCAGCACTACATGGTCGTGCGGGCCGCCGGCCCCCCGGGCCGGCGCATCATCCTGTTTGACTACCTGGCCTCGCGCACGGGGGAGGCGCTCGCCTCGCTCCTGACCGGCATCGAGGGACCGTACTGCGGCAAGCTCCTGACCGACGGGCTCGAGCAGTACGATGGGGTGGCCGCACGCTTGAAGCTGCTGCATTTTGGATGTCTTCAGCACTGCCGCACGCACTTCCATAAGGCCGCGAAGGTCACCGAGATCCCCTCGGGACGCTCGCTGGCCCGCGTGGGGCTCGAGGAGTACCTCGGGCCGATCTTCCACATCGAGCAGGAGATCAAGGAGCTGCGCGAGAAGCTCGAGCGAGCCGGGGAAAGCCTGCCGCTCGAGGAGGTTCACCGGCGCCGCCAGGCACTCAGTGCTCCGATCTTCGTCGCCTTCAGGGACTGGGTCGACAAGCTCACCCCCGCGGTGCCGCCGAAAAGCGCCCTCGGCAACGCGCTCTCCTACACGATCCACCAGTGGCCGAAGCTCGTGCTGCACCTCGATCACCCCGAGGTGCCGTGCCACAACAATTATCTGGAAAACCAGATCCGCCCGTTCGCCCAAGGGCGCCGGATGTGGCTCTTCGCGAACAATCCGAACGGCGCGCGCGCGAGCGCGAATTTGTACTCCCTCGTGTCCACCGCTCGCGCGAACGCACTTGAGCCGTACGCCTATCTCAGACGGCTGTTCGAGCAGCTGCCGGCGGCCACTACCGTCGAGGCGATCGAAGCGCTCCTGCCCTTCAAGACGATCACCCCAGACTCCGCCGACGCACGCGCCGCGTAAGCCGCGGACGCCTTCTTCCTCGAACTGCCGAGTGCCGCCGCCGGTCTGAGCCCGGCCGCACCCGGCTCCCTCATCTCCCTCCGCCCGCGCCTATGCCCTCATCCTGCCATCGTCAAGAACGCGGTTCCCCGCGTGTTTACGCACGGTCTCTCGATTTTAACGCCTGAGCGACGCGTAACCTTGGGTATAGACCCAGTCGGTATTGCGCGCAGGCGTATGACAGGCTTGGCAGCTTGCCTGGAAGCTCGTCGATGTCGTCTTTTTTG
>JBOHZT010000388.1:0-3159 GCA_050738535.1 Steroidobacteraceae bacterium
GCTTCGTACTTGGCGATCTCGCGCTCCATGAATCGCCGGTAGACCTCGAGCCTGCCGCCCCTGGGGTGCCCGGACCGCCCGGGGCTCTCGCGGTTTCCGCGGTCCTCGGCGCGCGCGGGGCGTTCGCGGTCCGTGCGGTCCTCGAGGCGCTCGAGTGCCTCGAGCGCTGCGAGCACGCGGCTAGTGGAGACCCATTCGAGCGGCTGCAGGCCGAGATAGCACAGGTGGCTGCTCCAGGCGTAGCCGGCGGGGTCCGCCGCAAGTCCGGCCCGGACGGGCAGCAAGTGCAGATGACTCACGACGGCAGGAAGCTGCGTGTCGGCGACGACGGCCGTTCGATAACGCTGCCGGAAGAGGTGTCCACGTACGCCCGCGCGCCGGTTGATGCGCCGCGCGTGGCTCCCGGCGACCTGCTGCACGAAATCTCCGAGCGGCGCGGCATCGACGCGCAGCGCGAAATGAGCGGCGTCCCGCAGCCAGCAGAAGGCGAGCAGCTCGATCCGGCAAGCGGCGAGCTGGCGGACGACGAGCAGCTCGAACGCCGGGAAGTCCGCCACCTGCGGGAAGAGCTCGCGCGCCACATTGCCCCGCAGAACGAGGTAATGCAGCGCACCGGATGTGTGGAGCCGTCGCGAGCGCGTCATTGCGTCTCCTCCTCTCCCGTCGCGCCATTATCTCATCCGCGTCCGCAAAAAAACTGTCTAATGTGCCCTCGAATGCAAGGAACGAATAATCAAACAAATGCACGGCAGGCACCAAAGATTTGAGTTTGCGCCCCGAAGCTCGGACGTCGCCTCGCGGGTATTGCCTCGCAAGTGAGGTTGCCGGGGGGAGTCGATCGACAGGGTAAGTGGACGTCTCTGCTCGCAATCCATCATGGATGGCCTCAAGAAACTGCGTCAGGTGTTGCTCAGACGGCTGGTGCGCCGAGGCGCCTCGCCGCAGGATGCGGAGGACGCCATCCATGACGCCTTCGTTCGGTTGTGCCTCGCTCAGCGCAAGCAGATCGTGCGAAATCCCGCGGCGTTCCTCACCGACGTCGTCATGAAGGTTCGAGTCGAGCGGTGGCGGTCGGCGCAACGCTACCATCGCTTGTTCGTGGACGAGCCGACCGAGGAGCTGGAGCTCGTCGATCTATCGCCGCGCCCCGACGAGATCCTCGAGGCCGATCAGCGCCTCGAGCGCATGTGGAAGCGCCTCGGGCGCCTCAGTCCGCGGACGCGGGAGATCTTCTTCCTGCACCGCCTGCAGGGGCTGAGCTACGCGCAGATCGCGGCCGCGATGGGCATCTCCGTGAGCGCGATCGAGAAGCACATCGCGCGCGCGGCGCTCCTCATCTCCGACGAGATGCATACGGATTGAGCGGATGACCGGCGACCCGCCGCAAGCTCGACCCAACGACCTGCCGCTCTGCGTGCGCGCCGAGGCGGCTGCGTGGCTCGCGAGTCTCGGTGGACCGCATCGCACATCGGAGCTCGAGGCCCGCTTCAGTCGCTGGCTCACGGAAAGCGAGCCGCACCGGATCGCCTGGGAGCGGGTCTCGGACGCCTGGGATCTTGCCGGAGGGCTCGCGTCGAGGATCGTTCCACCCGAGGATGTCCCAGGGGAAGACGCCCTACGGGAGGAGTTCCCGGCGGCGGAATTGGCACGCCGTCCGCCGGACCGAGCGCGGCGCGCGCGGCCTTGGAGCCGCCGCCGGGCGCTCGTGCTAACGGGAGCGGCCGGAGTCGTGGGGGCGGTCGGCGCGTTCGGGCTCCTCGCCTCGCGCAGAGGCACCGTGTCCACGGGCAGGGGAGAGCGCCGCGTCGTGTCCTTGAAGGATGGCACCCGGATCACGCTCAACACCGACACGCGCCTCGTGGTGCGCTATCGCGCTGCGGCCCGCCGCGTGTGGCTCGAGCGCGGCGAGGCGTTATTCGAGGTCGCGAAGGCGCCGCACTGGCCGTTCATCGTGACGGCGGCTGGGCACGACATCCGGGCGCTCGGCACGGCGTTCGAGGTCCGCCGCTACGCTGCGAGGCAGGTCTCCATCATCCTCGTCGAGGGTCGAATCCGCGTCTCTCCGGCCTGGGAAGGCGTGCAGCCCTCGCTCGAGCGCGTCACGGTCCTCGCCTCACCCGGACAGCGTTTGAGCTTCGCGCCGGACCGGCCGCCGCGGCTCGACCGAGCCCGCTTGAAGCAGGTCATCGCGTGGCAGAGCGGCGAGGTCGTCTTCGATCGCACGCTCCTGTCCGTGGCGGCCGGCGAGATGAATCGCTACAGCCGTTTGCGGATCGTCATTGCCGATCCGGTCGCCGCGCGCCTACGGCTGAGCGGCCTCTTCCAAGCGGGCGATTCGGCGCAATTCGCGGAAGCCGTCGCCGAGACGTTCCGGCTCCGCAGGACGCGCGCGGGCGACAGGATCATCCTGGCGTCCGAAAGCGCGCCGACGTCGGCGCGCCCGAGCCGCTGACTCACCGCGTTCCTCTCTCGGCCTGCCCTTCCGGGCTCGGCATTCTGATGAGGATTATATCCGACAGAATCGTCGAGACAGGTGGGGTGGTTTTCGCCGGGCGGCTCGCCCGCTCGGCTGCGGAGAGACAACGATGCGAGCAACGCTCCAATCCCTGTTCATCGGCGCCGTCGTCGCGATGCTGACGGTCTTGGCAGCGCCCGCCGCGCGTGCGCAGCCCGCTGCGCAGCCCGCTGTGTCCACGTTCGCCCAGGCCGCCGCTTTCGCGTTCGATCTGCCGGCGCAGCCGCTCGCGGATTCACTGCGAGCGGTGGCGAGCGTCACGCGAATCAATATCGTCTTCGACCCGAACGTCGTGGCCGGAATGCGAGCGCCGCCGCTCCGAGGCAGCGCAACTGCACGCGACGCGCTGCGGACACTGCTCGCTGGCACAGGCTTGACACCGGTGAGCGTGAGCGCGGGCACGATCCGGATCTCCCGGATCACCGCACGCGATCGGATCGCCGCGCGCGCGGCAACGGGGTCGTCCGGGACGGCGAGGGTCCCGGGGGCGACTTCGTTGTCGCCGGGGACGTCGGCGCCGGCGGTGGCCGCTGCGGCCGCGAGCTCCGATCCGCCGGTCGGCACTGGAAGTGCCAACGGGGACAGCTCCACTCAGCCTCCCGCCGCAGCGGACGATGCCTCCCGCGCGCAACTCAGCGAAGTGG
>JBOHZT010000389.1:0-3156 GCA_050738535.1 Steroidobacteraceae bacterium
GCTCGGCACGGATCGCCGCGCCGAGGTGGCGCTCCCGAGCGGCGCGGCGGAGCGGCGCCGGCTCGTCGTAGAGGCCGCCGAATTCATGCTCGAGAGGCTCGCGCGAGGACCCGGCGCGCCCTTGCCGCTCGATGTCGTCCGTACGCAGGTGTTCGACTGTCGGCAGGTCACCAAGGCGGTGCTGTTCCCGGTACGGTTCATCTATACCGCCGAGGTCGGCGGCTTCGCGACCAATCAAGCCGCGTCGGACCATTACGGCTCGCGAGAGGGCAGACCTGCCAAGGTGCTCGTTGCGCGGGCCATGCGCTGGCGCGCGAGCGGTGAGCTCGATTCACAAGGGGAGGTCCGGTCTGCGCTGCTCGAGGAGCTCGTTCCCCTGTATGAGGAGCTGACCCGGGTTTACTCGGAGGCGGCAAGAGGTGCAGGACGCGCGGATCTCGAGGCACGGCTGCTCGAGTGGCGCCGGCAGCTCTCGAGCGCTGCGTCGGCTCGTGCGTCGACTCAGGGGTCGCGCGCTTCGCTGCCGAGGAGATAGCGGCCGGCGACCTCGCCGTACAACTGCCCCGAAGCACTCATGCGCGCAACGCTGTCGAGTTGAAAGCGGAACTATACCGTGGGACCCCGGCTTGCAGTCCCGGTAGGCCCCGCCGCGGCCCCGTTCGAGCGCCGGAACGCGGGTCCGGGTAACATGGAGCGAGTCGCTGCCCTCCCGAGGCATCCCATGTCGAAAATCGTGTCCCTGCCCCCCCGATCCGCCGCCGAGGAGCCGTCCGCGCAGGACGTGAGCCGCGTCGAGGATCTCGCGGCAGAGCTCGCGGCCGGCCGCATGGTGCTCATCCTCGACGACGAGGATCGCGAGAACGAGTGCGATTTCATCATGGCCGCCGAGCACGCGACGCCGCAGGCCCTCGCGTTCATGATCCGTCACTCGAGCGGGATCATCTGCGTGCCGCTCGCCGAGGAGCGGCTCGTCGAGCTCGAGCTGCCGCAGATGGTGCCCGTGAACAGCGAAAGCCATCGCACCGCATTCACGGTATCCGTCGATTTCAAATCAGGCACCACCACGGGCGTGTCGGCGGCCGATCGGGCGGCGACCATCCGGGCGCTCGCGAACCCGCAGGCCGTCGCGAGCGACTTCGCGCGGCCTGGACACGTCTTCCCGCTGCGGCCCCGGCGCGGCGGCGTGCTCATCCGCGCCGGCCACACGGAGGCAGCGATCGACCTGTGCCGGCTCGCGGGTCTCGCGCCGGCAGGCGTGCTGTGCGAGCTGATGAACGACGACGGCACGATGGCCCGGCGGCGCGACATCGAGTCGTTCGCCCGCCAGCACGGGCTCAAGATCGGCACAGTCGCCGAGCTCATCCGGCACCGCCTGAGGACGGAGCGCTCGGTCGAGCGCATCGCCGATCAGGCGGTGCAGACCGATCTCGGGGAGTTCCGGCTGTACGCGTACCGGGATCGCGTGGAGGGCTTCGTTCACGTGGCGCTGGCCCGCGGGCGCCTCGATGGTCCGGATGCGCCGCTCGTGCGGGTGCATGTCGCCGACACCCTCAGAGACGTGCTCGGCGTGCGCGGTGATCCGCGGGCCTGGACTTTCCGGGCGGCCTTGGAGCGCATCGCGCGCGCGCAGAACGGCGTGGTCGTGGTGATTCGCGAGCAGGAATCCTCGCTCGACCTCGCCGAGTCGCTCCATGGGCTCGCCGGGACTGCCGCGGCGGGCGTCGCGAGCGCGAGTGTGCCGGCAGCGCACGAGAGCGCGCTGCCCGCGGAGGGTGCGCAGGCCAATCGGGAGGCCGGCGAGGAGCGCCCGGTGCTGCGCACCTACGGCATCGGCGCGCAGATCCTGAAGGACCTCGGCGTGCGCCGCATGCGCGTCCTGTCCGCGCCGAAGCAGATGCACGGCATCTCCGCGTTCGGCCTGGTGATCGACTCCTACGTGGACGAGGATTGAGCGGCGTGGACGAGGACGGCTTCGTGGCGGAGGGATTCCAGGTTCTCGAGGCCGAGACGACCGCACGTGGGCGGCGCGCCGCGATCGTCGCGGCGCGCTTCAACGATTTCATCGTGGCGAGCCTGTTGAAGGGCGCGGTTGGCGCTTGGCGGGAAGCCGGCGGGGGTCCTGGAGGGCTCACTCTCGCGCGCGTGCCCGGCGCTTTCGAGCTGCCGCTCGCGGTGCGCCGGCTAGCAGCGACTCGGCGCTATGCGGCGCTGGTTGCCCTCGGGTGCGTCATTCGCGGGGACACGCCGCACTTCGATTTCGTCGCGGGCGAGTGCGCGCGCGGCCTGCAGCTCGCGAGCCTCGAGACCGGAGTGCCGGTCGGCTTCGGCGTGCTCACGGTGAACACCGCCGAGCAGGCGCTCGAGCGCGCGGCGCTCTCGGGCGCCAACAAGGGAGCGGAGGCGATGCGGACGGCACTCGAAATGGCCGGTCTCATCGAGCTCGTCGCGTGAGAGCCCCAGGCCGCGCTCTCGAGATGCCGGGCCTTGCTGCGAATCCTTCCCGCCCGGGCGCGCGATCCCTCGCACGCAAGCTCGCGCTGCAGGCGCTTTACCGCTGGCAGCTCAACGAGGGGCCGTGGCAGGACCTCGTGAACGAGTTCGCGGATGCCGACGGCATGGCCCGCGCCGATCACGAGTACTTCACGGAGCTGGTGCGAGGTGTTTGTGACGCACGCGCGCAGCTCGATGCGACGCTCGCCGGGTGGATGGATCGGCCGGCGCAGCAGCTCGACCCGATCGAGCACGCCGTGCTGCTGATCGCGGCCCACGAGCTCACCTGCCGCCCGGAGGTTCCGTACCGCGTCGTCATCAACGAGGCCGTCGGCCTCGCCAAGCGGTTCGGGGCGACCGACGGGCACAAGTTCATCAACGCGGTGCTCGACCGGGCCGCGCGGACGCTGCGTCCGCTCGAGCGCTGAGGCGGCCCGCGAGTCCGCCGGCTGTCCGTATGCCGCTCGGTGAATTCGCGCTCATCGACCGGTTCTTCCGCGATTGCGGAGCGGCACGCGAGGACGTGCCGCTCGGCGTGGGCGATGATGCGGCGCTCCTGGAGTGTCCGCCGGATCGCCAGCTGGTCGCGGCGATCGACACGCTCGTCGAGGGGGTGCATTTCCCCGCGGGGTCGTCGGCCGCTTCCATCGGCCACCGGGCGCTCGC
>JBOHZT010000390.1:0-3117 GCA_050738535.1 Steroidobacteraceae bacterium
CAGCTGCTTCAGCGCCGGCACGTGCGCATAGACCATGTGCCCTGACTGGTAATAGTGGTATTGGATGTTCGACTGGAGCTTGCGCGGGATCTGCAGATGATGCATCTCGTACCAGCCCTCGAAGAATGGCGTCGCGAGGTCGAAGTAGCCGCCGTTCAGGCAGATCTTGAGATCCGGGTCGTACTTCATCGCGGTGGCGAGGTCGGGCATCACGTTGGTGACCATGGGCAGCTCCATCGGAGCGCCGGGCGGCTGGTGCTTGAAGTTCCACCAGCGGAACACGTCGATCTCCGGCTGATAGGTCAGAGGGGTCGTGTAGTGCAGGTCGCGACGGACATAGTTGTTGAACACCGATACGTACGCCGAGCCGATGGCAGCGGCCTGCGGGTCGTATTCGGCGTACTCGCTCAGCGGGTCCATGGTGGGTCCGGCGAAGCGGGTGTCGAGGCGGCCCGTGGTCATGTCGGAATCACCGAGCAGAGTCTTCTCGAACTCAGGGCCGCTGACCCGCAGGTTGGCCTTCTCGATGTAGGCGACCGGGAGCCCGGTGTAGTCGTGCAGCTTCTGCGCGATGGCATCGAAGTCCTGCTTCGGCAGGTCGGCGCCCTGGGCGAGCGCATCGGCGTACGGTCCCATCGCGAACTGCTCGACCTCCTTCACGAAAGGCAGCAGCTGCGGCGGCTGCGAAGGCAGCATGTGATGGAACCACGCCGTCGCGGCGTAGGTGGGCAGCGCGATCTCGTAGGGGAGCTCCACCCCGGGATTCGACTGCGGGAAATCGTCGCTCAGGTCGAAGTTCAAGATCTGCGAGAGGAGGATCACCCCGTTGAAGTCGATGTCGCGGTTGGTCTCGAGGTCGTTGATCAGCACGGCCGAGCGCGGCGTGCCGTAGCTCTCGCCGAAGAGGTATTTGGGCGAGTTCCAGCGGTCGTACTTCGACAGGAACTGCACGATGAAGGAGGCGAACGCACGGGCGTCCTGATCCACCCCGTAGAACGCCTTCTCCTTGCCCTTGCCCTCGATCCGGCTGAAGCCCGTGCCTGGGGCGTCGATGAAGACGAGATCGCTGGCATCGAGCAGGCTGTAGTCGTTGTTGACGGCGCCGTAGGGTGCTGGAGGCGTATGCGTGTCATCGCTGGTCGCGACCCGCACGGGCCCGAAGGCACCCATGTGCAGCCACACGGTCGAGGAGCCCGGGCCGCCGTTGTAGAGGAACGTGATCGGACGCGTGCGCGGATTGACGCCCTGCTTGAAATAGGCGATGTAGAACATGGAGGCGACCGGCGGACCGCCGGGCGTGCCGATCGCATCCTTGCCGCTCGGGGGCGGGGCGGCATCGTCCCAGCCCTTCGGGTGAATGATGAGGTGGCCGGCGACCGCCTGGTAGGCGATCTTGTGGCCCTCCACGGTGACGGTGCCCGTGCTCTTGACGGCCCGCGGCTCGAATAGCCCCTTGCCCGGAGCGGGCTGAGCGGCACTCTGGTCGCGCGGGCTCTTCTGCGGCGCGGCGAACGCCGGTGCGAGCCATACCTGGGACGCGGCAAGGGAGACGCCCGCAGCCAACGCTAGCAATTTCATCATTCGACCGAAACTCCCGCGGGACTCCCCGCTTGGCGCGGCCGCATTATGCTGCCCGCGGGGGCGGCCTGCCCGCGGACGGCGGGCGCGCTCGCCGCGCAATCCCTTCGGCTCGTCGAGTCGCAGTAAACCCCCGGTCCCCGGCCCCCTATCATTGGCGGGTGCCGTCGCGGCAGTGCCAAGAACAATCAGTGGGCGGGCGCCGTGGGCCCGCACTCGCGGGAGAAGCTCAAATGACGATACGCCTGATCGGTTCGGCCTCGTTGCGCGCCCTGCCGGCGCTCGCCGCGGCAGCGGCACTTGCCCTGGCCTTCGCAGGCGCTGCGGCCGCGGCTCCGGCTAAGCCTCAGAGCGCGGCGGCCAAGCTTCGGTGGCGCAACGTCGGCCCGACGATCGGCGGGCGCGTGGTGGCCGTGGCCGGGGTGCCCGGCGAGCGCAATCTCTTCTACATGGGCGCGGTCGACGGCGGCGTCTGGAAGAGCACCGATTACGGCGTCAAATGGGTCAACCTCACCGACGGGAAGCTCCCCGGATCCAGCAACAGCATCGGCGCGATCGCCGTCGCGCCCTCGAATCCCAAGATCATCTACGTCGGCACGGGTGAGAGCGACATCCGCGGCGATTTCGTGACCGGGGATGGCATGTTCCGCTCCGGCGATGCCGGCAAGACCTGGAAGGCCATCGGCCTCGCCGATACCCACACGATCAGCGCGATCGTGGTCGATCCGCACGATCCCGACGTCGTCTACGCCTCCTCCATGGGCCACGTGTTCAAGCCGAACCCGGAGCGGGGCGTCTTCAAGTCCACTGACGGCGGCAAGAGCTGGCACAAGGTTCTCTACGTCGATGCCAGGACGGGCGCCATCGACCTCGTCATGGACCCGCGCAATCCGAAGGTGCTCTACGCCGCCATGTGGCAGGCGTACCGCACGCCCTGGAAGCTCGATGACGGCGGCCCCGGCAGCGGGCTCTACAAGAGCACCGACGGCGGCGCGCACTGGCAGGAGATCTCGCACAACCCGGGATTCGCGCAGGGCATCCTCGGCCGCATTGGCGTGACGGTAGCCGGGAGCGACCCCGACATCGTCTATGCCATCGTGCAGGCGAAGCACGGCGGTGTCTTCCGCTCGAGCGACGGCGGGGCGAGCTGGAAGCGGGTGAACCGCAGCTGGAGCCTGCGCCAGCGCGCCTTCTACTACATGGCGATCTACGCCGATCCCAAGGATCCCAACACGGTGTACGCCCCGAACGTGGATGCGCTCTGGGTGTCGCACGACGGCGGCAAGAAGTTCTCCCAGCTTCATACTCCCCACGGTGACAACCACATCGTCTGGATCAACCCGAACGACACCAGGGTCCTGCTGGAAGGCAATGACGGCGGCGCCACGGTGTCGACCGATGGCGGCAAGACCTGGAGCGAGGACCACAACCAGCCGACCGGGCAGTTCTATCATGTGGCGCTCGACGGGCAGTTCCCGTTCCACATCTACGGCGCGCAGCAGGACGAAGGGTCGTTCGAGGGACCGAGCGCGACGCCGC
>JBOHZT010000391.1:0-3117 GCA_050738535.1 Steroidobacteraceae bacterium
CGCCGGCGCGAGCGTTTGAACCGCTGCGCGACGAAAAAACTATGGAATCAATGACCTATCGGGCCGGCTGTCGCTGCCGCATAACCCGTGACCGCTGCCGCCAAGGCAAGCAGTGAGCGCTCGAGCGGGGGTCTCCCGAGGCGCAAACCGGCGTCGGCACGGCACCCGGTCCGTCCGTGGCACGTAATGACTGTCTGCCGACCTCGCTGCGCGGGCGCCGCAGGTTACAGACCGTACGGCACCGCGTCAACCGGGAGTATCCGTGCAGCGTCATCCGACGTTCGCCGCCATCGAGCGGTCGGCTCGGTACCCCTTATTCATGCGGCGCAAGAGATCGGCGCGGCTCGAGAAGTCACACGCTTGCGTAGCCGACCGAGTCGCTCGACGCGAGTATTGACCCTTGCGTCGCGCGCACTTTGAACTCCACGTCTTCTGATAAAGCCACCGCCATGAATAGGACGGAAAAGAACTCGAAGCTGTTTCGATCAATCCTGCCCTGCGTTGCATTCATGCTGTTGACCGCCTGCTGTTCGGCCTCTTGTTGGACAGGCGCTGCGGCCGATGCCCTTCATAAATGCAGCTCCACGAAGAGGTCCTCGAGGCCCAGCGGCTCGACGCGAATGTCGGCATCGAGCGATTCCGGTAGGCGTCTGCGCTTCGCCTCGCTCCAGTGCTCTACGACGGCGCTCGCATGCGAGCCGTTCACACGCTGCGAAATGATCCCGTCCATGGGCAGCGGTACGGGCAGCATCCGCCTCGAGCCGATGTCGAGCCGCACCACCGACTCTTTGAGGGTATCGAGCGCGCCGTGCCACACAAGAGCGCCATCGCGCACGATCCAGATCTGATCGGCAACGCGCTCGAGATCGGAGATGATGTGGGTCGAGAAGAGCACGGTGCGGCGATGGTCGGCCGTGATCTCGAGCAGCTCTGTCAGGAACTGCCGGCGGGCGAGTGGGTCGAGCGCTGCGACGGGCTCATCGAGCACCAGGAGCTCCGGTTCGTGCCCGAGCGCAAGCAGCGTCGAGAGCTTCTGGCGCTCGCCTCCATGAGCGTGGTCTTTCCGGCGCCGTTCTTGCCGATGATGCCGACGACACTGCCCGGGTTCACATCCACCGAAATGCCGCACAGGATCGTCTTGGGCCCGACGGTCTTGCCGAGATCTCGCGCGCTGATGACGGGTTCGATCACGAATCGTCTCCCATTTTTTTCGCGATGAAGTCGCAGAGCTCCGGCGGCTCGAGCTCGAGCTGGCGCGCGGCGAGCACCAGCGTCTCGACCTGCCGTTCGATCTGCTTCAGACGTTGCCCGAGCGAGCCGTTGCCGCGGCGTGCCGTAGCGATCGTCATGGGCTTTCCCCGGTTCCGCTGCACCAGCCCCTCGCTCTCGAGCAGGCTGTAGGCCTTCGAGATGGTGGTCGGATTCACGGTGTATTCGGCGGCCACCTCGCGCACTGAGGGGAGCTCCATCCCGGGCGTCAGCTGGCCGCTGGCGACCATGCGACGCACCTGCTCAATGATCTGTCGATAGATCGGCACCCCGGACGACGGATGCAGGACGAAGATGCGGGACGGGGCTGGAGTTGCTCGGATATCCATACGAGTGTACGAGCAGACCCATACACAGCGCCCATCACAAGGCCTGTAGGACGGTCAGAGCGGCGTGGTGAGTCTCGGGACGAGCCAGTGTGGGACCCAATTGAGACCCAGAGCCCCGTCGAAGTTGTGACCCAGTGGTCTGCAGGTCAGGAAAACTTCAGGAAAAGCAATGGTCGGGGTGAGGGGATTTGCGCTGTCCCTGCAATTCATGTCCGGGTCCGTCTGCGCTAAGTCAATTGTGCAGCAAATTGCTGCACAATTGCCCGTCGGCCAGACGGCCAGTGATGCAAGGAGTACGGGGCTGGCGGCTGGTACCGCCGAGCCAGTGGGCCGTGTACGGCGACGTGGACGACATGCTGGTAAGCTACGTCGGTGCACAAAAGCCGGCTCGGTGCACGCCCGCCTCCCAGCAAGAGGTCCGCCCCGGTGGCAGGTAAGTGAACCCGGACTGACGAAACCCCGCTCCTGGCGGGGTTTCGCGTCTGTGGGTAGCGGCGCCTCCCACTGTTTCTGCCCGCCGGCCCGACGCTGTTTCGAGGAAGCCGATGGCCTGGCGCCAGTCCCAGAATCGCGCCAGCATTATGGCGCGATTTTGCTATTCGCGCCATAATCGCGCCAGTCAATAAAGGTTTCGCGCCGTGGTGTCGCCCGTCGACCTCCTCGAGTCCATTCAAAAGTCCACTGCAGGCATCAACGTTGCCGAGTTGCTGGTCCGTCACCCCCAAGTTCCTCGCCGGACAGCGCAGCGCTGGATTCAGCGGCTGCTCCGAGAAGGAAAGATCAGGGGAACCGGAAAAGGGCGCGCTCGCCGTTACCTCGCTGTCCAGCCCCCTGCAACAAGGGCCGCCCGGGACGTCTTTCCCGATCTCATCCCGCTATCCGCCGACAGCCGAGACGTCCTCGCGTACGTCGATCAGCTGCTGCAGGCGCGAACTCCTGTCGGGTATCAGAGGGATTTTCTGGACGACTACGAGCCTGATCGGACGTGGTACCTGCCGGCGCCGCTGCGTTCGCAATTGAGACGCATGGGAGATACCGGCCAGGCGGACCGCCCAGCCGGAACCTACGGCCGCGCGATACTCAACCGGTTGCTGATCGATCTTTCGTGGGCATCAAGCAACCTGGAAGGTAACACCTATACTTTGCTGGATACTCGCCAACTGATCGAGTACGGCAAGGCGGCGCAGGGGAAGCCGGCGGCAGAAACGCAGATGATCCTGAATCACAAAGCCGCAATCGAGCTGCTGATCGACAACGCCGAGACGGTGTCCTTCAATCGATATACTATCCTGAACCTGCACAGCGCCCTGTCGGAAAATCTCCTGCCAAATCCCTCGGACGAAGGCCGGTTACGTCAGCACGCGGTGGAAATAGGCAAAAGCGTCTATCGGCCGCTTTCCATACCGGCGCAGCTCGATGAGCTGTTCGGCCTTCTGTTGGAGAAGGCCGCAAGGATTTCGGATCCCTACGAGCAGTCGTTCTTCGTGATGGTGCATCTGCCGTATCTGCAGCCTTTTGC
>JBOHZT010000392.1:0-3101 GCA_050738535.1 Steroidobacteraceae bacterium
GTGCGATGTCGGCCGATTCCCGGTAAATCTCCCGACGGCCGGGGATATCGACATCGAACAGGTGGATCTTGTCGTAGCGCGCCCGGACGCGTCCCGCCTCGTCCACGGCGAGCGATGCGGCAGCGACACGTCCCTCGCCCGGCACCTCGAGCGGCACAGTGCCGCCGACGATCCACAGCCCGAGCGTTCGCGCTGTCCTGCACAGGAACTCCTGGAGGGGACCGCAGCCCTCGGGCTCGCGGATGGCGCGCTTGTCCACGTCCCGCAGCCCCACGAACGCGAAGTTCTCGGGCAGCGCCGCGAGCCGCGCGCCGGCGCGGGCGGCCTGCTCGAGCAAGGCGTGCGCCGCGGCGAGATTCGCCGACACGTCGTGCCCCGAGGTCATCTGGATCGCGGCGACCTTCATGGCCTTCTCAAACGACTGGCCCTCTCAAACGGATACCGGCCCTCTCAAATGAGTACCACATCGTACTGATCGGCGCCGTACAGCGCCTCCACTTGCAGGCGAATGGGCCGGCCGATCTGGGCCGTGAGTTCCCCGAGGGCGGCGGACTCCTCCGACAGGAGCAGATCCACCACGTCCTGGTGCGCGAGGATCAACAGCTCGCGGCTCGCGAACTGCCGGCTCTGACGCACGATGTCGCGGAAGATGTCCTGGCACATCGTCTCGGGGGTCTTGATGAACCCCCGCCCCTCGCAGGACGGGCATGGCGCGCACAGCAGGTGCTGCAGGCTCTCGCGCGTGCGCTTGCGGGTCATCTCGACGAGCCCGAGGGGCGAGAGACTCACGATCCGCGTCTGCGCCCGGTCCGCCGCGAGCGCCCGCTCGAGCGCGGCCAGCACCTGGCGCCGATGCGTCTCGTCGAGCATGTCGATGAAATCGATGATGATGATCCCGCCGAGATTGCGCAGGCGCAGCTGCCGCGCGATCGCCACCGCCGCCTCGAGATTGGTGCGGAAGATCGTCTCCTCGAGATTGCGGTGGCCCACATAGGCGCCGGTGTTGACGTCGATCGTCGTCATGGCCTCCGTCTGATCGATGACCAGATGGCCCCCGGACTTCAGCGCCACCTTGCGATCGAGCGCGCGGCTCACTTCCTCCTCGATGCCATGCAGATCGAAGATCGGGCGCGAGCCGGCGTAGAGCTCGATCGGCGCGGGACTGCCGGCGAGGAACGCGGCCGCGAACTGCGTCATGCGCGCGTGCTCCCGCGGACAGTCGACGAGCACGTGCCCGACGCCGCGCGCCAGCTCGTCCCGCAGCACGCGCAACGGCAACGGCAGATCCTCGTGCACGATGGCGCCGGCCGGCGCCGTGGCGGATGCCGCCTGCACGTGCCGCCACAGCCGCGCGAGGTACTCCATGTCCTCGCGCAGCCCCTCGGGCGAGGCGCCCTGCGCCGCGGTCCGCACGATGTAGCCGCCGGGCGAAACCGGCGCGGCGAGGCTCGCGATCAGCGCCTTGAGCCGCGCACGCTCGGCTTCGTCCTCGATCCTAGCGGACACGCCGATGCCCTCGCCCCGCGGCAGATAGACGAGATAACGCGAGGGCAGCGCCACGAAGGTGGTGAGTCGCGCCCCCTTGGTACCGATCGGATCCTTCACGACCTGCACGAGGATCTCATCACCCTCGGTCACCAGCCGGCGGATGTCGTCGACGGAGGGGAGCGTCACGATCGTGTCGTCCGGCCGCGCGAGCGCGATATCCGCGACATGCAGGAATGCGGTGCGCTCGAGCCCGACATCGACGAATGCCGCCTGCATCCCCGGCAGCACACGCGACACGCGGCCCTTGTAGAGGTTGCCCACCAGCCCGCGCCGGCTGGCACGCTCCACGTGCAGCTCCTGCAGCGCGCCGTTCTCGAGGAGCGCGGCGCGCGTCTCGCACGGGCCGACGTTCACGAAAATCTCGACGGGGGCTACCGGCGCGGCGCTTACGCTGGCGCTCATGGTTGCGTACCGCGGCCGAGCCAGCACGGGATGCCCGCCGCGCCGAGGAGCGCCGCCGTCTCGTAGAGCGGCAAGCCCATGACGCCGGAGAAGCTGCCCTCGAGGGATTCCACGAACACCGCTCCGAGTCCCTGGATCGCGTACGCGCCGGCCTTGTCGCGCGGCTCCCCTGTCTCCCAATAGGCCGCCCGCTCCGCGGCGCTCGTCGCACGCAGGCCCACGGTGCTTTCGCTCACGGCGCTCGCGAGCCCGGCGGCCGTGGCGAGCGCCACAGCGGTCAGGACCTGGTGCCGGCGCCCACACAGGGCGGCGAGCATCTCGAGCGCATGCTCGCGATCGCGCGGCTTGCCGTATACCGTCCCGCGGAGCACCACCGCGGTGTCCGCCGCGAGCACGGCGATATCCGCCGCGGCGAGCACCGCGGTGGCCGATCTGCGCGCGCGCACCCGGATCGCTTTCGCGCCGGCGAGGCGCAGCACGTACTCGCGCGGCGTCTCGCCCTCGAGGCGCGTTTCGTCGAGGTCCGCGGGCATCACCTCGTGTGCCACGCCGATCTGCGCGAGCAGCTCGCGGCGCCGCGGCGAGGCCGATGCCAGACAGAGCACCGGCCGCGATGAGGGCGCTGGCGCGCGCGAGGATGATGCGGTGAGGGAGCTCATCACTCGCGGTGATACGGATGACCCTGGAGCAGGGAGTGCGCGCGATAGAGCTGCTCGGCGACGACGACGCGCGCGAGCGCGTGCGGCAGCGTCAAGCGCGACAGCGACCAGCGAAAGTCGCTGCGCTCGAGCGCGCTCGCATCGAGCCCGTCCGGGCCGCCGATCAGGAACGCGATGTCGCGTCCCTCCCCCATGCGCGCGGCGAGCCAGCCGGCGAGCTCGGCGGTGGAGAGCTCCGACCCGTGCTCGTCGAGGGCGACGATCCGCTCGCCGCGGCGCACCTCGGCGAGCAGCCGGTCGCGCTCGAGGAGCTTCGCGCGCGCGGCGTCGCGCCCGGCCCCCCGCGGCGCCGGCGCGACCTCGCGCAGCTCCATGCGCAGCGAACGGCTCATGCGCTTCGCGTAATCGCCGCACAGCGCACCGACCCAGGCAGGCATGCGCGTACCCACGGCGATCACCCGCAGGAGCATGCCATCAGCGCCTCATCGTCGC
>JBOHZT010000393.1:0-3099 GCA_050738535.1 Steroidobacteraceae bacterium
GCGCAGGGGAGTCCGCGGGGCTTCCGGCGCGCTCGAGCGCTGCGCGCACTCGCCCGGCCGTGAAGCCGCGCAGGCGCGCGAGCGCCGCCAAGACCCGCCGCTCGTCCATGCCGGGAGCATAGCGGAGCGGCGCGGCCGAATATCTCTACGGATTACGCACGATATCGTCGACCTGCATCTGCTGCGAGGCGCTGACGACGAGCGCGTAGCTCATGTCCTCGTAGGCCTTGAACACGAGCAGGGTGCCCGCCCGCAGGTCCGGAAGCCGCACGTGCGGCGCGAAGAGGTCGTTCCGACCCCACTTGTCGTACGAGGCGATACCGCGGTCCGCGACGACCCTGCCGGCCTGATCGACCGCGAGCACCGTGCCGACACCGACGCCGGCGCGCGTACCGCGGTTGATCGCGACGATGTCGTACTGCCCGATGGCGTCCACGTCGTCGATGACGGAGATGATCTCGCCCTGCACCTGGGTCGCGGGCGGCCGCGGCTCGAAATCGAGCGGAGCGCGCCCCTGGTCCGGGAAGAGGCAGTCGCCCCGCAGGGTCTCGCGCTCCGGATCGGTGAGCAGCACCGTCGCCGGATCGCCCGCCCGCTCAACGACGGCGGTGGCGGTGTAGAGCCCCTGGTAGCCGAGGACGCGGCCGCTCTCAGGGTCATGGATCTTCTGACCAATGTGCATCACGACGAACCGCGCGCCGGCCGGCGCATCGAGGCCGCGCACGTAGGCGATCTCGCCCGCACCCGCGACCTGATGCTCGTTCGTGAAGGCCAGCACGTGAGGCGCGTCATCGACCTCGCCGGCCGAAAGCAGATCCGGGCGCGTCAGGAAGGCCGAGACGTCCGAATACGGGATCGTGGGAATGGCGCCCGCGAGCGGGGCGCTGCGCAAGCGCGGCTCGAGCCTCACGGCGCGAGCGCGCACGGCGCCGCCGCGCGACACGTAGATCCGCGCTCGGCCGTCCGTCCCATAGGCGAGCACGAGGACGTCGCCCGGATAGATGCGGTGCGGGTTGGCGATCTGCGGATTGTCGTACCAGATCTCAGGCCACTCCCACGGGTTCTTGAGGAACATCGAGGCGAGGCCCCAGAGCGTATCGCCTCGCTTGACGGTGTAGTGCAGGGGCGCCGTCGGATTCACGGCGGCGCGCGTCAGCGTCTCGCTCGGCGCCGCGGCGGCGGCCGGCGCGCCTGCATGGCGGATCGCCCATTGAGTGGCCGTCAGATCCTGGCCGGACGCTGCGGCCGGCGGCGCGCTCACGGCCGGCGCCGACTCGCTCGGGGACGTCACCGCGGCGGTCGACGCGCAGCCGCCCGCGCCGAGCAGCAGCACGCCGGGGAGAACGAGCCCAAAGCCAAACTTCAGCTTTTGATTGAAAAGCATCCTCCCCCTCCTTACATATCTCATGAACATATCGGGCGGGGCGGTAACCCGCGCTGTTATAATCGGCCCCACCGCCGGGCACATGATGGGATGTCGAGTTTGTGCGGTGGGTCACGGGGCCTCGGCCTTTCGGAACACCACACGGTACAGTATCGCGATGGCTCTGCTTTCCATTCTCGAATATCCGGATCCGCGCCTGCGCGAGCGGGCGCTTCCCGTCACGCAGTTCGACGCCGAGCTCGGTCGGCTGGTCGACGACATGCTGCAGACGATGTACGCCGCGCCCGGCATCGGCCTCGCAGCCACGCAGGTCAACGTCCGCCGGCGCGTGCTCGTGATCGACGTCTCCGAATCGCGGACCGAGCCGCTCGTGTTCGTGAATCCGCAGATTCTGACGCGCGAGGGCAAGGCGGCGGGCGAGGAGGGGTGCCTCTCCGTGCCCGGGATATTCGACCAGGTCGAGCGTGCCGCGCGGGTGCGCGTGCGGGCGCAGGACCGGGAGGGCAATGGCTTCGAGCGCGACCTCGAGGGATCCCTCGCAGTCTGTGTGCAGCATGAGATCGATCATCTCGACGGCAAGCTCTTCGTCGACTATCTCTCGGACCTGAAGCGGGAGCGCATCCGCAAGAAGCTCGAGAAGGAGCGCAAGGAGCAGCGCAAGGAGCAGGCGAAGGCGGATCGCCGGCGCGCCGCCTCGGCGCCAGAGGGCGCGCGGGCACTCTAGGGCTCGAGCCGCCGCGCTCACCGCATTGCGCATCGTCTTTGCCGGCACCCCAGAGTTCGCGGTGCCCTCGCTCGAGGCGCTCGAGGCCTCGCCGCACACGGTCGCCGGCGTCGTGACGCCACCGGACCGGCCGAGCGGACGAGGGCGGCATTCCCGCGCGAGCGCGGTGAAGCTCGCCGCGCAGGCGCACGGTGTGCCCCTCGCGCAGCCCGAGCGACTCGGATCGCAAGCAGGCCGGGCAGCGCTCGACGCCTGGAGGCCCGACCTGCTCGTCGTCGTCGCCTACGGGGATCTCCTGCCGGCGGACGTGCTCGACTTGCCGCGGCTCGGCTGCATCAACGTTCATGCCTCGCTGCTGCCGCGCTGGCGCGGCGCCGCGCCGATCCAGCGCGCCATCCTGGCGGGCGATCGCGAGACCGGCGTGACGATCATGAGGATGGAGGCCGGGCTCGACGTGGGCGCCGTTCTCCTGCAGCGCAGCGTCGCGATCGAGCGCGACGCGTCGAGCGGCCGCCTGCATTCCATGCTCGCGGGAATCGGCGCCGCGGCGCTGCTGGACGCGCTCGCGGGACTCGAGGCAGGCACGCTGCGGCCCCAGCCGCAACCCGCCGAGGGCGTCACGTACGCGGCAAAGATCACCAAGGCCGAGGCGCTCATCGACTGGCGCGCGGGCGCGCCGGCGATCGAGCGGCAGGTGCGCGCCTTCGATCCCTGGCCCGTGGCGGAGACGCGCCTCGGGGGGGAGCCGCTGCGCGTGTTGGATGCACGGGCGCTTGCGTCGGAGGCGGGGGGCGGCCGCGGCGGCGCGGCGGACTCGCTCGCTCTGGCGCCCGGCACCGTCGTCGAGTTGACGGGCGAGGCGATCGTCGTGGCCTGCGGCGCGGGACGGCTCGCGATCACGCGCCTGCAGCGCGCCGGGCGCAAGCCGCTCGGCGCCGCGCAATTCATGCACGGCGGCCCGCTCGAGGTGGGCCAGCGCCTTGGCTGATCC
>JBOHZT010000394.1:0-3092 GCA_050738535.1 Steroidobacteraceae bacterium
ATCTGAATCTTTCCGCCGTGACGATCGGAGAGCTCCAGGGCGGCATAGACAATGACGCGCACTGAGGATCCGACCAAGCCAGCCGAACTCGAGGCATGGGCCCAAGCGCCGCACGTCGGCCGCTGTGCGGCATAATCGAAGCATGGAACCATCCACCACCTCACCCATGGTCGCCAACTGTGCCGCGTACGGCGCGGACGGCAGGAAGATCAGTGATATCGCACTGGACACCGTCAGCGACTTCCTCGAGCAACCCGAGGGCTTCGTGTGGATCGGACTGGTCGAGCCGGATGAGGCGCTGCTACGCAAGCTGCAAAGCGAATTCGGGCTGCACGACCTCGCCATCGAGGATGCGCAGAGCGCACACCAGCGGCCGAAGATCGAGGCCTACGGGGAGTCGCTGTTCATCGTCGTGCAGACCGCGCAGATCGCCGGCAAGAACATCTCCTTTGGCGAGACCCACATCTTCGTCGGCAAGCGCTACCTAGTGACCGTACGCCACGGCTCCTCGCTGACCTACTCTCCGGTCCGGCACGGTTGCGAGCAGGCCCCGGAACACCTCGCCTACGGGCCCAGCTTCGCGCTTTACGCGACCCTCGATTTCATCGTCGACAATTACCTGCCCATCGTGCAGGAGTTCAAGCAGCAACTACAGGCACTCGAGCAGGACGTCTTCTCCGAGACCGCCAACCGCGGCGTCACGCGCAGGCTCTACGACATGCAGCGCGAGCTGCTGACGCTGAAGCTCGCGGCGGCGCCCTTGCAGGACATCCTCAATCAGCTGGTCCACCTGCACCCGCAAGTGATCCGCGATGAGGTGCGGCCCTACTTCCGCGACGTGCATGACCACGTCACGCGGGTCGGCGACGCCATCAGCGCGATGCGCGAGATGCTGGGCGCAGCGATGAGCGTGAACCTGTCGCTGATCACCGTGCGCCAGAACGAGGTGGTCAAGCGCCTTGCCGGCTGGGCGGCATTGCTGGCGGCACCGACCCTGCTCGCGAGCTGGTACGGCATGAATTTCCACGACATGCCGGAGCTCACCAAGCCCTGGGCCTACCCCGTCATCGTCGCGGTGACGCTGTCCGTGTGCCTCACGCTGTTCGTGGTGCTCAAGCGCGCGAAGTGGTTGTAGACCGGGCGGACCTCGACTTCGAGAGCAGCACACCGAGAGCTTCGAGCGACCTCGACGTGCTGGTTCTAATTAGCCGCCTCATCCGCGAGCGCTCCTTGGGGTGGCGGTTCACGGTGTTCTCGAGCGGGCAAGATTCTGCGGGCTCTCCCGGATGACAGAGGACGAGCGTAGAGTTAACGGGGAGCTCTGCTTCGACGAGAAGATGCGCAAGCACCGCAGCGGCATTCAGGCAGTACGGGACATGCACTCATGAATGGCTGATCGGCGTAATGGAGGAGTTCCTGCTGGAGCGATGTCAGCGCATCAGAGAGGGGGCGGTTTCGGGAAGCAGCCCAGCGCGGACTCGAGCGGATGGGGATGCTTGCCCGCAGTTGTCCCGCCCGCATGGGCATCTCGCACAAGACTGGCAGATGGATCACCACACTCCTCTGGAAAGCCAAGTGCGACGGGCGTGCGGAATTTTGTGGCACGTGGGCGCTGCGCGGTAACGTACGGCAAATGACGCGCGCACGGACGTCGTTCAGCGCGCCCATGAATGCGCGCAGCGCAAAGGAACGGCCGGGGCGATTTGCAGGCGAAACATGGTGATCGCCGGTAGTGGCGATGATGCCGATGACCAGCGGCTCGAGGACATATCACCATGAAAATCCCTCATATTATGGCGGAATTTCATGCTAGGCTTTCCGCGTGCTAAAACGTGCCCGCCTGCTTGACCATATACGTCGTGGCCTCAAGAGAAGCCGGGTAGTCGCTCTGATCGGACCACGGCAGAGTGGGAAGACTACTCTGGCGCGAGAGATAGTGCCGAACGGATCCGGTAACTACTTCGATCTGGAGGACCCCACAACCCGCGCGGTCCTGGCGGAGCCCATGATGGCCCTTCAGGGCCTAAGTGGCGTAGTTGTCGTCGACGAGGTTCAGCGGCGGCCAGACCTTTTTCAGGTGCTGCGCGTGTTGGCCGACCGCAAGCCGATACCCGCACGATTTCTAATTCTCGGCAGCGCTTCGCCCGAACTGCTTCGACAGTCGTCGGAGTCCCTTGCGGGTCGGATCGAAACGATTCCCGTGTCGGGGTTCAGCGTCGATGAAGTTGGCGCTGCCGCCATCGATCGCCACTGGCATCGGGGAGGCTTCCCGCTGTCCTTTCTTGCACGGACGAATGATGACAGCTTCGCCTGGCGGCAGCAGTTCATTCAGACCCTTCTCGAGCGTGACGTGCCGCAGCTCGGCATCAATATCCCTGCTCCCGCGCTGCTTCGGTTCTGGACTATGGTGGCGCACAGTCATGGAGGCATCTGGAACGCAGCGGATCCCGCGCGATCGCTGGGGATTAGCGAGTCTACCGTGCGGCGCTACCTTGACCTGTTCACGAGCCTCCTCATCGTAAGACAACTGCAGCCCTGGCACGAAAACCTGAACAAACGCCAAGTAAAGGCGCCGAAAGTATACGTTCGCGATAGCGGTCTGCTCCACACGTTGCTTGGCATCCGCACCGAAAAGGATCTGCTTGCTCACCCGAAGAGTGGCTCCTCCTGGGAGGGCTATGCCATCGAGGAAACACTCAACGCTTTCGAGCCGGAGCAGGCCTACTTCTGGGCGACACACCAGGGCGCTGAGCTCGATCTCCTGCTATTCAAGCGCGGTCGCCGTATCGGCATCGAGATCAAGCGAGCTGACGCGCCGACGATCACCCCTTCGATGCGAATCGCTCTCGCTGACCTCGGCCTGGATCGGCTGATCGTTCTGTATCCCGGCTCGCGCACCTACGATCTGAGCCGGCAAGTGCACGTTGTTCCGCTGAGCCACCTGGCGACAGGTGACGTACTGACGATGTTCGGTACATCTACCCTCCGGAGAAAGCGTTCGTGATCCCGCCGAGGCGGGGCACCGCGTTAGCTACGCCTCGCTCAGAGCTCTGGCCTCAGTCTTTTGGAGATTCCTAGCTAGTGTCCTGAGT
>JBOHZT010000395.1:0-3085 GCA_050738535.1 Steroidobacteraceae bacterium
CGCGCGATGAAGCCGGGCTCCTCGCGTATGCGCGCGCTTTGTCGATCTGGAGGCAGCGAAACCGCTTTTGCGGCGTTTGCGGCTCCCCGACGCGTCCGGAGCGGGCGGGCCACGTGCTGCGGTGCTTGCGGGCGGATTGCGCGCGGGAGATCTTCCCGCGCATCGAGCCGGCGATCATCGTGCTGGTGACCGATGGCGAGCGGGCGCTGCTCGGCCGTCAACCCTCATGGCCTCCCGGACGCTATTCCACGATCGCCGGCTTCGTCGAGCCGGGGGAGAGTCTGGAGGATGCCGTTCACCGCGAGGTCCGAGAGGAGACGGGCGTGCAGGTCGCGCGAGTCGAGTATCACTCCTCTCAGCCCTGGCCGTTCCCGGCTTCCTTGATGCTCGGCTTCCATGCGGTGGCCGCGCCCGGCGCGCGGATCGAGCTCGGTGGCGAGCTCGACGACGTGCGCTGGTTCTCGCGCGAGGAGCTCGCCTCCGGCACTCCGCTCCTGCCGCCGCCGCATGCGATCTCGTTCGCGCTCATCGCAGCCTGGTTCGACGCGGGCTCGCCCGTTCCACTCGCGACGCTGCGCTCTTAAAGCCGTGTGCCTGCTCGTCATCGCCTGGCAGGCGCACGCGCGGTACCGGCTGGTCGTCGCCGCGAATCGCGACGAGTATCACGACCGGCCTTCTGCGCCGCTTGGATGGTGGAGCGGCGGCGCGACGGATGTCCTCGGCGGCCGCGACCTGCGAGCGGGCGGCACGTGGCTCGCGCTCGACGCCGCGCGGCGCTTCGGCGTCGTGACCAATTTCCGGGATCTGCAGCCGCCGCTGCCGGACGCTCCGTCCCGCGGGCGGCTGATTCCCGACTACCTCTCGCAGCACAGCACTGCGCGGCGGTTCATGGAAGGTCTCGCCGCCGAGGCGGGGCGCTACTCCGGATTCAATCTGCTCCTCACGGATCACGACGAACTGTGGTACGCATCGAACCGCACGCGACCTGTGGCGCGCGTGCTGCCGCCCGGCATCCATGGCCTCAGCAATCACCTGCTCGATACCCCGTGGCCCAAGCTCGTCCGCATGCGCGCCGCATTCGGTGCCTGGATCGCGACCGCGGCTGTCGCTGCGGGTGCGGGCAGCGCGGGTGCGGGTGCGGGTGCGGCTGAGGCTGCGGGCGCGGGCGCCGGTGCGGACGCCGGCAGGTTGATGACGATGCTGGCGGACCGTGCGCCCACGCAGGAGGGCGAGGGTCTCGAGCGCGCGCTCTCGGCACCTTTCGTGTTGCATCCACTCTTCGGCACCCGTTGCTCGAGCGTGGTGCTGCTCGAGCCCGGCGGCGCGCTTACGGTGCGCGAGCGCCGCTTCGATGCGGACGGCGCGCCGAGCGGAGAGACGGAGATCACCCTCGAAGCCGGCGCAGGCCACTTCTCGAGATGACGGGCCCATGAGCCCGGCGGCGCTGCGTTGCAGCCGCGCACTGCTGCTCGCGGTCTGTCTCTTCGGCGTGAGCCGGCTCGCGCGCGCGAGCATCGACGTCGACATCCGGGGAGTCTCCGGGGAGCTGCGCGACAACGTGAGCGCCTATTTGACGCTCACGCGGTATATGCACCGCAGCGTCGATCCCTCGACGATGGACCGGCTGTACGACCGCATCGGCCGGGAGGTGCAGGAGGCGCTCGAGCCGTTCGGGTACTACCAGCCGGCCGTGAAGGCGACCGTCACGCCGCTCGGCAAGGGCAGCTTCCGCGTCGTCATCCGGATCGATCCTGGCGCGCCGGTGATCGTGCGCTCGGTCACCGTGCGAGTGACGGGCCCCGGCCGCGACGATCCGCGCTTCGAGCGCATCCTTGCGCATCCCACGCTCGTCCCCGGCAAGCGCTTGAGTCACGTCGCGTATGAGCAGATGAAAAGCGCCCTGCAGACCACCGCGGCGACCTACGGCTACTTCGACGCGCGGATGGTGAAGAGCGAGCTGATCGTCGACCCGCCGCGGCACACCGCGAGCGCCATCCTCGAGATGGCGACCGGCGTGCGCTACCGCTTCGGGCGGACCACCTTCGTCCAGAGCGTCATCAACGAGCGGCTCGCCCGCCGATACCTGCGCTACCGCCGCGCAGATCCCTACGATCAGACGAAGCTGCTCAGCACGCAGTTCGCGCTCGATGACAGCGATTATTTCTCGACGGTCGCAGTGCAGCCCGGGGAGCCCGACCGCGTCCATCACACGGTGCCGATCGTCATTCGGGCCCAGGCGAACCGCCGGGACCGCTATTCGTTCAGCGCGGGCTACGGCACCGACACCGGACCGCGCGGCACGCTGCAGTGGGACCGTACGCGGATCGGCACGAACGGCGCCCGTTTCGGCGTGCAGCTCGAGGCCTCGAAGCTCCTGCAGGTGCTGCAGGCCGCCTATACGGTCCCCGTGGGCGATCCTGCCGTGGATCGCCTCTCGCTCGGCGCGACCGCGGATTACGGCATTCCCGGGGATCTCATCGACAAGGACTTCGCGGTGGGGCCGAGCCTCACGCGCGTGGTCGGCCGCTGGCAATACGTGTTCTCGCTCATGCCGACGCGCTCGATCACTTACGACGGGGTGACGACGCGCACCCAGGACCTCATCGTTCCGAGCATCACGGTCGGCTCGGTGCCGAGCGGCTACCTCGGACAGGCGCTGTTCGCGCAGGGCTTCGTCGCGCAGTTGCGCGCGGGCGCGAGCCTCGAAGGCGGCGGGCACCGCTTCGTGCAGCTGCACCTCACCGGCCAGCACACGTTCGACCTGTCGCCCAAGTGGCATCTGTTGCTGCGAGGCGAGGCCGGCGCGAGCCTCGTGTCGAATGTGACCGACCTGCCGGGCTCGCTGCGCTTCTTCGCGGGCGGGGAGGGGAGCGTGCGCGGATTCGGATACGACGATCTGTCGCCGGTGGCGGCCGTGACGCTTCCGAACGGCACCCGGAAGTATTTGAAGATCGGCGGCCGAGACGTGCTGACGGGCAGCATCGAGGTCGTGCGCGACGTGACGCGCCGTATCGGGATCGCGGTGTTCAGCGATGCAGGCAATGCGTTCGACTCGCTCGGCCGCTCGGGAAATCCCGTCTATCCG
>JBOHZT010000396.1:0-3078 GCA_050738535.1 Steroidobacteraceae bacterium
ACATATAAGCACCCAATCCGGCCCCGCCGCATGCACCAAACACCGGAAAATTCAGGCTCTGCTGACTACTGAAGCCTCAGGCGCGGGGAGGAACTTCCGGCTAGTTCCAATCCACGAATGGAAGCGGCTGTGCGAGCGCGCGCGACCGTCGCTGAAAGCCCTGCTGCTGGCGGATTTCGCGCGAGCCGATCTGATGACGCCGCGGCGGGGACAGCACAGGCGGCGGTCGATTCCCTCGCTTTGAGCCTCGCGAAGTACCTGCTCGACACCAATATCGTGTCGGAGCTGCGCAAGCCGCGCCCGAATCCCAAAGTCCTCGCTTGGCTTCAGGGAGTCGAAGACCCCGATTTGCATCTATCCGCAGTGACGATCGGAGAAATCCAGGCCGGGATCGAGCTGACACGCGCGCAGGACCCGGAGAAGGCGCAGCAGATCGAGGCATGGGCCGAGCAAGTGGCCGACTCGTACAACGTTCTCGCGATGGATGCCGCCTGCTTTAGGCGCTGGGCCAAACTCATGCACCGCCAGTCCAACACCGCCTACGAAGACGCCATGATCGCGGCAACGGCACTCGTGCATGGTCTAACTGTCGCTACCCGAAACGTGCGTGACTTCTCCCGGTTCGAAGTCCCGACCCTAAATCCCTTCGAGTGAGCCGCTCAGCCCAGCCCTCCCCTCACAGGTCGACGAGCTCCACCTCCTTGGCTCGAATGACGCGTCCGAGAAACCGGCCGCCCACACGAGCAAAGCGCTCGACTCCGTCGGTCGCCAGGAACTGCATCTGGGCACCCGCTCCTGCATTGCGCGTTTCCGCGGAAACCTCAGTGCCGCCTATGCGGCCGCCACCACCCGCCTGGAGCGCTTCGCGCACGGCCCGCGCGGTCGTCTCGGCGGAATCGACGATCGCGATGTGCGAACCGACCACCGCCCGGATGGCACCGGCCAGTACCGGGAAATGGGTGCAGCCGAGCACGATCGTGTCGGGCGCACCGATATCTCGGATGCTGGCATCGGGCGCACCGGCGGCCTGCGGCCCCCCGAACAGCGGCGCGAGATAATGCCGCGCGATCCCCTCGACGATCGGACCTTCCACCAGGCCCTCCTCGGCGAGCGCGACGAAAAGCGGCGCGGGTACGGCAACGACCGTCGACCCCGGCCGCCGCTCGAGAATGGCGCGCTCGTAGGCGCCGCCGCTGACGGTTCGCTCGGTGGCGAGAACGGCGATGCGGCCGGAGCGCGTGGCGGCGCATGCGGCATCCGCGCCTGGATCGATGACTCCGACCACGGGGAGCGGCCGCAGGCGGCCGCGGATGGCCGGTAGAGCGACCGAGGACGCCGTATTGCAGGCCACGACGAGACAGCGGATACCTCGCGCGACGAGCGTCTGTGCCGCCTGCACGCTGTAGCGCTCGACCGTCGCGCTGGTCTTCGTCCCGTACGGCAGGCGCGCGGTGTCGCCGAGATAGATGAATCGCTCGGAGGGCAGCGCGGCGAGGAGCGCCCGCAGCACCGTGAGGCCGCCGATCCCCGAGTCGAACACGCCGATGGGCAGCGGGCGGGGCGCGCGGACCGCGTCCGGCGCCGCGCCGACCCGCCGCGCCGGACTCACGCTTGCGGCCGCAGATGCGGGAACGCGATCACGTCGCGAATGGACGCCGAATCGGTGAACAACATGACGAGTCGATCGATGCCGACGCCGAGCCCGGCGGTCGGCGGCATGCCGTGCTCGAGCGCCCGGATGTAGTCGGCATCGTAGGCCATCGCCTCCTCGTCGCCATGCTCCTTGCGCGCGGCCTGCGCTCGGAAGCGCGCCGCCTGGTCCTCCGGATCGTTGAGCTCGGAGAACCCGTTGGCGAGCTCCCGGCCTGCGATGAACAGCTCGAACCGGTCGGTGACGAACGGATCGGCGTCGTTCGCGCGAGCGAGCGGCGAGACCTCCGCGGGATAGGCATGGACGAACGTCGGCTCCATGAGCGCGTGCTCTGCCGTCTTCTCGAAGATCTCGATCTGCAGCTTCCCGGGTCCGTCCTCGGGATCGAAGGGGATCCGCGCGCGCTCGCAGATCTGCCGCAGCGCCGCGAGGTTCCGCAGCGCGCCCGGCTCGATCGCCGGATTGCGCTCGAGGATCGCCTGCTCCACCGTGACGCGGCGGAACGGCGTGGCAAGATCGTACTCGCGCCCCTGGTAGGTGAGGCGGGTCGAGCCGTGGACGGCGTTGGCGAGACCGCGGATCGCCTTCTCGGCCCAGTCCATGAGATCCCGATAATCCGCGAACGCGAGATACAGCTCGAGCATCGTGAATTCCGGATTGTGCCGGGTGGAGAGCCCCTCGTTGCGGAAGTTGCGATTGATCTCGTAGACGCGCTCGAGCCCGCCGACGATGAGGCGCTTCAAATACAGCTCCGGCGCGATGCGCAGATACATGTCCACGTCGAGCGCGTTGTGATGCGTGACGAACGGGCGCGCCGCCGCGCCTCCCGCGATGAGCTGCATCATCGGCGTCTCGACCTCGAGAAAATCGAGCGCGTCGAGAAAATCCCTGAGATAGCGGACGATCCGCGCCCGGATGCGCAGGACCTCGACGCTCGAGGGATTGACGATCAGATCGAGGTAGCGCTGCCGGTAGCGGATCTCGGTGTCCGCGAGGCCGTGCCACTTCTCCGGCAGCGGGCGCAGCGACTTCGCGAGCATGCGCAGGCTCTCGACTCGCACCGAGAGCTCGTTCGTCTTGGTCCGGAAGAGCACGCCGCTCGCGCCGATGATGTCCCCTACGTCCCAGCCCTTGAACGCCTCGTACGCCTCGGGCCCGACGGCCGACTGTTGCAGATAGAGCTGGATCTGTCCCGTGCGATCGGCAATCTTGGCGAAGCTCGCCTTGCCCATCACCCGCTTGGAGAGCATGCGCCCGCCCACCCGGACGTGCGTGGGATTGGCCTCGAGCCACTCGGCCGCGTGGTCGTCGAACCCCGAATGGATCTCCCCGGCGAGCGCGTCCCGCCGGAAGTCGTTGGGGAATGCCGGACCGGCGGTCCGCAACCGCGCGAGCTTCGCGCGCCGCTCGGCGATGAGCTTGCTCTC
>JBOHZT010000397.1:0-3070 GCA_050738535.1 Steroidobacteraceae bacterium
GCAAAGAGGTGGAAATATGAGCCGAACGAAATCCGACGCCGACTACGTTTTCCACGAGTTGACGCGCAGCATTTGCCCCGAGTGCCGGCGTGTCATCGACGCGAAAGTGGTGCTGCGTGAGGGCAAGGTCTACATGCGCAAGCGCTGTCCCGATTGCGGCCCCTTCGAGGCGCTCGTGTACGGGGATGCGGAAAGCTACCTGCGGCTTTCCCGCTACAACAAGCCCGGGACCATTCCCCTCGCCTTCGGCGCCGAGATCTCCGCGGGCTGCCCCCACGACTGTGGCCTATGCCCCGAGCACCAGCAGCACACCTGCGTCGGACTCATCGAGGTGAACAGCACCTGCGACATGAGCTGTCCGCTGTGTTTCGCCTCCGCCGCGCCTGGCTTCAACCTCACCCTCGAGGAGGTCGAGCAGATCCTCGATGATTACGTGCGCGCGGAAGGATCGCCGGAGGTCGTGCAGTTCTCGGGCGGGGAGCCGACGATCCATCCCCAAATCATCGACTTCGTTCGTGCCGCCAAGGCACGCGGCATCGGGCTCGTGATGATCAATACCAACGGTAAGCGGATCGCGCGTGATGATCGCTTCCTCGATGACCTCGCCGAAGCGCATCCGGCGCTCTACTTCCAGTTCGACGGCTTCGAGCGCGAGACCTATCGGCGCATCCGCGGCGAGCCGGATATTCTCGAGGAGAAGCTGCGCGCGCTGGATCGGCTCGCCTCCCGCGGTCTCGACGTGACGCTGGTCCCCGCGATCGAGCGGGGTATCAACGAGGGCGAGATCGGCCGGATCATCGACTTCGCGATCGAGCATCCCGCCGTGCGAGGGATTAATTTCCAGCCGGCATTCCATGCCGGGCGACACATGCCGCACGACCCCTTGCAGCGCGTGACCATACCGGATGTCATCGGATGGATCGAGGCGCAGACGAGCGGGGCGTTCCGCACGGATGATTTCGTGCCGGTGCCGTGCTGCTTCCCGACGTGCAACGCGGTGACGTACGCCTTCATCGAAGATTCGTCCGGCGCAGGAGCACGCAGAAAGATCACGCCGCTCCCGAGAATCGTGAACGTCCACGGCTACCTGGACTACATCACCAACCGTGCCGTGCCCGATTTCAGTCTGGAAATCAAGCGGGCGCTCGAGGGCCTGTGGTCTTCCTCCTCGGTGGCAGGCTCGGACAAATCGGCTGGTCAGGCGATGCTCTCCTGCCAAGCGTGCGGTATCCCCGACGGATCGACCCTGCGCGAGATCGCCGATCGGATGATCATGATCATGCTGCAGGACTTCATGGACCCGTGGACGTTCAACCAGAAGAACCTGATGAAGTGCTGCAAATCGTTCCTCCTGCCGGGCGGCCGGCAGGTGCCGTTCTGCGCCTACAACAGCGTGGGCTACCGGGAACAGGCGCGGGCGCAGCTCGTCGCTCTCGAGCCGGAGCGGCGGCGGGCGCGTGCCAGCGGCCAGCGATTCGAGCCACGGGCCGTGCGGTTCTCGTTCGGGGCGCCTCGGACGGCTCGAGAGCGCCCGGGCGAATGAGATCCGTGGCATGAGCGACACAGTGAATCCGGCATGCTCCGACGGGCGCACGCAAACGCCCGAAGCCTCCGCGCAGGCCCTTGATGCTCCGGCGATAAAGCAGTGCTGCGCGCGTCTCTACGAGAGCGAGGCGGCCAAGTGGCTGCTCGGAGATTCGTTCCATCCCGGTGGACTCGCGCTGACGGAGAGTCTCGGTAACCGGCTGCGTCTCGGCCCCGGGGATCGCCTGCTCGATGTGGCCTCGGGCCGGGGAGCGAGCGCGCTCTTTCTCGCCGAGCGCTTCGGATGCGAGGTGGTGGGCATCGACTACGGTCGCGAAAGCGTCCTGTCGGCCAACAGCGCGGCGGCGATCCGGGGGTTGCACGACCGGGTATCGTTCCGACAGGCGGACGCCGAATCGCTTCCGTTCCCGGACGGCGCTTTCGATGCGCTGATCTGTGAGTGTGCTTTCTGCACCTTCCCGGGCAAGGCGCGAGCCGCGCAGGAATTCGCGCGGGTACTGCGCACGGACGCGCGTGTGGGCTTGAGCGATCTCACGCGGGCGGGTGAGCTGCCGCGGGAGCTCGACGGACTTCTCGCGTGGATTGCCTGCATCGCCGATGCGCAGCCCGTCGCGCGGTACGCGGAGTATCTGTGTACCGGCGGATTCACCATCGAGACGGTGGAGTCACACGGCGAGGCATTACAAGCGCTCGTGCAGCAGGTGCGCGCTCGGCTCCTCGCCGCCGACTTGCTGCGAGGCCTCCGGAAGATCGAGCTACCGCCGCTTGACTTCGCCGCGGCGCGCGCTGTGGCGCAGGCGGCCGCGGAGGCCATCTCGCGGGGTGATCTCGGCTACGCGCTGATCACGGCTGTGAAGCGGTGATGGGCCGTAATGCGGGATGCGCGACAGCGGATTGCGCGGCAGCCTAACGGCTGATCATCCGCTTGGAAGGGCTTCTGGTCTTTGCCGTAGTCGCCTGGCTCGCCTACGCCAACGGCTCGAATGACACCTTCAAAGGCGTCGCGACGCTCTTCGGCGCCGGCGTCACGAGCTACCGGGCGGCCCTGCTCTGGGGGATTGCGACGACGCTTGCTGGGTCGTTGGCGGCCGTAGGGCTTAGCGCAGGACCGGCTTCATTTTAGCCTTCACGACGGCTTTGCTGCGGCGGGCACTTCACGCTCCCGTAGGAACAGAACACGCAGCAATCCCCCGGCTTCGGGCGAAGGGTCGTTCCGCACTGCTTGCAATCGTAGAAGTAGAGGCAGGCGTCGATGGGCATCGTCTCCTCCCGGCTGAAGCCGCAGTGTGGGCAGTGCAGGGTCGAACGAAGGACGGGCGGTGCCGACGTCATCATCATCCACCGAGGACTTGCGTCACGTTGAGCTCACTCGCGGTTCCCTTGGCCTGGGGAACTTTGCCCCGCACCTCGATCGCAGCGCCGCTCGGCGTTTGCATGGCCTGCAATCCGAACGCTACGCGATCAAATCGGATGCTGCGGCAGTCTCGTGAAAGGCGGCAAGGCCCCGGGCCTGCGACGTGCGCCC
>JBOHZT010000398.1:0-3067 GCA_050738535.1 Steroidobacteraceae bacterium
CTCGACGTCCGCGCTTGGCGCGGCACCGGCGGTTGCGGCGTCGGGCGCGAGCGGGGCGCGCGCCGCGGAAGAGGAGGCGACAGGCGAGCCAGCGGCGCTCCCGCTGCGCTTGGCCGAGGCCTCCGCGAAGGCCCCCTCGAGAATGGCGGCCGTTTTGCGCGGATCCATCGGCACCGGAAGGATCGCAAACGCGCTCGAGCTCTTGAGCGCGCTCGCGACGCTCTGCTCGGTGTCGGCGGGCCCAAAGACGACGAGCGGAACGTGCGGGGCGCGCGCGTGCGCCCGCGCCACCTCGGCGCGTAGGTCCTGCGCCTCGCGGGAGTCGATCAGCAGGATCGTGAGGCGCCTCGCGCCCGCGAGCTGCTCGAGCGCCGCATCGAGGGTGTCGACCGGACGGACGGCGACGGCGCCGCCGAGCGCCTCCCCGAGCTCGAGCAGGAAGTCGTCGCGCGTCGTGACGGCGACGGCCTCTCCGAGCGGCTTCGCGGGCGGATGGGCGGTTGCGCCGGCGTCGCCGGCCGGATCGAGCGATCGAGATGAGGCGGAAGCGGGCGTAGCCACAGTGCGATCTCCGTGCGCTAAGGAGCCCGAGGCGCCCCGTTCAAACACGGGAAGCGCCGGGGCCGGCTCGAGCGAACTTCGGACGAGCATAGGTTGAGTTCCGGCACTCGCCTTGCGACAGTTCACATTACGCAACGCCGTCCGCCGCGGCCGGAACACCGGTTGCGGAAACCCTGGACGACCGCTCGGTTTTTTGCCGGCGCGGCAAAGCTGCTCTGGGCGCCGGCCGTGCGCACTGCCGCGCGACGATATGGTGAGTGGCAGCTGGCCGAGCGAGGCACGCGGATTGCGGGCCGTGCCATGAGAACCCGGCAGACGTGCTGCCTGACGCGGGCTCTTGATGTCGCCTCTTTGAGAAGGCGGGGGATTGCCGAAAGGCGCAGGGGATTGCCGAGGGGCCGCGGAGATCGCCGGGACGACATGGAGATCGCGCGGCGCTCGCACACGCCGCGCTTGAGAGGTGCACGCGTGACCGCGGCCGCGCACGTGCGCGGCCGAGACCTCTAGATTACCGAAAACGAGCGGCGAGATCACGCTCGCGAGCGAATCGGCACCAGCGGGATCTGCGAATGGGAATGCATTTTGCTCTGACACGACTGAACAATTTGTTGTTGTGATCGTCTTAACGTAGTAGATGATCGGGAATTGAGGGCCATCACATTTCGGGCGACGGGTTCGATTTAAGTTAAGGCCAGCCCTCGCCCCGCGAATGCAGTGGTCGAGAGTCGCTCGAATTCCGGAGCGGAGGGAAGGCCGATGAAACCGCACTCTTCCGAGGGGGATCGCATGGACCGAGCCGAGGAGTTCCTCGAATCCCTGAGCTCGTTCAGCCGCCTGCACCGGGCGCAGCGCTGGGAGGGGACGTTCGGCGAGTTCCTGAAGGACATCCTGCCGCAGAACCCCGCCGCCGTGGCGCGCACGAGCCACCAGTACATCTGGGACATGCTGCGCTGGCACGGCCAGAGCACGAGCCCGGAGGCGAGCGATACGGTCAAGGCGCGGGAGCTGCTGAAGCGCGAGCTTTTCGGTATCGATGAGCCACTCGCCCGAGTGGTGGAGTATTTCAAGGCCGCGGCGGCGGGATCGGACGTGGGTCGGCGGCTCCTGCTGCTGCTCGGTCCGCCCTCGGGCGGCAAATCGACGCTCGCGATCCTGCTCAAGCGGGGCCTCGAGGAGTACAGCCGGACCGAGAACGGCGCGCTCTACGCCATCAAGGGTTCGCCGCTGCGCGAGAGCCCGCTCAACCTGGTTCCGTCGAGCTTGCGGGCGGAGTTCCGCGACCGTTACGGGGTCGACATCCAAGGGGAGCCCTCGCCTTGGGCGCGCGAGCTCGTCGAGCGCCAGTACGAGGGTGACTTCGTGAAAGTCCCGGTGGAGCGCATCTTCCTGTCGGAGGCCTCGCGCACCGGCATCGGCACGTACGCGCCCCACGACCCCACGACCGCCGATATCGCCGACCTCGTCGGGTCGGTCGATCTCGCCAAGGTCGCCCAGATCGGGGACGAGGGGGATCCGCGCGCCTGGTCGTGGTCGGGCGCCGTCTACGCCGCGAGCCGCGGCGTGCTCGAGATGATCGAGATCCTGAAGGTCAAGCGCGAGTTCCTGTACCTGCTGCTCACGATGACCCAGGAGAAGAACGTCAAGGTCTCGCGCTTCCCGCTCATCTACCTCGACGAGACCATTCTCGCGCACACCAACCTCGCCGAGTTCCACAAGTTCCTGCAGGAGAAGGAGAACGAGGCGCTGCTCGACCGGATGGTGATCATCAAGGTCCCCTACGCGCTCTCCTTCCGGGACGAGGCCCGCATCTACCAGAAGCTCGTCTCGGGGGCCTCCTCCTTCCGCGACGTGCATCTCGACCCTCATGTGCTCGATCTCGCGGCCGTGTTCGCCATCCTCACCCGGCTCGTGAAGCCTGAGCGCGAGGGGCTCGACCTGCCGAAGAAGCTGAGGCTCTACGCGGGAGAGGCGGTCGAGGGCGTCTCCGAGACCGAGGCGGTGCGGCTCAAGCAGGAGGTGCCGGACGAGGGACTGACCGGCGTCAGCCCGAGGTTCGTCATCAACGCGCTCTCGAACGCGATCACGCGCGGCAACACCGAGAGTCTCACCAGCATGGAGCTGCTGCTCGCCGTGAAGGACTCGATCGACAGCGACGCTCGCATCGATGCGAAGCAGAAGAAAACCTGGGTCGACCATCTTGTCACGGCGCGCAAGGAGTTCTACAACCGTTGGGTGAAGGAGGACGTGCACCGCGCCATGTTCGCGTCGTTCGAGGACGAGGCCCAGCAGCTGCTCGAGAAGTATCTCGACGAGGTGGAGGCCTCGCTCGATCACCGCCAGGTGACCGACCCGATCACCGGGGAGACGCGGCCGGCCGACGAGCGCTTCCTGCGCTCGGTCGAGGAGAAGATCAAGGTCTCGGACTCCGGCAAGCTGTCGTTCCGCCAGGAGGTCGTGCGCAAGGCGATGGTCGCCTTCAAGGCGGGAGAGAAATTCAAGCTCACGA
>JBOHZT010000399.1:0-3051 GCA_050738535.1 Steroidobacteraceae bacterium
GCAGCGCCGAGCCCTGGAGCTGATCGAGAAAATCGCCGCGTAGACAGAAACTCCGCACCTTGGTCGCGGCCATCGCCATGAAATCATGGAGAAACTCCGTCTCCCGGGCGCAGGAACTTCAGGCTAGCCGGCGCACATCGTTCGTTCCGGTGAGGATCTCGATGATGAGCAGCAGCGCCACGGGAATCAGCATCAGCCAGAGCGGCCGGTTGGCCTTCTCGGATTCCTCCTGACTCGGCGCGCGCCGCTCCTCGCCGGCCACCCTGCCCCACCCGAGGAATATCCTTCCGGCCGCGCGCAGCACCGCCCCCCCGTGAACGCCGTTCCAATGACGATCGCAGCCACGACCCATCCCTCGCCGCTGCGCGACGCCGCGGTGTCGATGAGCCGCGCGCCTTCGTCGAGCAGCCCTAGGGGCGCTCCGCCGAGCAGCAGCCCTGCAACCGCGAGCGCGATCCCCGCCGGCCCTTGCCGCGCAAGCCGATCTCGTCGATCCCCGCAAGCGTCGCGAGCGCGACGCCGACGAGCATGAACAGAGCGCCCTTCACGAGCCCGTGGCCGGCGAAATAGACGAGCATCCCGGCGAGGCCGCGCGGGGAGAGGAGCGCGACGCCGACGAGGAGGATGCCTGCGTGGGATATCGTCGAGAAGGCGAGGAGCCGCTTCAGGTGGCGCTGCTGCAGCGCCGCAGCGCCACCGAGGATCGCACTCGCCGTACCGAGTCCCACGAGCAGCGTGCGCATCACCATACCGACCGCCGGCGCCGGAGCGAAAATCTCGAAATTGGCGCAGGCCAGGGTTCCAGCTCCCCGAGAGCTTCTGGGTCGCGAGCCCCAGGGTTCCGAGCCCCTAGGGGCGCCGAGCTCGCTAGGGGCGGGGTGCCGAACCCCTAGGGTCCCGCCCCCGCCGCCGGCGAGCGGCCCTGCTCCATGGCGAGCTCCGCCTCGAGGCTCTCGCGGCCGCGAAAGATCGTCGAAACCGCGAGCGTCCGCGCTCCCTTCTTGAACCGGAATGCCACGTCGAGCGCTTTGGCGTCCCCGTCCTGCTCGATGCGGTCCCATGCGGACGCGTGCCCGAGGTAATCGATCGACACGTCGTACTGCTGGGTCCAGAAGAAAGGTACGGCGGTGAATGGCTCGCGGCGGCCGAGCATGTTCCGCGCGGCCGTCTGGCCTTGCCGCTCCGCCACCACCCAGTGCTCGATGCGCAGCTTCTCCCCGCTGCGCGCATCCGGCCACCGTGCGATGTCGCCCGCGGCGAACACACCCGGCGCGCTCGTCTCAAGATATTCGTTGACGACCACTCCGCGATCGATCGCGAGACCTGCGCGCTCGGCGAGCTCGAGCCGCGGGCGCACGCCGATGCCGACGAGCACCAGATCGGCCTCGAGCCGCGACCCATCGTCCAGCCGCACACCTCGAGCGTCGATCTCCCCGACCCCGTGCTGCAGGTGAAACACCACACCGTGCGACTCGTGCAGCGAGCGCACGAAGTCACCGAGCGTCGGGCCGAGAACGCGCTCCATCGGCCGCGCCTCCGGAGCGACGACGTGCACCTCCATTCCGCGCTTGCGCAAGGCCGCGGCGCCCTCGAGCCCGATGAAGCTCGCGCCGACGACCACGACCCGCCCGCCCGACTTCGCGCCGCGGATGATCTCGCGGCAATCCGCGAGCGAGCGCAGCGTCCTCACCTGCGGCAGATCGGCCCCGGGGATCCGGAGCCGAACGGGCTCGGCGCCCGTCGCGAGCAGCAGCCGAGCGAACGGGAGGTCGCCGCCCTTGTCGAGCATCACGCGGCGGCCCTTCAGATCGATCGAGGTCGCCGCCGTGCCGAGGCGCAGCTCGATGCCGCTCTTGGTGTAGAACTCGCTCGGCCGCAGCGGGATCCAGTCCTCCGGCGCCGTGCCGGCCAGGTAGTCCTTGGAGAGGTTCGGGCGATCGTACGGCGGGTCCGTGTCGGCGCTGACGAGCGTGATGGGACCATCGTGGCCCTCGCGGCGCAGCATCTGCGCCGCGGCGAAACCGGCGGCACCGCCGCCGACGATGACGACGGGCTCGCCCGCGAGCGGGCCTGGACGCGACACGCCTTTTCCGGAACCGGCGGGTACCGCCTCCCCGACGCAGATCCGTCCGTCCCGGCGCGCGATGCGCCAGCAACGCAGCGCGCTGAGGGCCGGCGCCGCGAGTGCCTCCCCGGTGCGCAAGCTGAATACCGCGTGATGCCACGGGCAGCGCACCGTCTCGCCGACGAGCAACCCTTCAGCGAGCGGGCCGCCGTAGTGAGTGCACGTCGCATCGATGGCGTACAGCTCCTCTCCACGGCGAGCGATCAGGACGGGACTGTCCCCGACGTGACCCGCGAGCATGCCGCCGTCCGCGAGGTCTTCTTCCGGGATGCCCGCCTTCAGATCCGGGCCGGCCGGTTGCGCCGCATCGCTCATGACACCCGCTCCTCTTCAATGACTCATCGCCGAGCCCTCAGGGCCGCGGCTCGTGACCCTGGTGCTCCTGCATCGTGGTGAGCGCGATGGTGGAGTGCGCGAAGGCCCCGCCCGCCCGCATCTCCGCCGCGACCCAGATGGCCTCCATCAGCTCCTCCGGGCTCGCGCCCGCCCGCAGGGCGGCGCGGGTATGCCCCTTGATGCAGTAAGGACACTGCGTGACGTGCGCTACCGCGACCGCCACGATCTGCTTCATCTTGGCGGGAAGTGCGCCGTCCGCGAATACTTGGCGACTGAATGCCTGGAAGGCCCGTTCGGTTTCGGGAGCGAGCGAGCGGCGCTTCTCGGCGATTTCGGGGGAGGAAGGAGGATAGAGGGAATCGGCCATCGCGACGCACTCCTGTGGAAACTCCTCGAACTACGCTACTCCGCCCGCATGGAAAGTCCAGCGGCCTCCACGCCCCGCCGGCCCGCGACGCCGTCTGCAGACCGCCGCCGGGTCCGCGGCTTGCGAGCAGCCTCGAATCCGAGGAACGCACATCCGAGGAGCACACCATGTACGAGAAGATTCTCGTTCCCATCGACGGCAGCGTCATGGCCACTCAGGGCCT
>JBOHZT010000400.1:0-3041 GCA_050738535.1 Steroidobacteraceae bacterium
CGAGACCAGCCGGCTCTCCGAATACAGATAGCAGCCCTTCGAGTCCTCGCAGATGACATCGCCGCGCGCGACGTTGCCGTCGCCGTCGGCCTCGCTCGCCTCGTGCAGCGCCGACCAGGACCCCACGTCGCTCCAGCCGGCATCGAGCGGCACGACGACCGCGGCGGCGGTCTTCTCCATCACCGCATAGTCGATCGAGTCGGCGGGACAGGGTTCGAACGCAGCGGCGTCGATCCGCGTGAAATCCAGGTCCGCGCTGGCGCGCTCGAACGCCGTGCGGCAAGCGCTCGCAATGGCCGGCGCGAGCCGCTCGAGCTCCTCGAGGTAGCGGCGGGCCCGGAAGAGGAACATGCCGCTGTTCCAGTAGTACTCGCCGGAGGCGACGAACTGGCGCGCCTGCTCGACGGGCGGCTTCTCGATGAAGCGCTCGATCTGCCGCACGCCGTCCGCGCCTGCCCCAGACGCTGCCCCGGAGCCCGCGCCGGCGCCTGCCCCCGCGCCCCGCTGGATGTACCCGTAGCCCGTCACCGGGGCGCTCGGGACAATGCCGAACGTGACGAGCGCGCCTTGCTCGGCAGCCCCGCGAGCCACGCGCACCGCTGCGTGAAAGGCCGGCACGTTGCGGATGACATGATCCGCGGGAAGGACGAGCAGCAGGGGATCGGCGCCGTCAGCCGCCCCCTCCCCCTCGCCCCGCCCCCCGGAGGGCGCACGCAGCGCCGCGTGCGCGGCGAGCGCAATGGCAGGCGCAGTGTTGCGCCCCGCTGGCTCGAGCAGCGTCGCGCGCGGCGTCACGCCGATCTGCCGCAGCTGCTCCGCGACCAGGAACCGATGCGCCTCGTTGCACACGACCACCGGCGCCGTGGCCCCGAGCCCCTCGAGACGCAGCGCCGTCTCCTGCAGCATGGTGCGCTCGCCGATGAGCGCGAGCAGCTGCTTCGGATGCAGCTCGCGCGAGAGCGGCCACAGCCGCGTGCCGGCGCCGCCGGAGAGGATGACGGGGGTGAGCATGATCTATCCAGTCGAACCTTTTGCGTCTTGCCCCAGAACGGGCAGCCTGCGCACACGAATCGCTCTTTCCGTGACTGTCACCATTGCCCCTCCGTCGACGAAGGAGGCGACCTCTGCCCAAACCTTCTGCAGAAGCCCTGCAAGGTCCGCGCCTCGCAAGCCCTCACGGCGGATACGGATGACAGATGGGCCAAGCGCCCCGGAAACGGCCGAGCAACGCATGAAAATCCGCGTCGAGCGTACACACCGACCTGCCTTCTTTCCGAGCAAAGCTCAGAATCGCTTCGTCAGTCGAGGTACTGAGACCGCACTCGGAAGCATGCAAGACATTCCATCCAGCGCAGCGCAAGACCTCGGCTGCCGAGCGTGGCAGCCCCTGGTCCAGCAACACTCTGATCACGCAGCTTCCAGCGGGAAAACACGATCATCGAGATTGCGAGCTGCAAACTCGAGAGCCTGGGCGATATCCTCGTCCTCGAGCTCGGGATATTCGGCCTGCAATTCCTGTCGCGAGGCATAAAGCGCTGCCGACTCGACCACGCGCCGCACGGTGAGACGCATGCCGCGGACACAGGGCTGGCCGTTCATGATTGCCGGATCGACGGTGATTCGTTCGAGCTTGCGGGACATAGCGGTGCTCCCGAGTTGCACCCGAGGCAGGGATCGATGACCAATGGTATTTCAGATCGTCCAATTTGCCCATCTTTACAGGAGCGGATAACAGCGCCAATGTAAAACTTCGGTGAGGCTGGCGCTCAGCTCCCTGCCGACCAAGATGGACGTCCGAAAATGGCTAGTCGCCTCGGCCCGAGCGAAGTATCGTCTGCCTCATGCGCGAGCCTGCCAGCCCTCCTCACGATCTTATCCCGCTCGCTCGCGGTGTGCTGGAGCGCGCGCGGATGAGCCGGGATCCGCGCTTCGACGGACGGTTCTTCGTCGCCGTGACCACCACGGGTATCTACTGCCGCCCGGTATGTCCTGCCCCGAGCCCGAAGAGCACCCACGTGAGGTACTTCCCGACCGCCGCTGCCGCGGCGGAGGCCGGCTTTCGGCCGTGCCTGCGCTGCCGGCCCGAGGCGGCCCCGGGCACGCCCGCATGGCTCGGGACCTCGGCGGTGGTCCGCCGCGCCCTGCGCCTCATCCACGACGGAGCGCTCGACGAATGCTCCATCGAGGCATTCGCCGCACGGGTCGGCATCGGGCCGCGCCACCTGCATCGGCTGTTCGTCCAGCACGTCGGTGCTTCGCCGATCGCCGTCGCCCAGACCCGCAGGCTCCAGTTCGCGAAGCGCCTGCTCGATGAGACCGAGCTCCCGGTAACCGAGATCGCGCTAGCAGCGGGGTTCGGGAGCCTCAGGCGATTCAACGATGCGTTCCAGCGAACCTACGCACGCGCACCTCGTGAGATCCGCAAGCGACCGGGCAGAGACTCGCGCCGCGACGAGATCACGCTGCGGCTCGCCTACCGGCCGCCCTACGACTGGGCGTTCGTGCGCGACTTCCTCGCCGCTCGCGCTATCCCGGGGGTCGAGCGCGTCGACGATCGCGGCTATGCGCGGACTCTCGCGCTCTCGGGCGGCGATGCGACGGTCGCCTTGCGGCCCATGCCCGGCTGCCACGAGCTCGAGCTCAGCGTGCGCGGAGCCCCGGCGCCCGCTCTTTTCCAGCTCTCGCTCGACGCGCGGCGCGCGTTCGATCTCGCAGCCGATCCAGCGCTCACGGCACGCGCCTTCGCGCGCGATCCGCTGCTCGCCCCCCTCGCCAAGCGTAGGCCCGGGCTGCGGATCCCGGGCGCCTGGGACCCCTTCGAGTGTGCGGTCCGGGCGGTGCTCGGCCAGCAGGTGAGCGTGGCGGCAGGCCGGACGCTCGCGGCGCGACTCGTCGCACGCGCTGGCCGCGTGCTGGCACTCGGGCCTGGACCCGCGCCTGGCAGTACCGGCGACGAGCCGGTGCTCACGCACGTGTTCCCCTCACCGGAGGCGCTCGCCGAGGCCGATCTCTCGGGCATCGGCGTCACGGGCGCTCGCATC
>JBOHZT010000401.1:0-2997 GCA_050738535.1 Steroidobacteraceae bacterium
TCGTAGGTCCGGACGTAGTTGACCAGGGCGCCGTTGTGGACGATGGCATCGATGCTCTCAGCGAGCTGCTGGAACGCCGCCTCGCCGATTCCCAGGTGAGGCTCGGCGAGGTCCCCGCAGATCACCTGGACCCGCGCCCGGATCTCGGCTTCCAGAGCCGGGGACCATAGCTGAGCCTGGCGCAGCGCGGCGATGATCCGGTCCCGGCCGTGCGCCGCATCCGTGGCACGGACCAGCGTGTGGACGCTGTAGGAAGTCTGCTCGAGCAGGCTGCTCACCAGGAACGGTCCCATGAACCCGGTCGCGCCGGTCAGCAGGATGTTGCTCGGCGCGCCGGATCGCGCCGGCGGCAGCGCCGGCAGGGGCAGCTGCGCGTCGGCGCGCATCTGCGTGGTCTCGTATTCCTCGTACTCGGCGGAAATCTGATCCAGCGCCTGCCGCAGAGTGTCCAGCGGCAGTTCGGACCCCTCACCGAACTGTCGCATGAGCCGGAAGAATTCGGCGACCGTCAGGCGCTGGAGCAGTCGTGTGTTGACATCCTCGGCCAACTCGCCCGCGCCATGCTCCTCGAGCAGGGCTTGCAGGTCCGTGCGGAGCTCGGCCAGGGCCAGCGAGTCGATGCCGAGATCCGCGAAGGAGCAGTCCTCTTGTCCGGTCAGGTCGTAGCTCTCGATGAGATTGCGGAAGCGGTCCAGCGGACCCGCGCCGGCGTCGAGGCTTTCCTGGGTCTGCTGGACGTGGCTCGCGAGCGTGGGCAGCTTGTCGTCGAGCCAGAGCTGACGGGTCTGCGCGCGCCGGATCTTCCCCGAGGTGGTCTTGGGAATGCTGTGCGGCGGCGCGAACACGATGGAGTGCGGGTCGATGTGGCAGTGCCTGCGGATCGCTCGCGCCAGCACCTTGGCGTCCGGGAGCGCGTGCTGGTCGCGCACCTCGGCGACCACAACCAGCGCTTCCTGCTCCTCGCGCTCGACCGAGAAGGCCGCGACGCAGCCGTTGCGGACTTGCGCGTCCTGCTCCACGACGGCCTCGATGTCCGAGGGGTAGCAGTTGACGCCGCGGACGATGATCAGGTCCTTGCTCCGGCCGCAGACGAACAGCTCGCCCTCGTAAAGGAAGCCGAGATCACCCGTCCGTAGATAGGCGTGTTGGTCATCACCTGCGATGCGGGCTTCGAAGGTCTCCGCGGTGAGCTCGGGACGATGCCAGTAGCCACCTCCCTTGGACGCGCCGGCCACCCAAACCTCGCCGACCCGGCCCTCGCCCAGGCCTTGCCCCGCTTGGGGATCGACGATGCGGACCACGTTCCCGGCCATCGGCTTGCCGCAGCTCACCACCGGCACCTGGTTGTTGTTCTCGGGCAGGGCCTTTTCGACCCGCGCGAGGTTGCGCTCCAGCGCTCGCTTGTTCAGAGTCAAGATCTGGCGTCCCCAGATGGACACGCCGAGGGTGTTTTCGGCAAGGCCGAAAGCGCCGGTCAGCGCCTCGGGCCGCAGACCGTAGGCAGCGAAGCGCCGCCGGAAGCGCGTGAAGGTCTTGGCCCGCAGCGGCTCCGCCCCGACGACGACGCTGTCCAGGCTGCTCAGGTCGATCCCAGCCAGCGCGGACGTGGGGAGCTTGTCCTCGCGCAGGCAGTACTCGAGGGCGAAGTTCGGCGCGGGCGTGTGGGTGGCACGCACGTCGCTGATGAGCCGCAGCCACGCCGATGGCCGCTGGAGGAAGTCGAGCGGTGACATCCCATGCGTGGTCCCGCCGAGTAGCAATACGAACAAGTAGGCGGAGATCAACCCCATGTCGTGGTGCTGCGGGAGCCAGCTGACCGCGACCTCGCCGCCGTTGAAGACCGACTGGTTGGCGATGATGTTGGCGTGGCTGACGATCACGCCCTTGGGATCGCTGGTGGAACCGGAGGTGTACTGCAGGAAGAGCACCTCGCCGGGCGTGTCCGGTACGGGGGCGCCGCCGAAGTCCTGTGTGCCATCCGTCGCGAACCAGGACAGCTCCGGGGGCCGGGCGGCGTGTGGCCAGGCCGGCGCACTTTGTCCGTGGCCGAGCAGCATCCGGTAGTTGTACTCGAACTCCTTGGTTGACAGCACCGCCTTGGCCCGGGAGTCCCGCGCGATGAAGCTGAGCTTGGCCAGCCCCGCTTCGAACGCCATGGGCAACGGAGGGCTGACCGGCACGGCGATCACTCCGATGCGCGCGCAGGCGTAGAACGCCGCCACCATCTCCAGGCCCGGCGGGTAGACCAGTAGCGCCCGATCACCCGGCTCCAGCCCGGCCTCGGTAGACAAGTAGGCGGCCAGCTCACGCGTGCGCTCGGCGAAGCTTTGGTAGGTGTAGTGCTCGAGCTCGCGGCCGTCGACATCGACGAACCGGTAGAGGGTCTGGTCCGGTATCTGCGCTTCCCACATCTCCAGGTAATCAAGAAGCGTCTCCATCGGAGTCATCATCCTCTCGGGGTCCGTATTAACAAGAAGTCAATAGCACAACGAACTTCATCAACTGATAAAGGCGATCATAGCGCCTCGGGCCGGTCACAAGCAAAGCCGCGGGAGCCTTTTTTGATACTGCACATTGACCTCACAGGATAAATTCAGCTACTAGGCTGAATTTCCTGTGCTTGGGCTGGATAGCGCAGTACCCGCCGGTTGAGAGACTCAACCACGTGTGGAATTCAATCGCTTTCCGTAAGTCCTACTTTCAGTACTTCAGTGCCATATCTGCACCATCTGCCCAGGTCGACTAGCGTAGATACGAAGATACTGATGTACGTATCTGCTGAATTCCGTATTGGTTGATCGTTACCACCCAAGCCCTCCGCGACTATCGGCACCTACCACCGCAATCGGCAATATCGAGAAAATTACCGCAAACAAACAGCCCGTTACGTTGTTGGCCGATATCTTCCGGAGCCGGGTGCTCCAGCAAACTAACGATCACGCCGACGGCGAAGCTGCGGCTACACCGCGGTACGCCCCCCGCCGTACGGACATACTG
>JBOHZT010000402.1:0-2929 GCA_050738535.1 Steroidobacteraceae bacterium
GCGGAGCTGCCGCCACCGCCGCGCGGAGGGGCACGCGAGTGCGAGCGCGAACCCGGACCTCTTCTGGGGCGTGCGCGGCGGCGGCGGCAACTTCGGCGTGGTCACCGCCTTCGAGTACCAGCTCCACCCGCTCGCGCACCCGGTGCTGAGCGGGGCGCGGATCTACCCCTATAGCGAGGCCCGCCGCCTGCTCCTTGCCACGACGGAGCTCACCGAGCGCGCTCCCGATGCGCTGATGCTCGGCGTCGACCTCGTCAACAACGCGCCCGCGAGCACCGAGCGGCCGGGACGATTCGCCGTTCTGACGGTCTTCCACTCGGGCGATTCCCGCGAAGGGGCGCGCTTGCTCGAGCCGCTGAAGCAGCTCGGCCCCCCGCTCCACGACAGCGTGAAAGCGGTGAGCTACCTCGCGGCCCAGGGCGCCGTGAACAACGCCCCGGTAGCCGTCCCCCGCAGCGTCTCGGCCTACATAAAGACCGGCTTCCTACCGGGCACGCCGGAGAAACTGTTCGACGAGCTCGTCCGGCGATTCGCGGCGACCCCGCCGTCCATCGACTGCGGGGTGCAGTTGGACCAGATGGGAGGAGCGGTGGCCCGCGTCGCCCCCGGCGCGACTGCCTACTGGAACCGCAAGGCGCCCTGCGACGTGATGCTATCCGGCGACTTGACCGGTGGCCGGCAGGCACAGCGCAGTGCCCAGGCGCTCGACGAGATCTGGCGGGGAGTGGAGCCCTTCACGCACGGGTATTACGTCAACACAGCACCCGGAGAGGATCACGCGCACGTGCGTGCCACGTATGGCGCCAACTATCCGCGTCTGGTGCGGCTCAAGAATCAGTACGACCCGGGAAATTTGTTCAGCCTGAACGCGAACATCCCGCCGTCTCGCGCCTGAGCCGCCTCGACGGGCAACGGGGTCGACTGGGCGGCCGGTCCTGGGGCGAGCCGCACCAGAGAAACGCTCATGTCGGTGCTCGAGCCGAGCCGTGCGCACGCACGAACAGGCAGGTGCGCCGTCACAGAATCTCCTGAATTGCCCCCAATTTCCGCAATCCTAGTGCTAGAATTGGGGTCAATTCAGGAGATTTATGCGGCGCAAGCAGCTGAAAATTCTGGAGGATTGGCGCAACGCAGCGGATCGCAAACCGCTCATCGTCCGCGGCGCGCGGCAGGTGGGCAAGTCGACGCTCGTGCGCCTCTTTGCCGCCCAGCACCAGTGCCCGCTGATCGAGGTCAATCTGGAGCGACACCCCCAGATGAGTGCGGTCTTCGACAGCATGAGCCCGCGGACGATTCTCGAGCAAATCGAGGCGCTGCCGAGCATGCCGGCGGTGGCGGCGCGCTCGATCCTCTTCCTCGATGAGATCCAGGCCGTGCCCGCAGCGATCGCCTCCTTGCGGTATTTCTACGAGGAGCGGCCCGACCTTCCAGTGATCGCGGCGGGCTCCCTGATGGAGTTCGCGCTGTCCGAGCGCCGGCTATCGATGCCAGTCGGTCGAGTCCGGTACCTGCACATGGGACCGATGGTCTTCACGGAATTCCTGGAGGCCCTCGGGGAACACAAGCTGAGGGAGACGATTCAGGCATACGAGCCGGGCGCGGAGATCGGTCCGGTCGCGCATGCACGGCTTCTCGAGCTGCTGCGCCGATACTACTTCGTGGGAGGCATGCCGGCCGCCGTCGATGCGTTTGCAAGGACCGGCAGGCTCGCCGACGTGACCACCGTCCACGGCGACATCGTGGAAGCTTATCGCGATGACTTTCAGAAGTACGCACGCTCGAGAAATCTGGTGCGCATGCAACATGTGCTCGACTTCGCCGCACGCAACGTGGGGACGAAGATCAAGTACTCGAACGTGCTCCGAGACGTTCATAGTGCGACGCTGAGGCAGGATATCGACCTGCTCGCCATGGCCCGCGTGATCTCGAAAGTATTGCACACGCATGCCTCTGGGCTGCCGCTTCTCGCGGATATCGATGAGACCGTTTATAAGCTGCTGTTCCTCGACGTGGGTCTCATGAGCTTCATCTGCGGTCTGCGCTGGCGATCGATCTCGAAGCTCGACGACATTCAGCTCATCAACGACGGCGCGATCGCGGAGCAGTTCGTGGGGCAGCACTTGCGAGACACGCTGGCGGATGCCTCCGGTCGTGAACTGACCTACTGGTTGCGCGAAGGCCGCTCGTCCAACGCCGAGACGGATTTCGTGGTGGGCCTCGAAGGCCTGATCGTTCCCGTCGAGGTCAAGGCCGGCGCGCGGGGAAGTCTGCGATCATTGCATCAATTCGTCGCGGAGAAACACGCCCCCCTCGCCGTGAGATTCGATGCAAACCCGCCCTCGCGGCAGACGGTCGCCACGACCGTGCAAAGCGCGGGGCGATCGTCGCCGGTCGAATACGAGCTGATTTCCCTCCCGCTCTACCTGGTGGAACGGCTCGCCGACGTCGTGACCGCCTTGCGCTGAGGCGGCAGCGATTCGATGCGGCCGCGCGCCTTCCGCGAATCGAGCCGGTACCGCGGACAAAGAGGATCGCCGCCCGCCACGGGTGGCCGTCGCACCTCCGAGACCGAGATCCTCACGGTAGACACTCTCGGCTTCCGCAGCGCGCCCTTGCTCGAGAAGCAGAGCTCGAGTGCATGCCGGGTCGGCTGCATCCAGCCCCAGGGCTCGTCGTAGGGCGACTTGACGATCGATGATCCGCTGCGGTTCGTCCATCCGGGGCACCTCTCGATCCGCGGGTATCGCGTCCGCGATCAGGACCGCTTGCTGCCCTGGGACTGCGCGAACAACCGCAATCCCCTCGTGAACGGCAAGGTGACGTTCGCGCCGCCGTGAGGGCCCTGCAGGCCGGCGGCGCTGCGCTATGATCGAGCTCCCCAGGGTCCTCGAGAGGAGACTAAGACGATGAGCTCCGGTCTATCGAAGGC
>JBOHZT010000403.1:0-2924 GCA_050738535.1 Steroidobacteraceae bacterium
CAACACCTCATCATGTGCGGCGACCGCAAGCGTCATGCGCGTGCGGGCCATGGGTGCGATTGCATTGACCCGGACGCCCAGGTCCGCGAGCTCCGCCGCTGCCGCGATGGTGAGCGCGGCGACGGCCGCCTTGGAGGCGCAGTACGCCGGGCTGCCGGTCACGGGGTTCGTTCCGGCGGGGGAAGACGTGTTGATGATGGCGCGGCCGGGATGCGGCCCCAGCGATCGCCAGTAGCGCGCCGCCCAGTGAGAGACCGTAGCAGTACCCGTGAGATTGACGGCAATCTGCAGGTCCCAGTCCCTGGGCGTCATCGCATCGACCGTGGCGAAGCGGCAGATCCCGGCGTTGTTCACGACGATATCGAGCTTGCCGAACACGGATATCGCGCTGTCGACCATTCGTCGCGTGCTCTCCCAGTCGGCAACGTTGCCCGCGTCCGCGACGGCCCGACCACCAGCCGCTCGAATCTGCGCCACGACCTCATTCGCCGGCGCGGCGTCACCCGCTCCCTCGCCGCGGAAGTCACCTCCGAGGTCGTTGACCACCACCGCGGCGCCGGCGTGCGCCAGCGCGAGGGCATGCGCACGACCGATCCCACGTCCGGCCCCGGTGACCAGCGCCACTGCTCCTTCGAGCAACCGGCCCATCGCTGCGTGGCCCGTTCGAGGCTTCACGGCCGGCCGGGCGGGTGAAAGCGCGAGAGCACCTCGCCGCCCCAGCCCATGATCGCTTTGAAGCGGATCTTCCAGCTGTCGTCGATCTTGGCCACGATGTCCCGTACGTGGCCGCACCAGTACAGCCGGGGCGGTTGCGGCGGGTGGTTGATCGTCGCCCAAGCATACGAGCGCACCATCCAATGCCCCGGTCGCCCTTCCGGGTCGGCCTCAAAGACGAACTGCGCCATCTGATGCTGATGTCCTGGAAAATCGGCTCTTTCGTGGAACTTGCGAACGAGTCTTCGGATCTGGTCGTGCCCCCGGTAGACCTCGATCGCTCCGTCCCCGGTCTCCTCGGTCGCTTCGCCGTCCACCGTGAACAGAGCGACGTAGGCGTCGGTATCGCCCGTATCGAGCGCCCAGCTGTAGCGAGCATAGAGCTCGTAGATTTCGGTGCGGTCCTGTGGACTCGGCCCCTGCATGGTGCTCTCCTATGCCAGCTGCGATCCTTTCCGCTCGAGATCGATGCCGGAGCGCCCCGTCGGGTCCGCCTCGCGCCAGCGGGAGCCCTCACGCAGCACGTTGCCGATCACGCGGAACGGGAACAGCATCATCAATCGGGCGACCTGCGGGTCCGCTGCCATGAGCTTCACCGCCTCGAGGTCCTTCAGCCGCTGCTGCCGATCCGGCTCCTCCATCATTCGCTTGTTCTCGGTCGCGCCCGGCGAGGAAATGTCCCAGAATATCCGCCGCCGCTCATCCGAATATCGGTCCAAAATCGCCTCGGCTTCCTCTCCCCGCAGCACCGCGCCCAGGAGATCCGCGAGGATCAGGCCGGTCCAAATGCCCGTGGTCAGTCCCAGGCCGCCGCACGGATTGGTCGCGTGCGCCGCGTCCCCAGCCAGCAGCACTCGCCCGGTCCGCAGGCGCTCCGTGCAGCGCTGGTGGATCGCATACGGCTGAGCGGCCTTGATCCGGTACGGCGCACCCTCCGGCATGAACCCAGCGAACTTCGCCGGCAGCCGCTCCATGAACGTCTCGACCGGATGCGCGCCGCTTTCGTGATATGTCAGGCGCCAGAGGCCCTGTCCGTCGAGCCGCGCGACCACTCCCCCGTAAATCGGATCACAGATGAAGTTCGACGGCTGATAGCCGTACGCCTCCATGTCACAGTAGATGTTGGTCGCAACGAACCGATTCGGCCAGGTGTGTCCCGCGAACTCCGCCCCGGAGAGCCGGCGTACGGTGCTGCGAGCACCGTCAGCGCCGATGAGCCAGCCTGCCCGCACCGTCCGGACACCCTGCGGCGTCGCGAGCTCGGCCTGAACTCCGTGCGAGCTCTGCGTCAGCCCGACGAGCTTGTGATGGAAGCGTACCCGCACGCCGAGCCTCTGAGCGTGGACGAGCGCGGCGTACGCGACCCTATGCTGTCCACAATGCAGCTGGTAGTCGAAGGTGATCCCCGACATACAGCGCATCGACAGCACCGGATGAAAATCGAATTCCGGTGCGTGAAAGCCGAACTCGCGCACCTTGAGGCTCTCTGATTCGAGATCCTCGCGCAGCCCGAGCGCCTCGAGCGCCACCAGGCTCGTCGGGAAGTACACGGCCGCCCGCGGCGAATCGCTGAGCTCCGGCTCGGCTTCGACCACCAGGACATCGACACCCACCTGAGCGAGCGCCAGCGCGGTGAGCAGACCGACGGGCCCTGCTCCGACGACCAGAACCTCTGTCGTTTCGATGTCAGTCATAGAATGCGAAGAAGCGCGCCTCGAGACTACCCCGCGCCGTGGCGCGCTCGCAACCGGGGACATCGAAGCCGGTGTGAAACGGCTGCACCGCCTCGGGATCCGCCGAGTCGTAACCGACGAACACCAGGATGTCGCTGTCCGTCATCCGAGATGCATACCACCAGCGATGGTCGGCTCCGTAGCGACAGCTTCGTGCTTCGACGCTCTCGAGCGCGGTTCCCTCGCCACCGATGACCGCATCGTAAAACACCACGTCGGACATCGGGACGGAGCGCCGATCGCAGAGAGCCAGGAGATTATCCTGCGGCGGATCCGTGATCGCACGCCACGTCTGGAACAGGACGACACGCCTCCAGGGCGCAATCTGCCGCCCGATGGCGGCAACGCTGAACTGCAGAAACCGCTCGTTGGACCGCGCCGTCACGTCGAGATGGATGAATCCGGCGGCCCCGGCCCAACTCTGACGCCTGGAACGACTGCTGAAGCGAACCGTGAGGCCGGTCGCCTGCGGGATCA
>JBOHZT010000404.1:0-2924 GCA_050738535.1 Steroidobacteraceae bacterium
TGATTGAGCCGATCGCCGGTGACAGTGAAGTACCTTGCGCTCGAGTAGATCTCGACGCTGGCCGTCTTCGTCGTGCCGATGTCGCCGAGTCCGAGGATATGTACCCCGCGGCCGCTCGGCGAGCGCTCCGCGTAGCTACCCGCCGCAGCCATCACCTCGAGCACGCGCGGATCGATCACCCCCGCGCCGCCGACGACGTGATCGAAGTCGATGCCGGAGACGATGGTCTCGGCGTCCACCTTGCCAAGCGCGACTCCGAGCCCGGTCGCGTCCCTGCTACGCCCAAGGCCCGCGGCGCCGCGCTCGAAGGTCACGAGCTGCGCCCGATCCTCGGCGCCGTCGAGCGTTCCGTGCCGGCGCGTCCCGTTCGCGTAGATCGGCACCTTGTGGGAGTCGCGGAGCAACCATATCGGCAGCTCGAGGAGCTGCTGGGGGACGTGCTGGCGGATACGATCGATGAGGCCGGCGCTCATGTCTGCCCCCCCGAGCAAATCGAGGCTTGCCACGATTTGTGAAAGTCCTCCATGGACTCCACCTCGACGGCCTCGATCGCCTTCGCGTGCTCCCATAGGGGCAGGTCGATGTAGGACTCGATCATCTCGGTGACCCGAGCCCTGAGGCCCGGCGGCGGCATCGCGTCGAGCTCGTAACAGGCAGTCCCTATCTCGTCTCGGAACCATCGATAGCGGGGGTCCTTGCTCTTGGTCTCAATCGAGAAGCTCGGAAGGTTGCGTAGGTCTTCATGTAGTAGAGCTACACGTTCGAGGTCTACCGCGGCGCCGTACTTCTCCAGGCGCTCGGGCAAGTCCACGTCCGACATGTGCTTCCCCGAAGGGTCCCAGTCCCCGACGTAGAGAGCCACGAGCGGCTTGTCCTCGATCGCCATCGAGTAGGTCGCGATCTCGTTGATGACCGTAGCGGACGCGTAGCCGTGCATGACCCTGAAGGTCACGCCGTACTCATCGAGGACCGGGGCGAGAGTGCCGCGAACGGTGCCTTTCTCGGACCACACCTCCACGCGGAAGTCTTGGTCCTGCCAGTAGTCCTTACGGTACTGGCGGACGGCCGACCTGATGATTGCTTCCGGTCCACTCCACCTCGGCGCTACCTCCGCCTCACGGGACTCGTCTACGATCCACTCCCAAGGGATCTCTCCGGCTTCACGCGCCTGAGTGAGCATCCTTGAGACCGCGTTGGTCGCCGACTTCGCCATGTTCGGAATGAGCCCGGCCACGAACAGGCGATAGCAGATCGCGCGGACGCTGGCGGGTTGGATCTCCTCGAGAATGCTCGTCGCCGTTGCGATGATCTCGACCCCTCGCTTCCCGCGCCCCCGGCTCACGGCATACCTCCGATGAGGTCGAGCACGCCGATTGAGCGCTTCACGTTGCGTCTCCCGCGCCAGCGAGCGCATGATTCGCGCGCTGGAAAAGACACCGCGCCTCGGGCGCGCGGTGAGCGGGGGTCTCCTGGGTAGCATCACGGGCGCGCTGATCGATCAGCTCAGCCATCCGCTTCGTGATGCCGAAAATGTCGAGGCGCTTGCGGCCGAGCGCGACCCAATCGGCTAGCGTGCGCACGCCCGCCGCGGCGAGGCGGGACACGACGGCTTCGGACAGGCCGGTCCGTGATAGACTGCAGGCGTTCCCGTTGAGTTGTGCGTCGCCCCGGAGCTTGCCTGCTAGCTCTCCGGGCGCGGCGCCGTGGGCGCTCACGCTGCGCAGCCCTCCGGAGCTGCGGCACGGTGGGCATCGAGCCACCGATCGAGCTCGGCGATGTCGTACACGATGAGGGCCGGCGACAGCTTGATAGGGACTGGCCCCTGGTCCGAGGGATCATCGGGTGCCCGCAGCCGCATCTTTCGAAGCAGCGAAGCCGAGATCCCGAGATATTGGGCCGCGTCCGTCGTGCGCAGAGCGCGACGGGGAGTTGAGGGAATCGTTGGCATGTTTGGCTCCGTGGTACGACGGAGCAGACGATGACCGCTTATGCGCTGTCCATCCCGAGCGATGGCCAACTATTTAGGTATGTTCTACGCGTTCGGGGGGTTGAGAATTCGCCTGATCTGACTGCGGCTCATCTGCGCCCACGCCCCGACGCGGCGCTCGATATCGGCCGCCCCGAGATTCGGGCGGGCAGTGCGGAGCCGATCGGCATAGGTGCGAATCTGTTGATCCCGCGCCTGATGATCTGGGGCATTTCGCAGAGGGTGGTCAGCGGGCAAGCTCTCAAGGCGAGCTTGTGCCTGGGCTTCGTTGCCGGCTGTCTGCCACCGGCCCGCTTGCGCTCCCTTCCCGACGAGGCGCTGCTCCTCGTAACGCCTTTCGAGCAGTGTGGCGGCAGGCCCGCGCTGTCCCCTCGCCGCAAGCTGAAGCGCCCGCCCGGGTGCGAGATTGTCGAACTCATTGAACTCGAGCCGCTGGGCGGCCTGGATTGCCCGCGCGCGGAGCGTCTCGTCGGATAAGCGGCCGTCCGGGAATTCGGCGCGGTACCACGCGATGCACTCCCGCGCGAACTCCTCGAGCAGCAGGTCCGCAGCAGCCTCGCCGGAGCCATCCGCGGCCATAACTTTCTGGACGGCGACCGGTTCCGGCTCGGCGCACGGCTTCCGTATCGGCATCGCGCGCGCCTCCTTGGATGGCGCCCCTTGAGGAAGTCGCACGCCAGGTCGGTCAAGGTGTCCGGCCGGTCGGGAGCTACCCTAGGCGTGCGATCCGAACTATAGCGCCACCTTCTCGACAGCGGCGCGCAGGTCATCGGGCTGAAGGTGCGCGTACCGCTGGGTCATCATCGGACTGCTGTGCCCGAGCAAGCGCTGCACCGTGTACAGGTCGGCCCCGCCACGCTTCACTCTCGAGGCGAACGTGTGCCGCAGGTCATGAAGCCGGAACCCGGTGATGCTCGCGTCCTTGAGAACTGCGGTC
>JBOHZT010000405.1:0-2904 GCA_050738535.1 Steroidobacteraceae bacterium
CCGCAGCTCGATCCGGGAGATGCGCCCCGCGAGCCCGAGCCATTCCTGCGCCTGCGCGATGTCGGTGAGCAGCAGCGTCGCCGTGCCCGCCTCGTCCGCGCCGCGCGCGATCAGGACCGCCGGATGCGCGCGGCCGTCGATGTCGAGGTTGAAGCGGCCATTCACGGCGATGCCGAGGCGCGCCGCGGTGCTCGCATCCATCGCCACGGCTCCGCGCTCGGTCAGCCAGCGCCTGAGCTCGCCGAGCCCATCCGCGATCGAAACGCCGGGCGCGCTCGTCGATCCGGAGGCGGATCGATCCCGAAAGCTCGCCTCCGCGAGCGGATCGATGCCGACGAGCTGCAAAGCCTCGCGGCCGACCGTGACGTAGCCCTCGACGACCGGCGCGAGCAGCAGCCGAGGGTTGCGTGTGGCGAGCCGCACATAGACCTGCTCGTCGATGCCGCTCGGGCCGCCCACGATCTCGTCCGTCGCGGGCCCGTCGACGGCCGACAGGGAGAGCTCGAACGCGCGGCTCGCGCTCGCCGCGGCGATGTCGACAGCGGTGATGGTTGCCACGCCGAGCGCGAGTCCGGCGAGCGCCAAGGCGAGCTGCGCGGGGTGGCGCAGCAGATGGCGGACGCTCGCGGCCCACACCGTGCTCATGAGCTCGAGTGCAAGCGCCCCTCGATGAGCTCGAGCGTCCGATCCGCCGCGGCCGCGAGAGCCCGATCGTGCGTCACCATGATGAGCATCGCGCCGCGCGCGCTCGCGAGCGAGGTGATGAGCGGGACGATCTCCCGGGCGGTCGCCTCGTCGAGGTTCCCCGTGGGCTCATCGGCGAGCACGATCTGCGGCTCATGGACGAGCGCGCGGGCGATCGCGACACGCTGCTGCTCGCCTCCGGAGAGCGTGTCGACCGGGCTCGTGAGCCGGTCCGCGAGCCCGACGCTCGCCAGCATGGCGGCGCTGCGCCGACGCGCCTCGGCGCCGCGCACTCCGTTCAGCTCGAGCGCGAGGCGAACGTTCTCCTCGACGTCGAGCGTTGGAACGAGATTGAAGAACTGATACACGAAGCCGATGCTCGTCCGGCGGAACACCGTCCGCTGCGGCTCCCCGAGCGAGCCGATCTCGCGGCCGTCGAGCTCGATCGTACCCGAGTCCGGCCGATCGATCCCGCACAGGATGTTGAGCAGCGTGGACTTGCCCGAGCCGCTGCGCCCCGTGATCGCGACGACGGTGCCGGCCGCGACCTCGAGATCGACTGCGTCGAGCACGCGGTGTACCCGTCCGCCCTCGCGGAAGCTGCGGGATACCCCACGGACGACCAGCATCACGCCCCGGGAGGAACGCCGAGCACGGTGCCCGTATCGCCCGCCGCCGCGTTCACCGAGACGACCGTGGCCTTCGGAAAGAAATTGAACTCCGAGGCGCTCGCCCAGGTATACGCGCCCATCGCGCGCCCGATGATGAGGTCACCCGGCTCGAGCTTGGGCAGCATCAGATTCTCGGCGATGACGTCGATGCTGTCGCACGTCGGGCCGGCAAGGACCGCCGGAAAGCGCTCGCCGCCGCTCCTCAGCGCCTCGACCGGATAGCGCGCGTGGTCGTAGAGCTGCCCGCTGTAGGAGCCATACAGGCCGTCGTCGAGGTAGTACCACCAGTGCCCCTCGCGCTGTGCGCGGCCCATCACCGAGGCCACGCCGATCGCCGCGGGCCCGACGATGTACCGGCCGGGCTCGGCGATGATGCGCAAGCGGCGCGGCAGCCGCGCGAGCGCCGCGCGGATCGGCGCACAGAACCTGCCGATCTCCGCGGCCGGCTGCGTGTAGTCGATCGGGAATCCGCCGCCGATATCGAGCGTGTCGAGCGGCCCGAGCCGCTCCCGGCGCGCCGCCGCGATGAGGCGCGCGCAGGCCTCGATCGCCTCCACATGCTTGCCGGAATCCGCGGCCTGGGAGCCGACGTGGAACGACAGCCCGCGGACGCTCACGCCGAGCTCGGCGGCGAGCCGCGCGAGCGCGAGCACGTCCTCCGGATCGCAGCCGAACTTGCGCGACAGATCGCACACGGCGCCGGGGCTGCGGAAGGAGACCCTGAGCAGCAGCTCGGCCTGCCCGCGCAAGCGCTTGAACTTGCGCACCTCATCGGGATTGTCCGCGACGAAGGTGCGCACTCCGAAATGCACCGCGTTGACGATGTCCTCGACGCGCTTGATGGGATGGGTGTGGATGCAGCGCCCGGGCTCGACACCGAGCCGCTCCACGAGCTGCACCTCGCCGGTCGTCGCGAGATCGAGCAAGCCCTGCTCCGCGATGATCGTCCGCACGACCGCCGGATGCGGCAGCGGCTTGAGGGCGTAGTGCAGCGCGACGCCGGGCAGCGCGCGGCGGAGCTTGCGCAGCTGCGTGCGCACCCGGGCGCAATCGACGATGAGGAGCGGCGAGCCGAACTCCCGCACGAGCCGCCGGATCTCCTGAGGCTCGAACGGATCGATGCAGCGAGGCCGGCGCGCGCGGCGGCTTCCCAAGGGTTTCAAGCGCCGTCGCTCGAGGCTCGGGTGAGCCGGTCGCGCACGGCGTCCCAGCGCTCGTCGAGCGGCACGTCTTGAACCAGGATCCGCTGGCAGCCGGCCTTGTCGAGCGTGCGCAGATTCGCGTAGAGATCCTGCGCGTACTGCTCCGGGCGCCGCCCGGCATTGACCCAGGTGACGTACTTGTGCGCCTTGAGGGGCAGGCGCTGGGCGAGCACGGCGATCCGCCGTCCCCCCTGCGAGAGCGCATCCGCCTGGGCATCGATCTCGCCCGCCGGCACGATCAGGGTCGGCGTGACCGGCGCGTAGTGCGACGGCGTGCTGCCCGGCACGCGCGGCGCGGCCGCATCCGCGCCCGCGAGGTCGCCGACCACTTCGCGCAGCTGCGTGGC
>JBOHZT010000406.1:0-2895 GCA_050738535.1 Steroidobacteraceae bacterium
TCTGCCGGGTTTACCGCCCGAGGACCGATTGCGCGCTGCCGCTGCTCGTCTATTTCCACGGCGGCGGCTGGGTCTGGTCCTCGATTGATACCCATGACCGGCTGGCGCGCGAACTGGCGGCCGCGGGCGGGCTCGCGGTGGTGAGCGTCGATTACGCGCTTTCACCCGAAGCCTCGTTCCCGCAGGCGCTCGAGGAATGCGCGGCCGTGATCCGCCATCTCGCCGAGCACGGCGCAGAATGGGCGATCGATCCGAACCGGATCCTGCTCGGCGGCGACTCGGCAGGCGGCAACCTCGCACTCGCCAGCGCGCTCCTGCTCCGCGCCGTGAGCGGCCCGCCTCTCCGCGCTATCCTCGCGATCTACCCGGTCTCGGATTCGGACCTGATGACACCGAGCTATCGCGAGTTCGCGCAAGGCTATGTGCTGACGGCGGAGAAGATGCGCTTCTACTGGAGCGTCTACGCTCCCCGCCCCGCCGACCGGCTGCATCCGCTCGCCGCGCCGTTGCGCGCCGACCTGGCCGGCCTGCCGCCCGTCATGGTGCAACTCGCTGAACTCGACGTCCTGCGCTCCGAGGGCGAGACGCTCGCCCGGAAACTTGATGCGGCCGGCGTCGGCGTCACCTGCAAAATCTATCCCGGCATGCTGCACGGTTTCCTCCGCGCGACCGGACGGGTCGCTCGTGCCCGCGAGGCGGCCGCCGACGCGGGCGCCTGGCTCCGTGAGCAGGCGGGGTAGTACCGGGAATCATTCTTGGGTGGTACACGAAGACCAACACCCCGCGCTGCACACAGCTCTTCAACCGGGCTGATGGTCGACATTTTGGACCGGGATGATAGCCCTCAGATCCGCTGGGCGAGGAGGTTGCGTTTGTCCCGGCAGCCCATCGCGAAACGGAGCGAACCGGCGGAACCTGCTCTTGCGGTCGAGAATGCCGATGTCGCGTGTGCAAAAGCGCATCACATAGTCGGCAGTTCGGGGAGAGCCGCAAGACCGGTTACAAGTGGCTGGAGCGCCATGACGAGGGCAGGGTCGAGAACCTGGACGACCACTCGCGAGCGGCACTCTCTCATCCGCAAGCGCTGCCGGCGGAGGTGATGGAACGCTCTATCGGAGCAGGACGGGCGCATCCGAGCTGGGGACGGCGCAAAGTACGGCCTGGCTGGCGGCGTGCCGACGTGCCGGGGACCCCGACCCGCGAGCACCGCTCGCGGACGGTGAAGTGCGTCGAACTGCTGCTTGACATGGACAAGAAGTGCGCTACCACGTTCGCGATACGACATGGGACCCCGTTCAGCAGAGGGCGGACTGAGTTCAGACAGCGGCGGTGGCTCTTCGCAGACGCGGCCACCGCCGCTTCTTACGGCGCTGAAGCGGGGCCGTCCCATCGGTCGAAGAGGTGCACCCTGGTGGGCGCCGAGCTACACTTCACCAATACGAAATCCAGCGGGGAGGAACAGCAATCATGGGACTGAAGCGATCAACCGGAATCCTTGCCCTGACGGCGGGTCTCGGCCTTGTCGCGGCCGGCGCTGCCGTCGCTGCTACCGGCACACCGCCGGCGGCAGCAGAGGGGTCGGCCACCATGACCTATTGGGCTGGCAAGTTCACCGTCTCGCCGCGCATCGCGGCCAAGATCGACCACAAGAAACCCCTCAACTTCGTCGACTCCTATCCGTACATCACGATCGCCGGCGCGTCGGCTCAGCTGCAGGCCGGATGCAAGGAAGCCGGGGACGAGATTGCGCATGAGTATGGCGTCCCCATCCAGTGTTCACTGATCGGCGTTCCCAACCCGGACGCCCCGACGCAAATCGAGCAGATCACCTCAAAACTGAACGCCAACCAGATTGACTGTCTCGGGGTTGACCCGAACCCCCCGGGCGCCTTCAACAATCTGGTAGGACGGGCGATGGGTGAAGGTGTGCCGGTGTTCACCGTGAATGCCGACTCTCAGACCTCCAAGCGGATCTCCGTCTTCTCGGATGATGATTACCCCGACGCTCACGACATGACGTTCTGGAATCAGTCGGGGAAGGTAGCCGGCCGATATGCCGTCAAATGGGCGAAGGACACGCACCACACGTTCAACGGCGAGCAGGTCGAAATGATCAGCGGCGACGTCACCCAGCCGTGGGCACAGGGTCGGGCGCGCGGTTTCGAGGAGACGGTCAAGGCGGCATACCCGCAGGTTCACTTTCTCGACAACTGGAACAGCATGTTCATGGTCGGCTTCGACCCGACCAAGGTCCTCTCGGACATGCAGAGCTTCATGACGAGTCATCCGCATGTCTTCTTGTACTACAGCACGGACTGGGGCGGGCAGCAGATCGCACAGGTCATCGCGCGGCACCATCTCGAGGGTAAGGTGTTTGGCCTCGCCTTCAACCTGAACGCCCTCTACGTGGAGCAGGTCAGGAAGAACCTGTTGATTGGCACCGTCGATCAAAGGTACGATCTCCAGGGGAAGAACTGGGCACTCGCGTGCGCCGACGTGCTCTTCAAGCACCAGATGCCGTCGACCCAGTGGACATACGTCACACCCGATATCTGGAACTCCTCCAACATCGACGAAGCGCTCAAGATCTATTCCAAGATTCCAAACAACGGGGTCACTCAATAGAGTCGTGCCGAAATAGGGTCGTACCGACCGCGGCCCCCGTCGCTCGCGAGCGGCGAGCCTGAGGCTACCAGAAGTGCTGGAGCTTACCGGTGTCACCAAGCGGTTTGGCAGCACGCTGGCGCTGAATTCGCTCAATCTTGCCGCCAGGCCCGGTGAGGTCGTCGGCGTGGCTGGTCCGAACGGCGCCGGAAAGTCGACGCTCATTCATGTCCTGGCGGGCGAGGTTCGTGAGGATTCGGGAACCGTGCAGCTGGACGGTCAGCGGCTTGC
>JBOHZT010000407.1:0-2888 GCA_050738535.1 Steroidobacteraceae bacterium
GCTCACTTTCGCAGCGAGCTGCGAAAGTGAGCCGTGGTTCGCGCTTGCATCCCGGCGCGGCGCGGCGACTCGGGCAGTCGTGACGTTCCTCACGGCATGTCTTGGCCCGCCGTCGCAAGTTAGCGCCCTTAAAGCTCCACGGCACCCGGTGGGGACTCCCTTCGCGAGCGGCGTGCATGACATTTCGGCGCAATCTCCTTCCCACGGCGATCGGCATCTCGTTGCTGGTGCTCGTGCTCGATTTCCTGCTGCCGTTCGCGCCCCGCCTGACCTGGCTGCATGAAGCGGTACTGGTCTGCCTGATCCTCTCGCTGTCCGGCGTCGCGCTCGCGCAGTTGCGCCGTCTCGGCGACGCGGAGCGCAGGCTCGAGCGCGCGTCGATCTCGAGCCTCGAGGGCCACTGGGAGCTCGATTACCTCAAGCTGACGCGCTGGCACTCCGCGAGCTTCGAGATGCTCCTCGGGCACGAGCCGCGCGAGCGGTTCGACACGGTCGGGGAGGCAGGGATCGCCACGCATCCGGACGACCGGCTGATCGCGACGCAGACGCTGCAGGACCACATCACGAAGGGCGTGCCGCTCGATTTCGTCGTCCGGCTCGCGATGGCCGACGGCTCGCATCGCTGGTTCCGCTTGCGCGGGGGTGTCATGGGCCGCAATGCGGACGGCGGACCGGCGCGGGTCTGCGGAGCCGCTCAAGATGTGCACGACCAGAAGCTCGCGGAGGATCAGCTGCGTCAGGTGCGCGCGCGTTTCGAGCGCGCAGTGCACGGCACGCAAGACGGCCTGTGGGAGGCCGACTTCACGGGGCCGCAGCCGCGCTTCTGGCTCTCCCCGCGCCTGCACGAGCTGCTGGGTTTCGAGAGCGGCACGCTCGGCGACAACGAGGATCCGCTGCGCTCGCTCGTGCATCCCGATGACCGGCCGTTCTCCGATGCGGCCGTGGGCGCGCAGCTCGCGCAGGGTACGCCGCTCGATCTGGAAGTGCGCATGCTCACGCGCGGCGGGGAATACCGCTGGTACCGGCTGCGCGGCAGTCCGGGCTTCGATGCGGCGGGGCGCGTGATCCGCTCGTCCGGCTCCATGCAGGACGTGACCGAGGCGCGCGCGGCGCGCGAGGCGCTGCTGCGGGCGAAGGAGGCAGCGCAGGCAGCGAGCCGCGCGAAGACCTCGTTCCTCGCGACCATGAGCCACGAGATCCGCACGCCGATGAACGGCATCATCGGGATGACGGCGCTCCTGTCGGAGACGGTGCTCGGGCGGGTGCAGCGCGAGTACGTCGAGGCGATCCGGATGAGCTCGAACTCGCTGCTCGCCGTGATCAACGACATCCTCGATTTCTCGAAGATCGAGGCGGGCAAACTCGAGGTCGAGTCGCTCGAGATGGACCTGCGGGGCCACGTGGAGGAGGTCGGCTCGATGATGGCGCTGCAGGCCGCGCTCAAGGACCTCGAGCTCATCGTCGACGTGCGCCCCGACGTGCCGCAGTGGGTGCTCGGGGATCCGCAGCGCATCCGCCAGTGCCTCGTCAATCTCGTGAGCAACGCGATCAAATTCACGAACCAAGGCGAGATCGTGATCGAGGTCCGGCTCGCCGAGGGGCGCGCGGATGTCGCGAAGGCGCGCTTCGAGGTGCGTGACACGGGGATCGGCATCACGCCGGAGGCGCGCGCGGAGCTGTTCCAGCCGTTCACGCAGGCCGATTCCTCCACCACGCGCAAGTTCGGTGGCACCGGGCTCGGCCTGTCGATCGTCAAACGGCTCGTCGAGCTGATGGGCGGGGAGGTGACGGTCGCGAGCGCGCCCGGCAAGGGCTCCACCTTCGGGTTCACGCTGCCCCTGAAACCGCTCGAGGCCGGCGCCCGCGCGGAGCCTCCGCGAGCCGCGGGCGCCGGACGGCGGGTGCTGGTCGTCGACGACAACGAGACCAACCGCCGTGTGATCGTGGGGCATCTCGCAAGCGCCAATTTCGAGGCCGAGAAGGCCCCGGACGCGGCGCAGGCGCTCACGCTCATGCGGCGCGCGGCGGCCGAGAGCCGCCCTTACGAGGCGGTCGTCGTCGACTATCAAATGCCGGGAACGGACGGAGCGATGCTCGGGGAGCGCATCAAAGGGGATGCGGCGCTCGCCCGCGCCCGGCTCGTCCTGCTCACCTCGCTCGATCGCCAGGGCGACCCTACGCGCTTCGCCTCGATGGGGTTCGCGGCCTATCTCACCAAGCCCGTCCGGGCGCGGGAGCTCAGGGAGTGTCTCGAGCGGGTGCTCGCGCACGATGCCGAGGAATGGAGCACCGGCACGCATCCGCTCGTCACGCGCGGTACCCTCGCGACGCCGGGCTCGGAGCGCCAGTACGGCGGCCGCGTGCTCGTCGTCGAGGACAACCTCGTCAATCAAAAAGTCGCGCAGCGATTCCTGGAACGGCTCGGCTGCAGCGTGCAAGTGGCGAACGACGGGTCCGAGGCCGTCGCCGTGTGCGCCGCGGAGCGCTTCGACCTCATCCTCATGGACATGCAGATGCCCATCATGGACGGCGCGAGCGCGACGCGCGCCATCAGGGCCCGCGAGAGCGGGGCGACCCGCACGCCGATCGTGGCGCTCACGGCCAACGTGCTCTCCGGGCAGTTCCAGAGCTGCCTCGATGCCGGGATGGACGACGTGCTCGCGAAGCCCCTCGAGCCGGCCCGTCTCAAGGATGTGCTCGATCGGTTCGTGGCGCGCACGCCCGCCGACGGCGCGACCGCGGCCGCACCGCGCACCGCGATCGCGGCGAGCCTCGAGGCGCCGCCGCTCGATCTCGCGCGCCTCGGCAGCCTCGCCGCGGACGATCCGGCGTTCATGCACGAGCTCGTTGCCGCGTTTCGCGGGAGCGCGGCGAGCGCGCTCGAGGAG
>JBOHZT010000408.1:0-2882 GCA_050738535.1 Steroidobacteraceae bacterium
GCGCTCGGCGGCGCGGCCGGCGGCGCGGCGGCCGGGGCGGCGGCCGGCATCCGGCTGATCCGCACGGCTTCCTCGCCCTCCTTGATCTCGATCTCGGCGATGCCGGATTCCTCCAGCAGCTCGATCAGCTTCTTTACTTTTCGAATGTCCATGCCGAGAGTGCTCCCCTTCTCGAGTCTGTCGTTCGTGTGGATCGAATCAGGCGGTGCGCGCCGCGAGATGCGCCGCCGCGGCCCGCACCGCGAGCTCGTAGCCCAGGGGGCCGAGCCCCACGATGCAACCAACCGCGATGTCCGCGAAGTACGAGTGCCTGCGGAAGCTCTCGCGCGCGTGGATGTTGGTGAGGTGCACCTCGATGAGCGGCAGGCGCACGGCGAGCACTGCATCGCGCAGCGCGATGCTCGTGTGAGTGAAGGCGCCGGGATTCATGATCAGGAAGGCGACGCCCTCGGATGCGGCCCGATGGATGCGCTCGATCAGCAAGTGCTCCGCGTTGCTCTGGAAGGCCGACAGCTCGTGGCCGCATTCCGTCGCCACGGCCGCCGCGCGCCGCTCGATCGCGATGAGCGTATCGGCTCCGTAGAGGTCCGGCTCGCGCTGGCCCAGCAGGTTCAGGTTTGGACCGTTGAGCAGCAGCAGGCGGGCCATGAATTACGAGCCATGATGTGGCGAGCCTCGTGAGGTTCGAGCGCTCGCAATGTAACCTAATTCGCGGCTGTTAGGGTAATTTAGGGCTCAGATCCCGCTCGTTCCGGCGGGTGTCGATTTGGGTCCCAACGGCGCTGCCTGCGCGCGGGCGATCGCGAGGCTGCGTAAACCCTGCGCAATTTGCCGACGGGCGTTGCTCACGGTGAGGTGGCCGGCATCCACGGCCGCGAGCTTCTCGAGAATGAGATTCGCCTCATCCCTGTGGAGCTCGCCGACCTTGACGGTGAGGATCTGGCCCTGGCCGTCCGCGAAGACCGTGAAGGGTAGCACGTCGGCCATGCCGAGCGCGTCGATCGCCTGCAGCCCGCCATTCTCGCCGCCGATCAGCACCGGGTAGTCGATTTTCATGGCATTTGCGTACTTGAGGACCGCGGCCCGGTCGTCCACGGCGATTCCGACCACCTGCAGATGCTCGGCGGCATGGCTGCGCTCGAGCCGCTCGAGCAACGGGATCTCACGCCGGCAGGGCGCGCACCACGTGGCCCAGAAGTTCACGATGAGCGGGCGCCCGCGCCAGTCGGCGAGATGCCGCACGGTCCCCTTGCGGTCCGGAAAGCCGAGATCGGGCAGCTGCTCGGGGACTCGCGCCCCGAGACCCGCGGCGCTCGTTGCCTGCGCGCCGCTCGGCGTCTCGCTTCTCGCGAGCGTTGCGACGAGCGCGCGCTCGCTGGGCCGCCCCGCACCCCCGCGTGCGGCAAGGAAGCGGTAGCCGAAGAACCCAAGGAAACCGGCCCCCGCAATCACGATCGCGGCGGCTGCCACGCGTCCTCCGCGGCTCACGGCGTCCTCGAGGGCGGCAGGCTCGTGCTTGCGAGAGCCGGGGCCATCGCCCGCGCCACGATCGAGGCGAATTGGGCCGGCTTCATGTAGCCGACCACCCGCAGGCTGCGGCGCTCCTTGCCGTCCGGGCCATAGAAGGCGATCGTCGGCGGGCCGAAGATGCCGAAATGCGCCAGCAGCGCCTGATCGTCGCGGTCGTCGCGCGTCACGTCCGCCTCGAGCAACACCGCGCCCCGGAGGGCCGCCTGGACCGAGGGGTCCCTGAAGGTCGTGGCGGCCATCTCCTGGCACGACACGCACCACGCCGCCGTGAAATCGAGCATGACCGGTCGCCCTGCAGCATGCGCCTCGGCGACGGCTGCCTCGAGGGCCGTGACCGAGCCGATGCGCCGGAACGCCAAACTATGCCGCGGGGCTTCGAGCTGCGGCACCGGCTCGAGAGGATTCACGCCGCCGAGAGCGGCGCCCCCGACGAGAACGAGTCCATAAAGAGCGGCGGCCGCGGCGCCGAGGCGCACCGGGAGCTTGCCGGCGCGCAGCGACTGCGAGCCTCTCCAGACCGCCACGGCGCCGGCGAGCACCGGCACCGCCCAGAGGATCAAGTCGAAGCGCGCCGGCACGATCCGCACCAGCATCCAGACGGCGACGGCGAGCATCAGCGCGCCGAAGAGCTGCTTGACCAGATCCATCCAGGGTCCCGCCTTCGGCAGGAGCCTGCCGGCCGAAGCGCCTACCGCGACGAGCGGCGTCCCCATGCCGAGGCCCATGACGAAAAGCGCCATGCCGCCCCGCACCATATCGCCGCTCTGGCCGATCACGAGGAGCGCGCCGACGAGCGCGGGCGCGACGCACGTCGTCACGATGAGCGCGGACAGCGCGCCCATCACGAGCACTCCGCCGAAGGTCCCCGCCGCTTGCCGATCGCTCATCGCGGCGAGCCGGGTCTGGATCGCGGAGGGCATCTGGAGCGTGAACGCGCCGAACATGGCGAGCGCGAGCAGCACGAACACCGCCGCGAATGCGCCGACGATCCAGGGCTGCTGGAAAGCCGCCTGGACGTGCTCGCCGCCGGCCGCCGCGGCGATGCCGGCGGCGGTGTAGGTGAGCGCCATGCCGATCACGTACGTGAGCGAGAGCGCGAAGCCGCGGCCGGCGCTCGTGCGGCGTCCCCCGCCGATGACGATTCCCGAGACGATCGGCACCATCGGCAGGACACAGGGCGTGAAGGCGAGCACGAGGCCCGCCGCGTAGAAGAACGCGATGATGGCGAGCAAGCTGCCATTGCGTACCACGGAGGCGTAGCGATCCTGCTCCGAGACGAAACCCGCAGTGCCCGCCGCCGTGGCAGCCGATGCGGCCGCCGCGCCCGCCGGTGCGCCGGCGCCGGGCGCGGC
>JBOHZT010000409.1:0-2879 GCA_050738535.1 Steroidobacteraceae bacterium
GATCCGCGCCGAAGGAAAATTCGCCCGGCCCCATCTCCACGCGCTGCCCATCCATCGACTCGACGAACCAGCGTCCCGCGAGCGGCACGATCCACTGCGGACGCGGATTCTCGTGCCATTCTCCGACCCAGCCGGGCGGCAGCACGGTCACCATCAGCGTCATCGGGCCGCGGAGCTTCCGGCCCTGCCACTGCGGGCTGGCCGGCGGGCTGATCGAGCTCAAGGCGAAATCGCGCATGACGCAGTGCGTCTGCCGGCTGACGCCGTTTGCATCGGTGTACAGGTGCCAGTACGGCACCTCAGGCGCTGTCACGGCGATGCCTGCCGCGGTGACGCAGGGGCAGGCGGGTCTGCGAGGACCTGCGCGCCGTAGGCATGCGTCATCGGCTCGGGATGCGCGACGAGCCGGCTCACGGCGCTGGCCGTCGTGCCGAAGGTGATGAGGAGGAACCCGCCCGCGAGCGCGAAGTTCTTGAGGAAATCCCAGAACAGATCCCGAGCCTCGCTCTTGCCCGCGTGCCAGAAGTCCCCGGGCCGCCAGAACGGCTTCCAAAGGATCGCGGTCACACCGCAGTAGCCCGCGAGGATCACGGCGGCGACCCGGTCGGCAACGCCCGTGAGGATCGCGAGCGGCATCACGATCTCGATGGCGAGCCCGGCGAGGATCAGCACACGCGCGAGACTCAAGGCAGGTACCACCTGCATCGCCTGCGCGACGGCGCCGCGGAAATTCAGGATCTTGTCGAGAGCGCTGAAAGGAAAGAACAGCGCGACGAGCAGATACCGGATCGCGACGGTGACGGCGATGGCGGCGGTCGGACTCATGGGCAGGTGCTCCCCTCGCCGCCGCTAGCGCATGCGCTCGATGAGGTGATCGCCGACTCTGAGCGCGTTCGCCATGATCGTGAGCGAGGGATTGACGGCGCCGATCGAGACGAAGAATCCCCCGTCGACGACGTACAGGTTGTCGAGCTCATGCGCCTTGCAGTTCAGATCGAGCGCCGAGGATTGCGGGTCCTTCCCGAAGCGCACGGTCCCTGCCTGATGCGCGGTGCCCCCGATCGGAATGTTCTTGCCGAGGTAGAGCGAGCGCGGCAACAGGTGCGGGTGGCAGTCCGCCGTCTTCAACATTTCCTCGAGCTTGTGCTTGAGGCGCCTGTGCCCCTCGAGATTGCCCTCCGTGAGGTCGAGGATGACCCGGCCGTCCGAGCCGTACTGGATACGGTTCTCGGGCCGCGGGAGGTCCTCCGAGGTGAGCCAGAAATCCAGTGCATGACGGGCCATCACGTCGAAAGGCATCTCCGGGAGCTTCAGCGCCCAGCTGCCCGCCTCCGCGGCGATCGATTCCCCGTGGGACTTGCCGAGCATCTGGATGTGACCGAGCGGATACTGGTAGTCGCTCGCGCCGAAGTAGAAGTCGTTGAGCGCGAGAGTCTTCTGGAAGCGAGTGGGGTTCTCTTTTCTCGAGATCGCCATGAATGCCGAGTTGTTGTGGCGCATGTAGTGACGGCCCACGACGCCGGAGCCGTTCGCGAGGCCCGCCGGGTGCTTGTCGCTCGCGGAGCGCAGCAGCAGGAGCGCGGAGTTGAGCGCGCCGCAGGCGGCCACCACGATGTCGGCCGAGTAGGTCTCCTCGGCGCCGGCCCGCTTCACGTGGACCTTCGTGATCGTGCGCCCCGAGGCGTCCGTCTCGAGCCGCTCGACGTAAGCGCCCGTCAGCAGCTCGACGTTCGGGTGCCGCAGCGCGGGCTCGATGCAGATGATCTGGGCATCGGCCTTGCCGTTCGTGAGGCAGGGATAGCCGTCGAACGCATCGCAGCGAATACAGGCGCTCATGGGCGTGGGCTTGCCGTTGTGCTCCGTGAGCAGCGCGCCGACGGGCAGCGGGAAGGGGTGGTAGCCCTCACGCTCGAGGCTGTCGAAGAGCTCCTGGATGCGCGGCTCGTGCGAGACCGGAGGATGCGGGTACTGGCGGCTCGCGGGCGGCTCCGTGGGATCGGTGCCATGCTCGCCATGGACCTGGTAGAGCTGCTCGGCCGCGGAGTAATACGGCTCGAAGTCCTCGTACCCGAGCGGCCACGCCGGGGAAACCCCATCGGCATGAACGACTTCCCCGAAGTCCTCCTCGCGCAGCCGAAAGAGCGCGGCCCCGTAGACCTTCGTGTTGCCGCCCACCCAGTAGTGGATGCCCGGGTGGAAGGCGCGCCCGTCACGTCCGTACCAGGTCTCCGGCGCCTGGTATTTCGCGCGCACGAACACGGCCGCGGTGTCCCAGTTGTCCCGCTCGCGCGGCAGGTACTCGCCGCGCTCGAGGATGAGGATGCGCTTGCCCGTAGGGGCAAGGCGGTGGGCGAGCGTGCCGCCGCCCGCGCCCGTGCCGATGATGATGATGTCGTAGTGGCCCGCCATCCGCCGCCTCCCCAGGACGGTCCCTTCAGCCGCCGGTCGCGAAGCCGGGGAACAGCGTCATGCCGCCATCCACGAACAACGTCGCCCCGACGACGTAGTCCGAATCGTCCGAGGCGAGCCAGACCGCCGCGCGCGCGATGTCGACGGGCTCGCCGATCCGGCCGTAGGGAATGAGCTTCATGAGGCGCGCATAGGCCTCGGGCGTCTCCCAGGCCGGCTTGTTGATGGGCGTGCGGATCGCGCCCGGCGCGATGCTGTTGACGCGGATCCGGCGCGGGGCGAGCTCCTGCGCGAGACTCTCCATCAGCATCATGATGCCGCCCTTCGAGGCGGCGTAGTTCGCATGCCCGGCCCACGGGATCGCCTGATGCACCGAGCTCATGCAGACGATCTTGCCCGCGGCGCAGGAGACGCGCTCGTTGACGCCGCGCCGCAGGAATTCCCGGACCGCGGCGCGGGCGCAGAGGAAC
>JBOHZT010000410.1:0-2879 GCA_050738535.1 Steroidobacteraceae bacterium
GCGCCGCGGGCGGCGCGTCGCGGCCTCGCGGGTCACCGGAAGACCGGCCGCCTCCCAGGCCGCGAAGCCGCCGTCGAGGACGGCCGCGCGCGAGTGCCCGAGGAAGCGCAGCAGCCACCACAGGCGTGCGGCGATCGCGCCGCTCCCCTGGTCGTAGGCGACGGCGCGGGTCTGCGGACCGATACCCCAGCCGCCGATCGTCGCCGCAAGCTGCTCCGTCGCCGGCAGCGGATGTCTGCCGCTCGTGCTCGAGAGCGGACCCGAGAGCGTCCGATCGAGATGTGCGAACGCGGCGCCCGGGATGTGTCCCGCCGCGTAGGACTCCGCGCCCCACTGCGGGCGCGCGAGATCGTGGCGGCAATCGATGATGGCGACGTCCGCGTCCGGCCCGATGAGCGCGGCGAGCTCGTGAGGTTCGACGAGCGGCGTGAGAAGCGGCAGGGTGTGCATGGCAGTCATGGGATTCCCGGGCCGGCCGAGGCGGCCTGCCTCGAGCAAGGCAATGTCCTACAATCGGGCGGGCTGCGCGAGAGCGGACCTCAAGTATATGGCGATCGATGTCTACTGGGGCAGTGGCAGCCCCTATTCCTGGCGGGTCCTCCTCGCGCTCGAGTACAAGCGCCTGGAGTACTCGAGCCACTTGCTGCAATTCTCCAAGCAGGAGCACAAGGCGCCGAACATCCTGGCGCTCAACTTCCGCGGGCGTGTTCCGATCCTCAAGGACGGCGACTATGTCGTGTTCGAGTCGCTCGCGGTGCTCTATTACCTCGACCTCAAGTACCCCGCCCCGCCCATCTTCGGCCGCACGCCCGAGGAGGCCGGCGTCATCATGAGGGTGATCAGCGAGTATCAGTCCTACACGGAGCCACACGTGACGAGGCTCGTCGAGGCGCTCTTCGCACCGCGGCCGGCCGCGCGGCGCGAAGAATTGACGGGCGCCGCGCGCGAGCCGTTGACCGGTGCCCTGCGCGAGGAGCTGCGGGCCGCCATGCAGGTGATCGCGAGCGAGGCCCGCTCGATAGAGGCGCGGCTCGCGCGCTCCGACTGGGTGGTCGGCGATGGCTTCTCGGCCGCGGACATCGTCATCTTCCCCGCCCTCAAGCTCCTGCTCCGGGCGCTCGGCAAGCCGGCGGCGCGCGAGCTCTCGGCGCGCTTCCTGCCGCTCGAGGTCAATTATCCGGCGCTCGGGCGCTGGATCGCGCGCGTCGAAGCCCTCCCGGGTTACGATCGCACTTTTCCGCCCCACTGGCGCAATTGAGACATGACACGAGAGAAAATCCACATCGAATTCCCCGGGCGCATCGTCATCATCGGATTCGGCAGCATCGGTCAGGGCCTCCTGCCGCTCATCTTGAGGCACATCGGCATCGCGCCGAGCCGCATCACCCTCATCTCCGCAGACGCGGCCGGCAGGGCCGAGGCGCAGCGCTGCGGCGTCGAGCTCGTCGTCGAGCCGCTCGACCCCGCGAATTTCCGCCGTGTGCTCGCTCCGCGGCTCGCGCCAGGGGATTTCCTGCTCAATGTGTCCGTGAACGTCTCGAGTCTCGCGTTGGTCGAGCTCGCGCGGGAGCGCGGCGCCCTGTATCTCGATACCTGCATCGAGCCCTGGCCGGGCGGCTACACGGACCCTTCAGTGCCCGCGGCAAGCCGCACCAACTACCGGCTGCGCGAGCAAGCGCTAGCGCTGCGCGCCGGGCAGCGAAATGCGCCCACGGCGGTGCTGACGCACGGCGCGAATCCCGGTCTGGTCTCGCACTTCACCAAACAGGCGTTGCTCGACATCGCCTCCGATCTCGGCGTTGCGGCGGAGAGCCCCAGCTCGCGCGAGGACTGGGCGCGCCTCGCGCGGCGCCTCGGCGTCAAGGTGATCCACGTCGCCGAGCGCGACACCCAGGCGGCGCGGGAACCCAGGCCCCGTGGGGAATTCGTGAACACCTGGTCGATCGACGGCTTCGTGAGCGAGGGCTCGCAGCCGAGCGAGCTCGGTTGGGGCACGCACGAGCAAGCCTTGCCGCCCGAGGGCCGCCGCCATGAATCGGGCTCGCGATGCGCCATCTATCTCATGCGGCCGGGCGCGGCGACGCGCGTGCGCACATGGACGCCTCTTGCCGGCGCGTTCCACGGATTCTGCATCACTCACGGGGAGTCGATCTCGATTGCCGACTATCTCACCGTGAGCGAGGAGGGGCGGACGGTCTACCGGCCCACGGTGCACTACGCCTATCACCCGTGCGATGCCGCCGTGCTCTCCCTGCACGAGCTCGCGGGCCGCAACTTCGTGCAGCAGGAGCGCCAGCACATCCTAATGGACGACATCGTCGCGGGCATCGACGAGCTCGGCGTGCTCCTCGCCGGTCACGGGCGGAACGCCTACTGGTACGGCTCGCAGCTTTCGATCGAGGAGGCCCGCGCGCTCGCGCCCTGCAACAACGCGACCAGCCTGCAGGTGACCGCGGCGTGCCTCTCGGGGATGATCTGGGCCATGGAGAACCCGCGCCGCGGCATCGTCGAGCCGGACGAGATGGATTTCCGGCGCAATCTCGAGATCTGCCGGCCGTATCTCGGGCCGGTCGTCGGTCGCTACTCGCAGTGGACGCCGCTCGAGGGTCGCGAGCAGCTCTTCGAGGAGGAGCTCGACAGGAGCGATCCCTGGCAGTTCAAGAATGTGCTCGTGAGGTGGTGACCGGCGTCGCGGGCTCATACCGGATCTCGCAGATCACGTACGTGCGCGTGCCGCCGGGGACCTCGACGGTGATCTCGTCGTCGAGCGATCTGCGCAGCAGCGCGCGGCCGAGCGGCGCGTCCATGCTGATGTATTCGGGCGCCATGTCGATCTCGTCCGGGCCGACGATGCGGTAGCGCACGCGCTCCCCGTCCTC
>JBOHZT010000411.1:0-2871 GCA_050738535.1 Steroidobacteraceae bacterium
GTCTTGAAGCCGTCGCCCATGTTCTTGCGCAGCTCGCGCAGGTCGATCTGAATGACCGCGACGGTCGAGTCGATGTGGGCGACGTCCGACTCGATCTTCGCTACACGCGACTCGAGCCGCAGGGCATCGTCTGCCATCTCGAAATCCTCTCTGCGGGCCAACATGGGCGCATTCCCCGCTCCCAGCGCTTGGGGGTCACTCCGGGCGCCATTACAGCACAGACATTCGCGGCGTGGCACTCTGCATTTCGGGTGCAAACAGTCAATTATTCACGTGGAGCGACGCTGCTCGGGGTGTTATATCTGACGTCCGAAGTGACGTCCGAATTCCTGTGCCGGATGCCGGTCAGCGTGATCACCTTGCTCGAGTCGAGCGGCAATTCAAGGGCTCACGGCGCAGTCTGCGGCAGCCGCCGGGCGTCCATGGATGTACTTCAGGGTTTCCCCGTCCATGGGGAAGTTATTTAGCGTTCTTTTCCCGCCGTAAAGGGTAGACATTCCTCCGCGGACCCAAAGCATCCCCGGTTAATCGAGCGTGCGTGCGACCGGACTTACACCGCGACGAAGCCGGGGAGCCGCAACGCCTTGGCGTCGAACGATGCCGTCGCCCTGCACTCGAGTGCCCAATGCCGCGCCCCGATCAGGCAGTCGGCGAACTGCGCGCTCGAGTCCTTCCACATGTAAAGGGCCTGCTCGACGGAGGCTTCGTCCTCGAAGAGCAGCTCGGAAGCCTCCAGCAATCCGGAGAATGCGGCCGCGATTTCAGGCTTGGCGAGCCCGTAACGGCTGCGCAGCACCCACTCGGTCTCGAGCAGGACGAGCAGGCCGATCAGCACCGGCTCGCCGCGCGCGGCCCCGTGCCGTATGAGCCGCCGGGCGCGGGCGAATTGCAGCTCGTCATCCCGGACGAGGAATCGCACCAGGACGTTTGTATCAAGGCCGACCATCAGCGGGAAAGCTGCTCCACCGCCAGCGCCTTCTGGCCCTTTCTGCGCAGACTCCCCGCCAGGCTCATGGCGCTCTTGTTCTTAATCCGCAGCAGCACCGCGCCGTCCGGCATCACGGTAAAGGTCATCCGATCGCCCGCCTTGATGTGTAGACGGTCGCGAATATCCTTCGGAATGGTGGTCTGGCCTTTGCTCGTCAGGGTGGATTCTGCGCTCATGGGGGCTCCGTGGGAGGCTCCTTACTTATCAAAGTATAGTAAGGATGCGGCTGAGCGGCAATTCGCGACTTCCCTCCCCCTGCCGGAATCGAGCGAAGCGTGCCCTGTCCATAGAGAAATCATTTGACGATCTTTTCCCTTCGTCAAGGGAAGTAATCAGCACCGGCGCGCCGCGCGCAGCACGCCGTTGGATGAGCCGCCGGGCCCGGGTGAATTGCGGCTCATCTTCCCGGACGAGAAGTCGCACCAGGGCACCCATTGTCCACTCGTCTGCGACCCACGACATCAACACCTTCCTGGTATTTCAAACACTTATCAACATCCTCACGGTCGACTTGACAGAATGGGTCTCCCATCGGAGACGGAATGAGCTCTCCGGAACCCGCGCGCCACGGTGAAATTGCAGACAACACATTGAATTAACAAGGTTTGTGAACCACTGGCATGGGCGTTGCTGTTAAGAGTGCGCTGCCGCTCGCGGCCGCCCGTTACAGCATTCCGGAGGCCCACCCGGGGGGAGAGATGTCGATGGGGTCACTAAAAGCCTTCTGCGGCATCGCGCTCGCGGGGCTGCTCCTGTCGGGCTGCAAGTATGGCTCGAGCGCGCCGCCTCCTGCGAGCACATCCAGCAGCCAACTCTCCACCGCATCGGCACCCGCGTCGGCGGCGCCTTCACCGGCGGCGCCTCCACCGGCAGCGCCTCCACCGACGTCACCTCCACCCGCGTCGCCTCCGCCCGCGTCGCCTCCGCCGACGACACCTCCGCCGACGACACCTCCGCCGACCAGCAAGGGTAGCGCGACGCTCACGTGGAGCGCTCCGACGACCAACACCAATGGCTCAGCGTTGACCGACCTGGCTGGCTACTCCATTCATTACAGCACGAGCGCCAGCTCGCTGAGCAATACGATCAACGTCCAGGACCCGGGCACCACGACCTATATCGTGACGAATCTCGGCGCGGGCACTTGGTATTTTGCCATCAGCGCGTATACGAACACCGGGATCGATAGCGAGATGTCCAATGTTGGGAGCAAGACGATCGACTGACGGACATCAGGATGCTCACGCTCGATGGACGTGATCAGCGCCGCATACCGGGCTGGGTGATCGTCCAGTCAGCCTTGCCCGGTGTGCGCTCGACATCGACGCGTCCGCTGCCCGGATCGAGGACATAGGTGAGATAGCACACATCGCGCGGGTCGCTGAGGGTCTGGCGGAGGAATACGCCCGCGATCTCGCCGCCGGCATGCCGCACTGACCGGCTTTGCAAGCCGGGTAGCGCCGCTTCCCGCAGTTGCGCCCCGAGGCTGCGGCAATAGGAATAATCGTCCGGATCGATGAGGCGCGGCTCCTCGGCGCAGAGCGCCCGCAGGTCGACCAATAGGGCGCTGCAGCGCACGCGGTGGACGCGCCGCTCCTGGTAGATCGGCGCTCTGCTGCGCGCCGCAATCTCGCTTGCGAGCGTGTCGCGGCGAAAGTGGTGCGCCGTTTCCCGGATCGAGGTCTCGAGCGTGCGCGCGCCATACCACACGCCGTATGAGCCATCCGAATAGCGTGTGCGGCAGGGATGCTCGAAGGGCCAGTCGATGGCCGCCTGGATCGGGTCGTAGAGCGCCGCCTCCTCGAAGGGCCGGCTGATGATCGGCGCGGGCTCGCGGGTGGGCTTGGTGGCGAGCTCGTGCTCGATGAGGACGCGGGTGTCAG
>JBOHZT010000412.1:0-2866 GCA_050738535.1 Steroidobacteraceae bacterium
GCACAATACTGTCACGGACACCTTCGTCATCGATTTGCTCCGTGAGATCGGGGCATTGGTGCTGGACCGAGATTCAAATTCGGCGAGCGTGGCAGTCGCGGTCAGAGTGCTGCGCGACCCGCTCGTTCTGGATGAGCTTCGCAAGGATTATCGGATAGTGCTGCCGAGTCGCTCGGCTGAGCGGACGGGTGCCCGTGGAAGTTCGTCGAGCGTTCGACGATTCCGAGGAGAAAAGGCAGGTCATCGGGAATTTAGCAGAGTTCGATCGACGCTTGGATCATGTTACGAAGATACCCGTCTCCACTCTCGATACCGACATCGGCGAATTGCTCCGGACTGCTCGGAACAAGAGCGTCGCCCACTATGATGTGGTGCGAGACGGCGCGGATTGGAGAATGTGGCGCATCGAGGGGGACAGGGCTGACTTACGGGAAGTTGGACGAGTACGTTGACGCGTGCACGTCAGCCGTGGACCATCTGTTGCACCTCGTCAAACGGACCGCCCACGATTTCGAGGGTACGCGCCAGGTCGCCCGGGATTATGCGAACGACTATGTCGGAGCACTCGTGATCGGACTGCAGCGGAAGAAAGAGTTTCGCGACTCGCGAGAGCTGATCGCGGGTGACTCAGCACGTAGAGCCAACGGGCGCTAATTCGCCACTTTGAAGGTGGGTGAATCCTCCGGCCGGCTTTTCCGTCGGTCATAGAGGCGGGTGGTCGCGATGTTCGCGTGCCCGAGCCACTCCTGGACCTTGGCGATGTCGGCCTCGTGCTCGAGCGCGTTGGTCGCGGCGGTGGCCCGCAGGGCATGCACGCCGATGGCGATGCCGAGCTTCCTCGCATAACCGCGAACAAGCTTGTAGATTCCGTCACCGGAGAGCGTCCGGTCGAGCTCGCCGGTGCGGTTGTTGCGGATCGGGCGAAAGAGGGCGGCTGACTTTTCGGACGCGTGGCCGGAGGCCTCGAGATAGTCGGCGAGGAGCTCCTGGGTCCCGGGATGCAGCGGAATGTGCCGCACCTTGCTTCCCTTGCCGTGCACGCGCAGGTGCGGCACGCCGCGGTGGGGATGGATATCCTGCACGGTGAGCCGGAAGAGCTCCTGGCGCCGCAGGCCGTGATAGAGGAGCAGCGAGGAGAGGGCCGCGAGCTTGCGGCGAATCGTACCGCCTGAGAGCTTGCGGCGCTCGAGGTCGGCTCGCCAGGCGAGCACGTGCGCGCGGGTGACGAGCCGCAGCTCCTCGGGGGAGGCGATCCCGATGAAGGTCATGAACTCCTTAAGGTCGTTGCGGTAGGCCCGGCCGGTATTCGGGTTGTCGATGTTGGCGAACCATTCCGTCGCCGGCGGCCCTTTACCGAGCTGGTGGAATTCCGGCGCGGTGAGCGAGCGTGCATTGAGCGGCGCGGGAGCGAGATCGCGAGCCTTGCCGGGAACCGCCATCAGAGCAGGGCCTTCCGCATGCGCACACTGGCCATACGGGTACCGGACGGCAGGGTGTGCTCGCCCCGTTGGAGCGCGACATAGCCGTTCGCCTCGTAGAAGGGCGCAGCATTGAGGGAAGCATCCAGCCGCAATTCGCTCAGTCCGGCTTGTCGCGCCCGAGCCTCGAGCCGAGACAGGATGGCGCGGCCAACGCCTTTGCGCCCGACCTCGGCGCTCACATATAGCGCTCGCAGCTCCGAGTTGCCGGGTACGATCGCACCGAATCCAATGACGTGACCCGCTTCATCCTCGGCTGCGAAGATCACCTCTGCACCCCGCTCAATGCAGCGCGACAGCGCCTCGATGCGCTCGGACGAAATGCTGAGCGGTGCCCAGCTGTCGACGATCTCCCGGCTGTATACATCTCCCCAGACCCCGCGCACCCCCCGCGCACCGCGGAGCGCTGTGCCGCGAGAATTGCCAACGCATCGCCGGGGCGTGCATCGCGGACAATCATGAAGGTCTGGTCGTCGGTTCTTGTCACGGACGCGGCCCGCCTTGGCGATCTTGCGCGCTCTTATTACTTCGGCGCCGAGGATCTGCGGCGGCATATCTCGATGAGGTCGGCGACCGCCTCATAGCGGTCGCGCCCGGTCTTCTCCGGGAGCGCCGCGAAGGCCTGCTCCTGGCGCTCGGCGAGGCGTAGCGCCGGCTCGATGCAGTAATCCGAGCCACTGCTGCAATTCCGGTCGCCGCCCGAGAGGTGATGAGATGTCCGTTGACTTGCACTTCGGGCACACTGGCGAGCGAAGGCTCGTATTGGCTTCGATAAGGCGCCGCAACGCTCGCAGTAAAACGGAAACGGCGAGTTCTCCAAATAGGTCGCCATGCCGCCGCCCACCGTGATGTTGGCGTAAAAGCCGCACCGGCACGTCGCCTCATGTACGCTTGACATGAGGTATCTGCGGCAGCGGATTTAGACTACCCCTGAACACCAACACTACCTTTTCTAGGGTTCCGAGAGCGTAAAGCGCAGCAGCCAGGGCGACGAAGGCCACCAGCACGAAAACTTTGAGCATCGTCCTACAGCCTCATCTGGATCTCGACGACGCCAGCCTTTTGACTTCGAGTTCGTCGTCACTCGTGTGCTCAAACCGGCCGCCATTCGCCGCTCGCCTGAATGGCCCGATACATGGCGTCCGGCGCTAGGTCGATCTCCCCCGGCCACGTGACGGCACCGTACTCGATGCGGACCCGATCGAACAGGGTGCGGTCCCGCAAGCTGGCGAAGACCCCGGCCTGGGGCGAGGTGACAAGGTCGCGAAGATCGACGATGCCGGTCAGACCGTCCATGAATTCCACCGAGAGCCGGTATTCCGGCAAGGCGCAGACGGTGCGGACCCGCCACCGCGCCGAGGGCCGCACGGGCGGAATTACTTCAGCGG
>JBOHZT010000413.1:0-2860 GCA_050738535.1 Steroidobacteraceae bacterium
GGGAATGGTGCCGGTCGCGGTCAGCGCCTCGAGATCGAACTCGCCGGTGTCGATGCCCGGCTCGGCGAGTTTGAGGGGGGCGCCCGAGAGCAGCTTCAGGCACTGCGGCGCCGAGTCGGGCCGCGCGAAGAGAAAGCCCTGCGCGAGGCCGCAGCCGAGCTGGCGCAGCTTCTCGAGCTGCTGCCAGCCCTCGATGCCTTCCGCGACCACCTTGATGTTGAGATGGCGCGCGATCGCGATGATCGCGCCGACGATCGCGAGATCGCTCATGTCCGTCACGAGATCGCGCACGAAGCTGCGGTCGATCTTCAGGAAGTCGACGTGCCACTGTTTGAGATAGCCGAGGCTCGAATAGCCGGTCCCGAAGTCGTCGATCGCGATGCGCACGCCGAGCTCGCGCAGCTGGGCGATCGCATCGCGGCGCAGATCGCCGCCGCGCATCTCACGGCGCTCGAACATGGTGCTTTCCGTGAGCTCGAGCTGCAGCATGCCGGGGCTCACGCCATGCTCGCGCGTCAACGAGAGGATCCTGTCGCACAGATTGGAGCGCTGCAGCTGTACGGCGGAGATATTCACCGCGACCGGCACCGGCCGGGCGCCGGCGCGCTCCCAGAAGCTCACGTCGCGGAGCACGCGCTGCAGCACGAACTCCCCGACCGGCACGATGAGGCCGGTCTCCTCCGCGATGTCGATGAACCGATCCGGCAGGACGTAGCCTTGCGTCGGGTGCTTCCAGCGCAGCAGCGCCTCGAGCGTCACCACCTTGCTCGAGGCGATCTCGACGATGGGCTGATAATGCACGTCGAGCTGGCCGCGCTCGAGCGCGGCCCGCAGGCTCGCCTCGACCGCGACGCGCTCGCGCAGCTTGCGCGCCATCACGGGGCTGAAGAGCTGGAAGGTATTGCGGCCCCGCTCCTTGGCCTGGTACATCGCCGTGTCCGAGTGACGCAGCAGCTCACCCATGCTCGCGCCGTCTCGCGGGTAGAGACTGACGCCGACGCTCACCGTCGTGACGAGCGGGCGGCCGTCGACGATGACCGGCGCGCTCAGCGCCTCGGTGATGCGCGCGGCCATCTCCTGGACCAGCTGCGCGTGCTCGACGGACCGCAGCACCACGATGAACTCGTCCCCGCCCATCCGGACGACGACGTCCTCCTCGCGAACCGTCGCGCGCACGCGCTCCGCGACGGCCTTGAGCAGCTTGTCGCCCGTCTCGTGACCCCGGGAGTCATTGATGTCCTTGAAGCGGTCGAGGTCGAGGAACAGGACCGCGAGCATCGTCCCGGCGCCCTTCGCCTGCTCGATCGCACCGGGCAAATGGTGCTGGAGGTAGAGTCGATTCGGCAGGCCGGTCAGCTGGTCGTGATGCGCGAGGTGATCGAGCTCCTGCTGTCGCTCGAGCTGCTGGATCTCGATCTTGCGCCTCAGCGTCACGTCGGTGATGCTGAAAGCGAGCACCGCGCGGCCATGCAGGCTCAACGGGTAGCCGGTCGCCTCGACCTCCCGGCTCTTCCCGTTCTTGCAGCGCAGCCGCAAGCGCATCGAGTGCGCCGGGGCCGGCCTCTTCAGCTTCGCGGGGAGTGCCTCGGCATCCGCGCGCTCGTCTGCGAAGATCTCGAGCAGCGTGAGCGCATGCAGCTCCCCCGCCGAACGCCCGACCGCAGCGCAGAACGCGGGATTCGCATCGACGATGCGGAAGTTACCCGCGTCGGCGATGACCACGCCGTTCGGCGACTGCTCGAGCACCGCCCGATAGCGCGAGTTGCGCGTGCCACCGTTGCGTCGGAAGGCGAGCCACAGCTCCAAAGCGATGCCTGCCGCGAGCGTGGCGGCGGCGGCGAGCGCCGCGCAAAGCGCCATGAGGAGCCATTCGATATGCGCCGACGGGTGCGGAGCAAATCCGGCGCCGACGCGCCGCAAGCGTTGCAGCTGCAGGAGATGGCGGACGGCCGCCGCCGTCGTGATCGCGAGAGCCGCTGCAATGCAGAGGATCACGGGCCACCGGGCGCTCGATGATCGACTGACGTTCTTCTCGTGCGACCCCGGCATATTCAGGCGCGCCTGTGACCGCTCGCGCCCCCGAAAGGGCCTGCGCAATTGCGGCAGTTTGGCGCAGCTCCCGCGGGCGCGTCAGGGGAGCGGCGCACACTTCCGCGCCGCGCGGCGCAGGCCGCCGCGATGGCCACGGCACAGGTTTGACTTAACGCGAAGCCTCGCGGGCACGCCAACCTCGCGCGCCGCGGACAACAAGGAAAACGCCCCTGAAGCCTCGGGGCCTCAGGGGCGTTCGGTGGGATGCCTGGCAGTGACCTACTCTGGCATGGCCTGCGGCCACACTACCATCGGCGCAGAGCGTTTTCACTTCCGAGTTCGGAATGGGATCGGGTGGTTCCCGCTCGCTATGGCCGCCAGGCAAGCTTGTCGAGACCGGTGTGCCGGAGCTCGCACTCCGGCACACCTGCCTCCAATCCGGTTCGTTCTTTGGTTTCGACGCTGTCGCGCTCGCGATGCGAGTCGATCCTGCGGCAGCCTCGCGGCCGCCTCGGATCTGCTCCATCTTGGCATCACCTCGCCGGCGCTCGCCGGGTGGCAAACGCCTTGAGGTTATATGGTCAAGCCTCACGGGCAATTAGTACTGGTTAGCTGAGGCCATTACTGGCCTTACACACCCAGCCTATCAACCACGTAGTCTTCGTGGGCCCTTCAGGGGAGTCGAGCTCCCAGGGAGATCTAGTCTTGGGGGGGGCTTCCCGCTTAGATGCTTTCAGCGGTTATCCCGTCCGCACATAGCTACCCGGCAGTGCCACTGGCGTGACAACCGGAACACCAGAGGTGCGTCCATCCCGGTCCTCTCGTACTA
>JBOHZT010000414.1:0-2852 GCA_050738535.1 Steroidobacteraceae bacterium
ATGCTCCAATCATGTTCGAGCGCCGCGCGCAGTCGTGCAAGGGCGCTCAGGATCTCGGGCGGACAAAGCTGAACGGTTTCCACGAGTGTGCGGCTCGGTCCGCGGCGGGGCGTGGAGGGACGTGTCGCGGGGAGGCTTTGCCGCTATGATACGCGCCCGAGCCGCGGCGCGGCGTGAGCCGGCCGGAGCCGTGCACAGCGTACGATACGAAGGCTATGGACCCGGCGATTCTGCGGTGATGGTCGATTGCCGTACTCCCGACCGCGACCGTGCGGCCGCCGCGGTCCGCGCGGCGCTCGCGAGCCACGGCGGCTATCTCGGAGCGCAGGGCTCGGTCGGCTATCTTTTCAGGGAGGTGGGCCGGCTCGAGTATGGCTCCGCAGCGGCGCTCGCGTCGCATACGGAGCTCGCCTGGGAGGCGGGAGCGGAGGACGTGGCGGTGCGGCCGGACGGATCGGTCGAGTTGCTCACGGACCCGAGCGAGCTCGGCGCGGTGCGTGCGCGTCTAGGATTGGCCGGCTGCGAGGCGCGGGCGAGCAAAGTGACTTACCGGGCCTGCGTGACGGTGCAGCTCGCAGCTGCGGAGGCGGCGCGGATGGCTCGACTGCTGAGGGCGCTCGAGAGCCTCGAGGACGTGCGGAGCGTCTACACGAATGCCGAAGTCGCGGGCGAGCTCCTGGAGAGCATTTGATCCTGGCGCGCTCACTCGCGAGCCGAAAGCGCCGACGCCTCAGCCCATGCCGGGCGGCGGCCGCGGGCTGCGCATCCTCGGGCTCGACCCCGGCTCGCGCCGCATGGGCTACGGTCTCGTCGACTGGCAGCTCTCAGGCACCCTGCACGTGGCGCACGGCTGTATCTGCGCGACGGAGGCGAGTCTCGCGAGGCGCCTGCGCGTGCTCTTCGAGGCCGTCGAGGCGATCATCGCGAAGCACCGTCCCGACGAGGTCGCCGTGGAGCGCGTGTTCGTGAACCGGAACGTGGCGAGCGCGCTGAAGCTCGGGCAGGCTCGCGGCGCGGCCTTGAGCGCGGTTCCGCTCGGCACGTCGGTGTTCGAGTACGCGCCGCGGGCCATCAAGATGGCGGTCGTCGGCTTCGGCGGGGCCGACAAACGGCAGGTGGCCCACATGATGAGGGCGCTGCTCGGCATCGAGGACGCGATTCCGGCCGATGCGGCCGACGCGCTCGCCGTCGCGGTCTGTCACGCTCACTCGCGCCGCATGCATTCGATCGGTTGGCGGCCGCCGGCATGATCGGCTCGCTCACCGGTCGCGTCGCCTCGAAAACCCCGCCCCGGCTCACGATAGACGTGGGTGGCGTGGGGTACGAGCTCGAGGCCCCGATGTCGACCTACTTTCATCTGCCGGCCGTCGGAGACGCGGTACGGTTGCTCACCCACCTGGTCGTGCGCGAGGATGCGCACGTGCTCTACGGGTTCGGCTCCGAGGAGGAGAGGCGGCTGTTTCGCAGCCTCATCAAAGTCTCGGGCGTGGGTCCGAAGATCGCGCTTGCGCTGCTTTCGGGCATCAGCATCGACGCGTTCGCGCGCTGCGTAGAGAGCCAGGATGCCGGTGCGCTCACCCGAGTGCCGGGTGTCGGGCGCAAGACCGCCGAGCGCTTGCTCGTCGAGATGCGCGGGCGGCTCGGCGGGACGGATGCAGAGGATCCCCATGCGGCCGCGAGGCCGGCGGCTTCGAGTCCGGAAGGAGAGGCCTTCGATGCGCTGGTCGCGCTCGGCTACAAGCCCGCGGAGGCGAGTCGCTTGCTGAAGGTGACCGGACCCGGGGCGCAGTCGACCGAGGAGCTGATCCGTCGCGCGCTGCAGGGCGCCGCGCGCGGTTGAGGCAGCTCGAGTGGACGCCGGCAGAGTGGTGAGCCCCACGGTGCGTCTCGAGGACGAGGGGGTCGAGCGCGCGATCAGGCCGCGCCGTCTCGAGGAGTACGTCGGGCAGGGCCCCGTCAAGGAGCGCTTGGGAATCTTCGTGAGCGCCGCGCGTCAGCGCGGCGAGGCGCTCGACCATGTGCTCGTCTTCGGTCCGCCCGGCCTCGGAAAGACCACGCTCGCCCATATCATCGCCGCCGAGCTCGGTGTCGCGCTGCGGCAGACTTCCGGACCGGTGCTCGAGCGCGCGGGCGATCTTGCGGCGCAGCTCACGAACCTGCAGCCGCGGGACGTGCTGTTCGTGGACGAGATCCACCGCCTGAGCCCGGTTGTGGAGGAAGTGCTCTACCCGGCGATGGAGGACTGCCAGCTCGACATCATGATCGGCGAGGGACCGGCCGCGCGCTCCATCAAGCTCGACCTGCCGCCGTTCACGCTCGTCGGGGCGACGACGCGCGCGGGACTGCTCACGTCGCCACTTCGCGACAGGTTCGGTATCGTCGAGCGCCTGGAGTTCTACGGCATCGAGGATCTCGACCGGATCGTCCGCCGCTCGGCAGGTATACTTCAGGTTGAGGTCGACACGGGCGGCGCGCGTGCGATCGCCCAGCGCGCGCGCGGCACGCCGCGCATCGCCAATCGGTTGCTGCGGCGGGTGCGCGATTTCGCGCAGGTGCGGGCCGGCGGCCGCATCGACGAGCGGCTCGCCGAGGAGGCGCTCGATCTGCTCGAGGTGGATCCGGAGGGCTTGGACACGCTCGACCAGAAGCTGCTGACGACGATCATCGACAAGTTCTCAGGTGGGCCCGTCGGCATCGAGACGCTCGCGGCGGCCCTCGGGGAGGATCGCGGCACGCTCGAGGAGGTGATCGAGCCGTTCCTGATCCAGCAGGGGCTGCTCCTGCGCACGGCGCGGGGCCGGATGGCGCCGCCGAGAACCTACCGGCATTTCCAGCGTCCCGAGCCCTCGGGT
>JBOHZT010000415.1:0-2832 GCA_050738535.1 Steroidobacteraceae bacterium
GCGCTGGAAGACGCCCAATGCGATCTCCGCCGGCCCGATCACCTACAGCGTCGCCGGCAAGCAGTACGTCGTCGTTGCCTCGGGCGCCTCCTTCTATCAAAGCATGGGGGCCCGCGCGCGCGTTCCGCAGTATGGGAAGCTCGTCGCATTCGCTCTCGACGGAAAGGTCCAGCTGCCCCCCGACCCGCCTTTCGCACCGCCCGCCAATCCGCCGGCCACGATCGCGGCGGCCGCGCGAGTCGCCGCGGGTGCGAAGGCGTACGGCGAATACTGCGCCCGCTGCCACGGCTTTGGTACGCGTTCGGGCGGCGTGATCCCCGACTTGCGGCGCTCGGCGACACTCACCCATCCGGCTGCCTGGCGCAGCATCGTGCTGGGCGGCGCGCTCGCCGCACGTGGCATGGTGAGTTGGAGCGCGTATCTCACCCCTCGGGAAGCCGATGACATACGCGCCTACGTCGGCGAGCAGGCGCGCGCACTGCAGCGGCAGGAGAAGGGTCCGGCGCGGTCCGGCGCTCCCCGCCGCGAATAAAGCCAGGCCTCGGCAATCCATCGCGCGGAACCCGGGCGCGGCTCGCGGCATTGCCCGACATGCCGCCCCAGCGGCCGATTGCATCCGCCTCGCCACAGCCATCACCGTCGAGGGCACAGCCGCGACCGCAAGAGCCGGTATCGAACGGCCCGTATGGGCCCTATCGCTCGCCCGCCTCGGCGACGCCATCGGCAACAGCTTGCTGTTCGTCGTCATCCCGCTCTACGTGGCACGCGTGCCCTTTCCGTGGTTCCCGTTCTCCGAGACGATCCGCGTCGGCCTGCTGCTGTCCGCCTACGGGATCGTGAGCGCCTGCGGCGAGCCGCTCGCCGGCTCGCTCATCGACCGCACCGGCCGCCGCAAGCTGCTGGTGCAGCTGGGGCTCGCGATCATGGCGGGAAGCCTCCTCGCCTATATTGCAGCGGGGCGCTACGTCTGGCTGCTCGCGCTGCGCTGCGTGCAGGGTGTGGGCTTCGCGATCACGGTGCCGGCCACGCTCGCATTGATGGCGGTCATGACTCACACGGAGACTCGCGGTCAGGCCATGGGCGTCTACTCCGCCATGAGGATGCTCGGCCTTGCGATCGGACCGCTGATCGGCGGATTTCTACAAGTGCGCTTCGGCTTCTCGGTAACGTTCATCGTCGGCGCGGGGTGCGTGGCGCTTGCCGTGCTTTTCGTTCAGCTTTGGGTGAGCGAGCCGGCGGCAGGAGCCGCCGCGAGCCGCAGGAGCGAACTTCAGCACTCCGGCGAGCCGGGCTTCTTCGACCGCCGCATCTGGTCGGCGGGCGTCGTGGGATCGGGCGTCGCCATGCTGGCGATGGCGAGCGCCTTCACGCTGGTGGCGACGCTCGAGAAGCAATTCGACCGCATGCTGGGCATCGACGCATTCTTGTTCGCGATCGCCTTCAGCAGCTCGACGTTCAGCCGCCTGATCCTGCAGGTCCCGCTCGGCTGGCTCTCGGATCGCGCGGGCCGCCGACCGCTCATCATCGCTGGGCTCCTCCTGCTCGCTCCGGCGACTGCGCTGCAAGGCTGGGTGACGGCGCTGTGGCAGCTCGTCGGGCTGCGCATCCTGCTTGGGATCGCATCGGCGAGCGTCGCCGCCCCGGCGTTCGCGCTCGCGGCCGACGCTGCCCGCTCCGGCGGCCAGGGCAAGCAAATGAGCATCACGACGCTCGGCTTCAGCGTCGGCATGGCGATCGGTCCCCTGCTCGCTGGGTTTCTCGTCCTCGATTTCTTTGCGCTGCCCTTCCTGGTGGGCGCAGCCCTGTGTCTCGCCGCCGCCTGGATCGTCTATCGCTTCACCCCCGAGACCGTACGGCTCACTCCGCCGCCGAGGTGACGATATCCGAGAGCTTCTGGAAGCGCTCCACGTTGGCGTTGCTCTCCATCACCCCGGCAGAGAGGCAGGCGAAGCTGATACCCCGCTGCGGGTCCACCCAAAAGAGCGTCGTGCCGGCGCCGTAATTGCCGAATGTGCCAGGGGACGCGAGCGAGCCGAACAGATGGTGGCCGAGGTCGCTGCCTCGCAGCGCGAAGCCGAGCCCGATCGAGGCCGGCTGCCGCGCCCAGCCTCGCGCCTTGCTGCGCCCGGCGTCGAGCTCGTTCGGCTTGTCGCCCGTCCAGTTCCGGCAGGAGAGCTCGAGGATCGCAGGCGAGAGGATCCGCGCGCCATCGAGCGTGCCGCCTCGGCGCAGCATCTCCGTGAAGCGGAACATGTCCGGCACCGTGGAAGCGATGCCGACCCACGGCATTTCCGCGTGCTCCTCCTCGAACGCGCCGTTCGGGCCGAGGTCGCTGTGCCCGCGGTGACCGATCGGGTAGTTGCCCCGGAAGTTCGGAACGACCTTGCGCGGCTTCAAGTCCGCGCGCACCCCGACCGAGGTGTCCTTCATGCCGAGCGGGGTCAGAATCTCGTCCTGCACGATCGCCCGGTAGGAGCGGCGCTTCGGATCGGTGCGGCGCACCGCCTCGCCGAGCAGCACATGATTGACGAGCGGCGAGTAGGACACTTTCGCGCACGGCGCATCCACGGGCTTCACGACTTCCACGACGGCGGCGAGCATCTCGTCGAATCGATCGATGTACATCCCCGGCTTGACTTCGAAGATGATGGGGAAACCCGCCTGATGCGAGAGCAGATGCCAGATCTCGATGGCCTCTCGACCATGCCCCGAGAACTCCGGGATGATGTCCGAGATGCGGCTCGTGAGCGCGAACTGACCGAGCTCGATGGCGCGCAACGTCAGCACATTGGTGAAGGCCTTGGTGACCGAGAAAATGCTGAACACCGAATC
>JBOHZT010000416.1:0-2821 GCA_050738535.1 Steroidobacteraceae bacterium
CGGCCGCACCGCGCGCGGCGGTCGCGCCGAGCCTCGAGGCCCCGCCGCTCGATCTCGCGCGCCTCGGCAGCCTCGCCGCGGACGATCCAGCATTCATGCACGAGCTCGTCGCCGCGTTTCGCGGGAGCGCGGCGCGCGCGCTCGAGGAGATGCGCGGCGCGAGCGCCGCGAGCGATCGCGAGCGGCTCCGGCGCGCCGCCCACAAGTTGAAGGGCGCGAGCGACAACATCGGTGCGGGCCGGCTCCGCGATCTTGCCTTGCGGCTCGAGTCCTGCGCGCCGAGCGCGCCGCACGGGGAGCTCGGCGCGCACGTCGAGGCGATCGCCGCCGAGCTCGTCGAGGTCGACGAGTTCTTCTCCGCCGCGGACATCAGCGCGCTCGCGCAGCGCCGCGCCTGAAGGCGCCGCGCCTCGCGCGGACGGCGCTTGACCGACGGCCGCGATTGCCTATAAATCCCTCACCATGCGATCACAGGCCTCGGCGTGGTGGGTGCGCCTCGTCGCGGGGCTGCCGTGGACGGCGCTCTATGGGCTTGCAGGCGCGCTTTGCGCGGCTGCGAGCTTGCTCGCGTATCAGGGCAAGGTGATTCGCGAGAACCTCTCGAAGGCCTTCCCGGAGCTCGATGAGCGCCAGCTGCGCGAGCTCGCGCGCCGCTATTACCGCAGCTTCGGGGAGGTGCTGGCCGAGATCGTGAAGGCCTCCCGCCTCGCTCCGGAGGAGATCTCGAGCCGCGTCGTGCTGCAAGGTCTGGAGGCGCCGCGCGAGCGCCTCGCGGCCGGCACGCCCGTCATTCTCGTCGCCGCGCATCAATGCAACTGGGAGTGGATGCTGCTCGCCCTCGCATTGGGGCTCGGCTTCCCCGTGGACGCGGCCTACAAGCCGCTCGTCGATCCGTGGGCCGAGCGCGAGATGCGCAAGCTCCGCACGCGCTTCGGGAGCCGGCTCGTGCCGGCCCAGGAGTTGCTCGGCGACATCTTGAAGCGCGGGCGCGCGCCGCGGGCGATCGCCATGGTCGCCGATCAGGAGCCGCGCACGAGTGAGCGCCAGCACTGGACGCGGTTCCTCAACCGCGAGACCGCCTTCTACGTGGGCGCGGAGGAGATCGCGCGCGCCACGCGGTTCCCGGTGTACTTCGCCGCGATGCGGCGGCTGCGGCGCGGCCGCTACGAGGTCGTGATCGAGCCGCTCGCCGACGAGCCGCTCGCGCCCGGCGAGCTCACCGAGCGTTATGCGCGGCGGGTGGAGCGCCAGATCCGCGCGGCGCCGGCCGACTGGCCGTGGTCGCACAAGCGCTGGAAGCTCAAGCGGTCGCTGTACGCGCGGTCGTGAGCAGCTTCCCCTCGAGGTGGCTCGCGAGCTCGGCGATCGTCGGATACTCGAACAGCTCGGTGAGATCGATCGCGCCCGGATACTCACGGTCGATCGCCTCATGGATCTCGATGAGCTTCAAGGAGCTCGCGCCGATCTCGAACAGGTTGTCCTCGGCACCGAGGAGCTGGCCTTCGAGCGCGGCGCTGCAGATCGAGCGGAGCTTTTCCTCGATCTCGGTCCGGGAGGCGCTCGCCGGCTCGCGGCGCGCCGCGCGGAGCGCGGCGAGGGCCTCGAGCTCGGCCGCGAACTCCCCTTCCGCGTAGCCGCGCTCGAGCAGATGACGCTGGACCTTACCGCTCGTGGTCTTCGGAATGCGCTTGACCGGGATGACGTCGCTTACCGCGAGCCCGGCGCGCTCGTTGAGGAGCCGCGTGACCTGCGCCGCGACCGGCAGGAAGTCCTCGAGCGGCATGCGGTGCAGGACGAACACGACGAGCTCGTCGGCCTGCGCGCCGGGAGGCCTCACCCCCGCCACGACCACCTTGCCGAGGTCGAGTCCCGCGGCGTCCTGCGCGATGCGCTCGAGGTCGTGCGGATAGTAGTTCTGGCCGTTCACGAACACGATGTCCTTGGCGCGACCCGTGACGAATAGGTCGCCCTGCTCGATGACGCCGAGGTCGCCCGTGCGCAGCCAACCGTCCGCCGTGAACGCGGCGGCATTCGCTTCCGGGTCCTCGAAGTACCCGCGCGTGACGTTCTCGCCGCTCACCTGGATGTGCCCGACGAGTCCGTCCGGGAGCGTCCGATCGTCGTCCCCGGCGATCCGCAAGCGGCTGTGAGGAATGGCCTTGCCCTCCGAGATGAGCTCGATCGCATCGCGGGAGCCGGGCTCGACCGAGCTCGCCTGCTCGGCGATGCCGAGATGGTGGCGGTCGAGCTGCAGCGTCCGCAGCGGCGCGCCGGGCGCGGGGAAGGTCATCGCGAGGGAGGCCTCGGCGAGCCCGTAGACCGGGTACATCGCCTCGCGCTTGAGCTGCGCGGGAGCGAGCCGCTCGAGGAACTCCCGGCACAGCGCCGCGGAGATGGGCTCCGCGCCGTTGAAGATGAGGCGCACGGCTGAGAGGTCGAGTCCCTCGACCGGCCGCTCGGCGAGCACCTTGAGGTAGTGCCGGTAGCCGAAATTGGGCGCGGACAGGAGGGTCGCGCGCTGGCGCGCGGCGAGCGTCATCCACAGCAGCGGCCGGCGCACGAACAGCTCCGTCGGCATGAGGTTCACGCGGATGCGGTTCGCGAACATGTAGATGAAGAAGCCGATGAGGCCCATGTCGTGCGTGAGAGGCATCCAGGAGAGGCTCACGTCGTCGCTCGTGAAGCGCGCGACTTCCGAGACCCCGAGCCCATTCTTGAGGATGTTGCCGTGGGTCAGCACCACGCCCTTCGGCTCCCGGGTGGAGCCGGAGGAGAACTGGATGAAGGCGACGTCGTCCGGTGTGGCGCGATAGGGCTTGCC
>JBOHZT010000417.1:0-2817 GCA_050738535.1 Steroidobacteraceae bacterium
GGCGCAGGCGGAGGCGCGACCGCAGGCACGGGCGCTGCGGGTGCGGCCTCCGTGAGAACGGGTGGGGGCGCTTCGGCCACGGGCCCGTCGAGCGGCCCCCACGCGCGGGCGAGCTCGCGTGACTGGGGGAATCCCTGGATGTGGACGACGCTCGGAGTCGTCGTCGCCTGGCTCTGCACGGCCTTGGGCTGGTTCCTCGCGCGGCGCCGGCGCGCGTCGTCATCGCAGGCGACGCCGGGGCCATCGCCGTCGGCGTCGAAGGCTCGGGGCGCTTTCCTCGCGGCCTGCCGCTCGGACGATCCCCGTGCCGCGCGGCGCAATCTGCTGGCCTGGGTCGAGGCCGAGTGGGCTGCGCCGGCTCCGGCCGGCCTGCAGGGCCTTGCGCGGCGGATCGGCGAGCCGCGCGCGCAGGCGCTGCTGCGCGAGCTCGATCGCGCGTGCTATGCCGGCGGGGAGTGGCACGGGCAGCCGCTTGGCGCCACGTTCATGGCGCTGCCGGCGGGTTCGCGGGGCGAGCGCGCCAGCCGCTCGCCGCTGGGGCCCCTGTATCGATAGCTCGGGTCGCACCGCCCGGCGGGGCTAGCGTGACTGCGCGGCGGCGAGCCAGTCCTCGCGGGACGGTGTGTCGCCCGCGCAGAGCGGCGCGCTGCGATCGGTCATGACCGGGCGCCAGCGCTCGGCCCACTGCTGCAGCACGATCGCGGACCACAGCGTCCGCGCCCGGTTCGCACGTCCGGCGCGGTGCTCTTCGAGCTGACTGCGCACCTCGGCGACGTCGAGGAGCCCATGAGTCTCGAGGGTGCGCCGATCGAGCCAGTGATCGACCTCGTGGCGCAATGCGCCGTCGATGAGACTCGCCGTCGGCACACTCAGACCGCGCTTGCGGCGCGTGACGAGCGCCCGCGGCAGGAGCGGCTTCGCCGCGCGCTTGAGGATCCATTTCGTGGTGAGTCCGCGCAGCTTGTCGTTCGACGGCAGGCACAGCGCGAAGGTCGTGAGGCGCCAGTCGAGGAACGGCGCGCGCGCCTCGACGGAGTTGAGCATGGTCGCGCGATCGCTCTTGACGAGGAGCTTCTCGCGCAGGGCCGTGCAGTAGTCGAGCAGCATCGCCCCCGCGAGCGGCGTATGCGCGCGGTACGCGGCGAGAAGCGGCGCGAGCCACTCGCGGGCCTGTGGCGGCAGATGCGAGTCGCCGAGCCCCGTTCCGAACCAGGAGAGATGGCGCTCGACCCACTCGCGGTCGGCGTCTGCAACGAAACGGCGCAGCAGAACGCTCACGGGCACCTTGCGGCCCGAGTCCGGCCGGCGGGCGAGCCAGCGCTCGAGCGTGTGCCGCGCGAGCGGCGGCAAGCGCGCGTAGCGCGGCGCGAGCGCATGCCCGAGGTAGGTGGGATAGCCGCCGAAGAGCTCGTCGGCCCCCTCGCCCGAGAGCACGACCCGGACGTGCTCGCGAGCCGCTCTCGCGACGAGGAATGTCGGCAGGATCGCAGGATCGCTCACCGGCTCGGCGCTGCGCTCGCCGATCGTGAGGAGCGCCTCGCGCAGCTCGGTCGCGCCGCAGCGGACCTCGACGTGCCGTGTACCCGCCCAGCGCGCGCAGCGTCGCGCCCAGGGCCCTTCGTCGTAGCTCGCAGCAGTGAATCGGGCGCTGAAGGCCGTCACGCGCTCGGCGCCGAGCGCACTCGCGGCGAGCGTGGTGATGAGCGAGGAATCGAGCCCGCCGCTCGCGAGCGCACCGATGGGTACGTCGGCGATCACCTGCTTGCGGACCGCGGCCTCGAGCAGTTCGCGCAAGCGGTCGACGCGCCGCTCGACCGTGCGGGCTGCACCGCTCGCACCGCCCGCACCCTCGGCGGCGTCGACGCTGCGCCAGGGGTTCCAGTAGCGATGCACGCTGCGGCGCCTGCCGCGAATGACGAGCGCGGTGCCGCTCTCGACGCGCCGGATGGCGGCAAAGAGCGTGCGCGGCTCGAGCACATAGCCGAGGCGCAGGAACTCGCTCAAGGCGACCGGATCGATCTCCCGGCCGATGGGTGCGTGCTCGATGAGCGCGGCGATCTCGGAGGCGAACCACAGCTCGCCCGCGGTCTCGGCGTAGAAGAGCGGCTTCTCGCCGGCCCGGTCGCGCGCCAGGATGAGCGTCTCGTGGCGCCGGTCCCAGGCGGCGAGCGCGAACATGCCGTCGAGGTGTCGGATGCCGTCGGCGCCGCGCGCCTCGAGCAGCGGAAGCAGAGCCTCGAGGTCGGAGCCCGAGCCGAAGGGGTAGTGCGCGAACCGGCGGCGCAGCTCGCCCGAGTTGTAGATCTCGCCGTTGCAGGCGACCCAGAGATCACCCGAGGCGCTGACGAGCGGCGGGTTCGCGCGTGCCTCGAGATCGTTGATGCCGAGGCGGGTCGCCCCGAGCGCAAGCCTCTCGGATCGCAGCGTACGCGCGCCGTCGGGTCCGCGGTGGCGCAGGGTATCCCCCATCCGCTCGAGCCGCTCCGCGGCCTCGAAGGGATGGCTGTCGAGGCTCAGCGCGCCGAATACGCCACACATGCTGCCTGCCCGCACACCCGGCTCTCGAGCGTAGCGCTTGCGGAGGGGGGAATGCGACAGCAATGCATGTGCCGCGCGCGCGCAGAGAAGGCTGCTACGATAGGCGCGCGGCAGTCGTGGAGGGATAGTGGCTCTCGAGCTATCGGTCGTCGTCCCCATGCACAACGAGGCGGGAAACGTGGCCCGCCTCGCCCACGAGATCGCCGCAGTGCTGCGCAGCAAGGCGTTCGAGCTGGTGCTGGTCGACGACGGAAGCACGGACGGGACGCTGGCCGAGGC
>JBOHZT010000418.1:0-2815 GCA_050738535.1 Steroidobacteraceae bacterium
CTCTTCGAGCATCTGCACGGGGAGTCGCGGGCGCGCGGGACGGCGATGGTCGAGCTGCTCGAGCGCTATCGGCAGCATGGGCTCGAGCTCGATTGCGACGAGCTGCCGGATCATCTGCCGGTCTTCCTCGAATACCTGTCGCTCTTGCCGCGGCGGCAGGCGCGGCGGGAGCTCGGTCCGGTCGCCGGGGTGCTACGGCTCCTCGCGCGCCGGCTCGCGAGCGCGCAGAGCCCCTACGCCGGAGTGCTCGAGGTCCTCGTGCGCTGCGCCCCGCGCGGCGCCGCGAACGAAGCCGTGCCGCCCTCGCGGCCGATGGAGCAGCTCATCGAGCGCGAGGGCCTCGCGGCCGACGGGCGGGAGCCCCTCCTCACGCCGCAGGCGCTGGTCGCGCCCGCCATGCGCGCGGGCATGCCGGCGCACCCCGGAACATCGACGCCGGGCATCCCCGCGCGCCCGCCTCGGCCGCTCGCCGCGACCCAGCGGCCGCCGCCGCCGCGCACGGAGAAGTCCACATGAGCGGCACGCGAGACCGCCGATGAGCGCAGTCGGACTCAACGAGTTCTTCTACGGCGTCTATCCCTACCTCGCAGGCACCGTGTTCCTCTTCGGGAGCCTCGTGCGCTTCGACCGCGACGCCTACACCTGGAAGAGCGCCTCGAGCGAGCTCTTGCACCGCGGAAACCTGCGCCTCGCGAGCAACTGCTTCCACGTCGGCGTGCTGTTCCTGTTCTTCGGGCACCTCATCGGGCTGCTCGCTCCCGGAGCCTTGTTCACCGCCGTCGGCCTCGGCGTCGAGGGGCACGAGCTGCTCGCGATGGTGAGCGGCGGGGTTTTCGGCATCCTCGGCTGGATCGGCATCGTCCTGCTCATCTATCGGCGCCTCACGCTGCCGCGGATCCGCATCACGAGCAGCACCATGGATCTGGTCGTGGTGCTGTGGATCTTCGTGACGCTCTCCTTTGGGCTCTCGACGATCTTCTTCTCGGCCGGCAACCTCGCGAGCGGCGTCTACATCGACGAGCTGCGGGCGTGGGCGCAGCACATCGTGACCTTTCGTCCGATCCCGTCGGTCGTCCTCGCCCTGCCCTGGGTCTACAAGGTGCATCTGTTCCTCGGCATGACGCTGTTCGCGCTGGTGCCGTTCAGCCGCCTGGTGCACATCTGGAGCGGCTTCGCCTCGGTGTTCTACCTGCTGCGGCCGTACCAGGTGGTGCGGCCGCGAGCCCAGCGGCCATGAGCCTGCGGCACCGGCATCCCGGATCGGGCGAGGCGCGCAAGTCCGGCGAGGTGAGCGTCAACGGGGAAGTCATTGCGGAGGCGGCCATCGACGCCGAGGCGGCGCTGCATGAGGAAGAGCCCGATCCGCGCGCCGCGGCGGCGGCGGCGCTCGCGCTGCGGCATCTGATCATCGGCCGGGCGCGCTCGCGCGGCCTCATCACGCGCGACGAGCTCGACCCCTCCGATGCCGACCTCGACGACGCGCTCGATGCGCTGCTCGCGCTCGAGGCCTCGGTCCCCGAGCCGACCGATGCGGAGCTCGAGCGCTTTCATCAGCAAAACCCGGCGCTGTTCCGGATCGGGGAGCGGGTGCACGTGGCGCACATCCTCTTCGAGGTCCGCAGCGTCCGCCTCGCCGAGCCGCTCAAGGACCGCGCCGCGACCGTGCTCGCGCGCTGCGAGCGCGAGCCCGACTACTTCGAGGCCGCGGCGCGCGAGCTGTCCAACTGTCCCTCCGGCGCGCGCGGCGGCGATCTCGGCTGGCTCGTGCGCGGCGAGAGCGTCCCCGAGTTCGAGCGCGTGATTTTCGCGGCGGCTCCGCCGGGGCTGTGGCCGCGCCCCATTCCGACCCGCTTCGGCTGGCACGTCGTGCGCATTCTCGAGCGCGACGCCGGGCAGCCGCTGCCCTTCGCCGCCGCGCGCGAGCGGGTCGCCTCCCATGTGAGGTCCCGCAGCCGGCACAAGGCCGGCGTCCAGTATCTGCAGCGGCTCGCGGCCGAGGCACACGTGGAGGGCGTCGAGCTCGGCTCGGCGCCCGGGTGGCTCATGCAGTAGCAGTCCATGCAGTCGCAGTAAAAGGAGGCGCACGCCGTGGCAACGAGGGTGACCCGGGTCGTGATCGCAGGCGGCGGCATCGTCGGCGTACCGCTCGCGTACGCCGTCAAAGCCAAGCTGCACGGAAAAGTCGACGTGACGCTCGTCTCGGACGGCTCGGACTTCCACTTCGTCCCGGCCAATCCCTGGGTCGCGCTCGGGCTGCGCGCTGCGGAGGACGTGACGTTCGCCCTCGAGCCGCTTCTCAGCGCGCGCAAGATCGCGCTGCAACCCGATGCGGTCCAGAGCATCGACCCCGAGCGCTCCCGCCTCGGGCTCGCCGGCGGCGTCGAGCTCGAATACGACTACCTCGTGATCGCGACCGGCATCCGCCCGGACTGGAACGGCGTGCCCGGCGCCGTCGGCAACCCGCGCGTGCAGTCCGTGATCCGGCCGACCGACGCCGTGGCCGCCCAGGCCGCCTATGCCGAATTCCTGAAGCACCCCGGACCCGGACCCGTGGTCGTCGCGGCGGCCCCGCGAGTGCCGACGATCGGTCCGATGTACGAGTACGCATTCCTTCTCGATGCCGACCTGCGCCGCCGCGCGCTGCGCGAGCGCGTGCCGATCACCCTCGTGACCCCCGAGCCCTACCCCGGGCACGTCGGACTCGACAAGCCCGTCGCGCGCGAGGCGCTCACCGACGCGCTGCGGCGCGAAGGCATCGAGTGGATCGGCAATGCCGCGCTCGAGCGCTGCGAGGACCGAACGCTGCGCTTCACGG
>JBOHZT010000419.1:0-2798 GCA_050738535.1 Steroidobacteraceae bacterium
TTCTTGAAGTTCTCGTTCGTGATCCGATCGAGTGTTACGCAGGACAGCACGTCGAGCACGTACTCGCGACAGGTCACTGCAACGGCATCGTCCATCACGACCATTTTCATATGTTCGATCTCGTTGAAGAGCTCGCGTTCCGTCCGGTGAGCAGTTGCGCCGCGACGGGGCTCGGCGCACCCGACCTCACCTGCTCGAGCTTCCAATCTTCGTTGCTAAGGCCGCCCTTGACGACGAGTGCCGTGTCACACTGCCGATGAAATCCAACGAGTTTGGGTAGATCACTCAATGACACTGCACACTCGGCGAACGGATCCTGCGGCCACTGTGGCACGGCGCCACTGAGCATCCGCGAAGGGGACCAGCAGCGTTCCCTCCGCCTGCAGTGTTCCGCGTACGGCTTTTGCGTGGTCGGCTGCGCTTGCAGGGCGCGTTTGCGCGCCCAGAACTGCTCGTCGGTGATCGTCTCGAACCTCACGTCATGTGTCAATGTTCTTAAATAACGATCGGTAATACAGCATATTATAAGCTATATATAAAGTAATATATAACTATAATTCGGCGCTCAGGGACCTGTGCCTGTCGGGCATCGGCTGGATCGCTCTGCTTGGCATCGTAGCCGACGTGGATTTCGACGAGCTCTATCCCTGACTTCTCGAGCGCGCGTCGCTTCACGGCGTCGCGTCGCCGCTTGCCCTCCTTCTTGATCATGTCCGGCGCCGTGGTATTCGATCGCAATGGTAGGTTGCCCCACGGTTGCCCCACCTGCCGATGATCAGGAAGTCCACGCACTTGGAGTTGATGGCTTTCCAAGCGAGCGCCGGATCATGGCGTCGAATCCAGAACGGCCGTCCGCAGCTCGCGGGCTTTCACGATTCCTCGATCTTCGATTTTCACGATCTGGGCCTCCCCAGTGTCCGGTGCAGGGGCGCGGATCATGGGCACGGTTTTTTCGGGTGGCCTTTGCCAGGCATCTCAAGAAGCGTGGCCGCGGCGCCCGCGATCGAATATCGCCGGATATACTCGCGAGGAATGCATTCTGCACGGCTCTGAGCGCTTGCGCAGGCACTGCTCGGAGCCGTCGAGCCGAGGAGTCTGCCGATGTCTGAAGCCCCGAAGTTCGGCGCGACATACGCTCCATTGCGCGCCGAAGTGGACGTACGCGACTGTACGGTAGAGGGGCGAGTCCCTGCGGACCTCAGCGGCGGTTTCTACGCCGTCGGCCCGGACCCGCAGTATCCGCTCGCGCCCGGCAATATCGCTTTCGACGGCGAGGGGCACGCGCGCGTCTTCCGCATCCGCAATGGCCGCGTCGACTACCGCAGCCGGTTCGTGCGTACGGAGCGTTACGTCGCGCAGGATCGAGCCGGGCGCAGCTTGATGCCGATGTATCGCAACCCATCGATGGATGATCCGAGCGTGCAGGGCTTGAGCCGCAGCACCGCCAACACGCACGTCATCCTGCACAAGAACAAGATCCTCGCCCTGAAGGAGGACAGCCCGCCGTCCGCACTCGATCTCAATACGCTCGAGACCCTCGATCCGGTGTACACCTTCGACGGCCAGCTGCCGCGCGATCAGCCGTTCACGGCGCATCCGAAGCTATGCTCGACGACGGGAAACCTGGTGGCGTTCGGATACGAGGCGCGCGGTCTCGGCAGCCCTGCGATCGCGGTCTTCGAGCTCGATCGCGAGGGCCGCAAGGTGTGGAGCGCGGAGGTGACTGCGCCCTACGCGGGCATGGTGCACGACTTTGCCGTCACGGAGAACCACATCGCGTTCTTTTTGATTCCGATGACGGTCGACCACGAGCAGATGCGTCGCGGCGGCATTCACTTCTCCTGGGACCCTCACGGCAAGAGCTATCTCGGAATCCTGCGCCGCGGAGGCGACGGGAAGGATCTGCGGTGGATTGAAGGCCCCGCACGCGGCGGCAGCCACACGCTCGGCGCCTTCGAGGACCACGGTACTCTCTATTTCGACCGGGAGTTGACGCCGGGCAATCCGTACCCGGTGATACCCAATCGGGACGGCTCACCGCACGACCCCTCGGCCGGGACGAGTTACCTCCATCGGATCACCGCGAAGCTGGACGGAAGAGCCAGCGCCTACGGCATGGAGCGGCTCTATCCGCTGATCGCGCCGTTGCCGCGCCAGGACGACCGGTACAACACGGTGCCGTACCGTTACGGGTTCATGGGCTGTCCTGATCCGCAGGACCCGGTGCGCTGGAAGGCGGCGTGCTATGCGCGGATCGATCATCGAACGGGAACGTTTGCCTTGTGGAAGGCGCCGCCGACCGTCTCGCTCGGCGAGCCGGTGTTCGCGCCGAAGAGCGCCCGGTCACGCGAGAGCGAGGGCTATCTGCTCGGGGTGGCGTGGCATCTCGATCAGAAGCTGCGCGCGGATCTGCTGATCTTCGATGCCGAGCACGTGGCCGAAGGCCCTCTCGCGACGGTGTTGCTGCCGGTGCAAGCCTCGCCGCAGATCCATGGCTGGTGGGTACGGGAGGACCAGTACCCCGTCTGAGGCGGAAACGACCGTTCAAGGGCAAAGCGAACTAGACAATCTCATTGCGGCAGCTCGATCTGGCCGTGAACGCGGAAGCTTCCGCTGGCCGACGACGCGCCCGTTCCGGGCTGTGCGCCGCCGACCGCCACCCCGTAGCGGCGCTGGGCGACGATGATGTCGCCTGCCTCGGTGCGCTTCGCGCCTGAGCGCCGCCCGCGGTGAATGCGATACACAAGATCATGCTGTGATGCGCCGAATGGCTGGCGTCGACACGCGTCCTGCCCTAG
>JBOHZT010000420.1:0-2796 GCA_050738535.1 Steroidobacteraceae bacterium
GCCACGCGATCGGCCAGTCCGGTGAGCGCATTACGCCGCAGGATCGCATCCTCGTCGACGCGCGGGTACGTCTGATCCCACCAGACGGTCAGCCAGGTCGCGGCCACTTCGAGCATCTGCGCGAACGCCCCGATCCCATCCGTGCGCAGCACGGCGGCGGCCAGATGGGCCAGCACGCGCAGGTCCCGGCTCGTCGCCAGCACCTCGAGCGACCGGTCACGGATCTCGTGCCAATCCGGCTGCTTGTCCTTCGGCCACGGCGTCATCTGTCCGAACAGGCGATAGCCGTCGAACGCCGCCAGGACGAGCGGCTGCGATTCGTCGAGATCCACCCCGCAGGGACTGTCCGCGGAGATCGGCGTGATCAGTATTGGCGCGTCGAATGGCATGGTGTCATTGGCTATTGCCGTCTGCCCCGAGGCGCCGATCCCTTGCGCTCCTCGGCCGAACCCCCGATTTCCCCTGCAACTCCCGGAATCTACCATTAAAGCTGACAGCCGGTATATCGACTGATGCTCACGATCATGACCCGTCGGAAGCCGCGCCGTTGGCGGGCTCGACGGGGCCGGGCGGCGCGTTTGCCCCGAGCCATTGGGTGAATTATACTAATTCATGTGTGAATTATACGGAGGCTCGCCATGCAGCCTCGCAGGCAACCCGAGAACCACAAGCGCCGCGAGCGGGTCGTGCTGGCCGAAGCGGTCACGACGCTGTTCGACCTGTGGCAGCTCGGGGCGGCCGACCGGCTCGCCCTGCTCGGACTCTCGGACGGCAACCGGTCGGCGCTCCAGCGCTATGCCCGCGGCGAGCCGCTCGCCTCGAGCCGCGACCTGCTCGACCGGGCAGGCCACCTGCTCGGCATCCACAAGTCGCTGAAGCTCCTGTATCCGCGCAACGAGGAGATCGTGCGCGGCTGGATGGCTTCGCCCCACGATCGATTCGGCGAGCAGACCCCGGTCGAGGTCGTCCGGCGCTATGGCCTGCCGGGCCTCGCCATGGTGCGAGGCACGCTCGACATCCAGCGCGGGCAGTAGCGCCCCCTGCGACCTCGGCTCCGCAGCAACGAATCTGAGCCCGCACCGGCAACCGGCCACGAGCGGTAACGGCGGTGATGGAATTCCACGTCACGAACGATTCGGTCGGGGACTGGTATCGCAACGTCGTGAGCCTGCGGGCGAGCGTCGACCTCTTCGCCGATCTCGTGCGCGACCCGCGCGATGCGCAAATCCTCGCCGAGCACGAGCTCGCCACGAAACCCGCCCGCAGGCCCATGCCGATCGTGAGCCGGCCGTTCGAGGACGCCGCCCTCTACGATCCCCTCTATGCCGCGATCGCCTGGCCGTTCAAACACCCCTGCAGCTCCCGCTACTCGAGCGGCGCGTTCGGCGTCTGGTACGGCGCCGATACGCTCGTCACGTCGGTGCACGAGACGGTGCATCACTTCCGCGGCAACACGCTCGCCAGCCGCGTGGCGGCACAAAGCCGGCGGCCGATCTACCAGGAGCGGCGCGTGCACCGGGTGCGCTCGAGCGCCATGCTGATCGACTTGCGCATCGCCTGCCGCGAGGACCCGCGGCTCACCGCTCCCGACGACTACGCCTTTTGTCAGACGATCGGCAAGCAGCTGCAATCCGCCTCACAGCCGGGCGTCGAATCCTGCTCCGTGCGGCATCGCGAGGGCGTGATCGTCGGCGTGTTCCGTCGGGATGCACTGAGCGATCCGCGCGATGTGTGCTATCTGACGTACGTGCTGCATCCCGACTCGGGACACGTGGACGTGGAGAGGACGCCGGGGAAGGCGGAGTGGCACGTGTAGCAATGGGCCCGATGATTTCTGTTGGACTAGGTAGTATAAATTGAGACATGAATTCTATTGCATTCGATACTTTGACGCGTTATGCTTTCTACTCTTCTCTCACTGATCGTGGATCAGCCATGAGCCAGTACGCCGCCGCTCCAAAGAAGACCACCAGCGTATCGCTCGCGGAATCGCTGCTGGCAGAAGCCAAGGCCAGAGGGGTCAACGTGTCGAAGGCGGCCGAGGAAGGCGTCGCCGCTGCGGTCTGCCGTGTTCGGCACGAGCAGTGGCTCAAGGAGAACGCAGGGGCGATCAAGAGCTACAACGAGTTCGTCGAAAAGCACGGCATGGTGCTCGGTAAGTACCGGCTGTTCTGATGGCACGATTCGACGTGTACCCGAATCCTGACGGGAACGGACTCCTCGTCGACATTCAAGCCGACTTGATGAGTCACCTCGAGAGCCGTGTAGTGGTTCCGCTCATTCCCCTGGATGTCGCTCCCGCGCCCTCGAAGATCCTGAATCCCCTGTTCAAGATCGAGGACAACCCTTACCTGTTGTTGACTCAACAGCTGGCGGCAGTCCCCGCTCAGCTCGTGAAGAGACCGATCGCCAGCTTGGCGGATCGGCGCGACGAAATTGTTGCGGCAGTCGATTTGTTGTTGCAGGGCTTCTGAGCTCAGCCACCCCAATAGTTGCCGGAGATCGCGACCAGCCATACTTCCGGCACGCCGCAAGCCGCGTAGGACGGGACCTTCCGTGTCCTGTCGCAGCGCCACGTCGGGTCACTCACCTCGATGACGAGTAGCGTGTCAGCGGCACCGAGAGGCCTGCTTTGGTAAGGAGGCCTTCCAGCTTATGTTGAATCTAGACTGAAGTTCCTCCCCGCGCCTGAGCCTTCGGTAGTCAGCAGAGGCTGAGTTTTCCGGTATTTCGTGCATGGAGCGGGGGCAAGTTTGGTGCCTGAATGTAGTCACTAACTAGTTGCATATTCGTTGT
>JBOHZT010000421.1:0-2769 GCA_050738535.1 Steroidobacteraceae bacterium
TGTCGAGATTCTTACTATGGCCCCGCGCACGGATTTCTGGTAGTTTCTGCGGCAAATCCGCGCAAGCCGGGCTTTTCGGGAGGACAGTGTGCCAGCGATCGCCGCCATAGACAAGCTCGAGGGCATTCTCGCCTCGAGCGAGAACTTCCTGCAGCGCATGCACGAGCTCGGCGCGGAGCCTCATCAGCGCAAGGTCCTGCAGCGGCTCTTCAGCCCGGGCGAGGCGGCGGAGATGGTCGGGCGCGACCGCACGACGCTTGCCCGCGCGGAGCTGGAAAACGGCATGGAGGCGCCGCGCCGCAACCCCGGTAACAATCGCCGGGTGGGCTATACGCTCGAGCAGGTGCAGGCATTCCGGCGCCATTTCGGGACCCTCCCCTGGCGCGATCCCGCGACCGACCCGCCGCTCGTCATCGCCTGCCAGAACTTCAAAGGCGGCGTCGGCAAGTCGACGACCTGCGTCAACCTCGCGCACTACCTCGCCCTCAAGGGTTACCGGGTGCTCGTGATCGACACGGACTCGCAGGCGACGACGACCTCGATGTTCGGCTATCTGCCGGATGCGGAGATCACCGAGGCCGACACCATGCTGCCCTTTCTCGACGGTGAGCAGAAGAGCCTCGCCTATGCCGTGCGCCCGACTTATTTTCCGGGGATCGATCTCATTCCGGCGTGCCTGGTGCTGTATGAGGCGGAGCTCGGAATCGTCATGCGGATCGGGACGCAGACCACGCGCGAGCAGCGGGCCGCGTTCTTTCACGAGCTGAAGTTCGGCATCCAGACGGTGGCGGATCGGTACGATCTCATCTTGATCGACAGCCCCCCGGCCCTCGGCATGATCTCGATCAATGTCCTGCTCGCGGCGGATGCGCTGCTCGTGCCGTCGGCGGCGCGAATGTTCGACTTCTCGAGCACGGTGCAGTTCTTCCGGATGATCCACGCGTACATCCAGCAGCTCGATGCGGGCAAGACTTATCGATGGATCTCCGTGTTGACGACTCTCTTCGACCGGCGCTACGAGAGCCAGAAGCAGTTCTTCGAGGTGATGCGGGCGTGCTTCGGGGAGTCGGTCTTCCAGAGGGTATTTTTTCATTCGAGCGCGGTGATCAACTCGGCGGCGCAGTTCACGACGCCCTACGAGCAGGCGAAGCCCGACCGGGCCGTGCTCGAGATGATGGGGAGCGTGTTCGAGGAGATTGAGCTCGCGGTCCTGCGGGAATGGCCGTCGAAGGCGGGCGCTTTGAGCCAGCGCGGGATCACGTGAGGGGAGGGTGGTTTCCTCTGGAAACTTTAGTAACCCGTTGATCTACAATATAAAACAGCTCGTTGAGGTACACCGGGGCTTGGGCGAGCGGGAGGAATTCATCCATGGCCAGTAAGTTATTCGGCGGGGCGAACCTGAGCGACATCGCGCGCTCGGTGAAGGAGCGGGGAGAGCCGTCCCCCTTCGACAAGCCGGGGAGCGCACGTCCCGTAGTGCCTGCCGCGGAGCTCGCCCTGACCGGGCGCGTCGCGCCGGAGCTCGAGCGGGAGAACATCTTCGCGGTGGACCCGAAGCGCGTGCGGCCCTGGAAGTACCACAACCGCACGCAGGCCTGGTACACGCGTGAGCGCTGCCAGGACCTCATCGACTCCATCGCGAAAGACGGCCAGCAGGAGCCAGCACTCGCGCGGCGCCTCCGGGGCGACGCGAGCTTCGACTACGAGCTCATCTACGGGATGCGCCGCCGGTTCGCGTGCGAGCTCCTCGGCAAGAAGCTCAAGCTCCGGGTGATCGAGGCCGACGATGCGCAGGCCGCGGTGCTCATGCACATCGAGAACGCCGACCGCCAGGACATCACGTCGATGGAGCGGGCGCTCTCGTTCCAGACGCAGATCGAGGCGAAGGTGTTTGCGACGCAGGAGGCGCTCGCTGCGGCAATCGGGCTCTCGAAAGGGCAGGTCGCCAAGATGCTGAAGGCGGCGGGCGTGCTCAAGCACGCGACGCTCGCGGGCCTTTTCGCGGACAAGAGCGCGATCCCCGTGATACAGGCGTACAACCTCGCGATGCTGCTCGAGCGCCCTGGGGCGAAGGAGGTGATCCTGCAGGCGGCGAAGAACCTCGCGCGGGACGGGGAGGGGAGGGCGGCGGCTGAGGTGCTGCGGGTACTCATCGCGAGCCTCGATCGATCGAAGAAGTTCGAGCCCGTGCAGAAGCATTACAACGTCGGCACTTCCCGCCGAGTCATCGTCACGCGGAATGCCAAGGGCAAGGTGACCCTGGCCTTTCCGCAGGGCTTGAAAGGCGTCGAGAAGGGCGAAGTGCTGGCTGCGGTGGAGCAGATCGTGAGGGATTTGGGATAGAAACGGCCAGGGCGCTTCTCGGGCGCTAGGGCGGAATACCGAGCACTAGCGAGGAGGCCGGCAGGATGGCATACCTGGCTTGGGCTTGACGTTCGCTATATAATTTTTACTGTACAGTAAATATATAATTTTATTGAATGCCGATAGCAGACCAGCTATATTTACTGTTCAGTAAATTAGGCATGAAATCATGCTTACCCCTCAGAACACCGAGCGCTCACTGGTCGACCACCTGCTGGAGACACTTCGTGCGCTTCCCGACGTCAACGACGTCCAAGTTGTGCGCGAAGCGTCAGCAGCCGAGCGTGCGTCGCATGCTCGGATTGACGCCGTCATCGACCTTGGGATCGCCGGCAAGTCGCTGGAGCTGATGATCGAAGCGAGCAAGTCGCTTTACCCCCGCGATGCACGGAACGCCTTCTGGGT
>JBOHZT010000422.1:0-2757 GCA_050738535.1 Steroidobacteraceae bacterium
CTTGGAATGGTTGCGGCACGGCCAAAGGGCGCCAACGGCCATGACCGCGACAGCGTCGACGTGGTCGCGCGCGGTGAGGAGCACGCGCTGGTGGTCGATCCGCGGCTTTCCACGACCTACGACGCCACCGGGGCGCCGCGCCGGGTCGGACTCGAGCTGTGGCTCGGTGACGATCCCGACGGCGAGCTCTGGCCGCGCCGCGTCGCGGGTGCCTCGACCGGCTCGACCGTCGCAGGCGCCGGACTCAGCGCATACGCGTTCGAGTGCGTCAGCCGCGGCGAGCCCGGGGCCGGCATCTACCTGCTGCTGCGTTAGTTCTCGCTGCCGAGGCGGTCCCAGCAGTACAGCTCGAGGCACTCCGCGGCCAACTGCACGCAGCGCTCCTCGGAGAGCCACGGGAGCACCGCATCAAGCGCCTCGTCCTCACCGACGCCGCCGTCGAACGCCTCGTCTCCGCGGAAGCCTGCGGCAATGCGCAGCGCCTCGCGACGGTTCTCCCCGAGCGAGGGGAAGACATTCACGAGGAACTCCTTACTCGGGATCGGATGCCCGAGCTCCAACGATGCGTGCCAAGCGGCAAGCATCGACAGATCGTGCTCGTCGAGGTCTGCGATGGCCTTCGAGTAGTGCGACAGCAGGTCCGGCTCCGGGATCTCGTCGACCCAGGCACCTACCACCTCACCGACAATCTGACGCCGTGCCTCGCGACCGACAGAGTCGGCGATCACGCGGATGGCATCCTGCGGCTGGATGAAGCAAAGTGACATAGCGGCTCCGAAACGGACGGACTTACGCGCAGGACTGTATGTGGCGGTTCGGACGGAGCCGCTGCAGGAAATCCCGTGCGCGCCGCGACGGCGCGGCAGTCACAGACCGAGCGCGTCCCGAGCCCGTTCGAGCAGCGTTTCGTCGCAGCCTGAGCCCTCCGGCAACCCGTCGGTTATGCGGATTCCGGAGCCCCAATTGTGCAGACCTAGGTCCAGCGCCTCGATCGGCACGCGGCAGGCCTGCGCGAGCTCGGCGGCGCGCCGCTCGAGCAGCAGCGGGTCGCCGATTCCGAGCGCGCGCTTGGCTGCCCAGGTCGCCTCGTTTTCACCACCTGGGAAGAGCTTTCCGGCGCGTATCTCGTAGACACAGAGGCGACCGAGCAGGGTGAGCAGCTCGTAGCGGGTATCGCGGCCGAGGCCGCGAATGCCTCCCAGCCGTTCGAACAGTCGCTCGAAGCGGCGCTCCGGAGTCCATGAGAGTTCGCCCGTGAAGGCGTTCGCGAGCGAGCCTTGACGCGCACCCCAAGCCTCAATTCCGGCAACAACGCTTTCGCGATTGCCGGAATTGAGGCTTCGGGGCCCGTCCAGGACATGCCGGATTGCGTTTTCGGTGCGGACTTCTACGTCCCCCGGGCCCGCGATCTCGCTCCAAGCTGCAGGAACCGGGACGTCGGCGATGGCCGCGCCCGCGGCGACCTGCTCCATTAGCGAGAGGCGGGTGGCGGAGAAGGCGAGCTCCTCGGCGAGACGCTCGGCATCCTCGCTCGACTTCAGGCCCGGCACGAGCGGCGAGCGGTAGCCGTCCTCGGCCCCGCGCGCCAGCCGCCGCACGCGGACCGCGGCGGTGTTCGCACGCGGGGCGCCGGGCTTAGCGGCCCTCGGGGTCCGCAGCCGCTCGGCGCGGGGCCGCTCCTCATGCGGCTGGGCTGACTTGGGCGCACTCGAGGACACGAGGGGGCGCGCTTCGAAATGCTGCTCGCGCGCGCATATCGTGCAGTTCTGCAGAAGGCGGTTGTGTCGGCAGAAGGTAGGCATTGCGCGTCTGCCACCAATCCTGACACGCCCGGCGACAAACGGCGGCGCGACCAGGCGCCGTTGGCCACGAGGGCCAAAAGGATGCTGGGGGGCCCGGATCCATCCGGGCCCCCCAGCTAGCCAGGGAAGTGGGGGCGCAGTTCCCTGACTGACTGGGCGAGTGTGTCCCACCCAAGTGCAGGTCGCTTAAGCGTAGTCCGCAATTTGCGGACTTCCGCCTCTTTAGCGAGCTAAAAATTCTGTTCGCCCAACCGGAAAGTACCGCTTACTAATCGATTCGTGTGCCTGGTCCGGTGAAGAATTGCTCACCGGGCCTGACGGTGCCCGCCGCCTCGGCCTCGTGCCGCAGCGTGCTGTCGGGTTCGCCGCTCCATGCGCCGATCGAGAGCAGCTCCCGATCCTGATCCATCGGGGTGCCGCCGAGCGCCTTGTTGACGACGCGAGCACACTTGCGCCCTTCGGCGATCGCGGTGACGACGAGCGACTGGCCGATGCGCGCGTCGCCGCAGGCGAACACGCCGGCGCGAGAGGTCTTGTAGGTCCGCTCGGTGCGGATGTTGCCGCGCCGATCGAGGTCGAGCTCGAGCTCCGCCACGAGGCCCTCATGCTCGGGGTGCTCGAACCCGATCGCGATCAGCACGAGGTCGGCCTCGACCACGAACTCGCTGCCGGGAACCGGCGTGAGGTCGCGTGAGGACGTGCCGGTGACCTTGCGCGCGTAGACATGGGTGACCTTATCGTCCTTGCCACCAAAGCCCATCACCTCGGTGCCCCAACGCCGCCGCCCGCCCTCGTCGAGTGCGTAGGTCGAGAGCGTACGCTTGGGCGGAAGCGGCCACGGATGCCGCGGGTCGGACTCGAGCAGCTCGGCATAGACGTCGAGGATCGTCGCGCTCTCGGCCCCCTCGCGTTGCGCGTTCGAGATGCAGTCCATGCCCGTGTCGCCGCCGCCAAC
>JBOHZT010000423.1:0-2755 GCA_050738535.1 Steroidobacteraceae bacterium
GGCGGCCGCGATCGCCTCGGTGAGCGCAGCGGGCTTGGATCCGCGAGCATTCGGCCGACGGCCCTTTCGCGCTCCGCACCACACGGCCTCGGCGACGGCGATCGTCGGCGGAGGTCCGCAGGCGCGGCCCGGCGAGGTGAGCCTCGCCCATCGCGGGGTGCTGTTCCTCGACGAGCTCCCCGAGTTCGATCGTCGGGTGCTCGAGGCGCTTCGCGAGCCGCTGGAGAGCGGGGTCGTGCAGCTCGCGAGAGCGCGGATGCAGGCGCGGTATCCGGCGGCATTCCAGCTCGTGGCCGCCATGAATCCCTGTCCCTGCGGGTACCTCGGAGACCCCGCCGCAGCCTGCCGTTGCACGCCCACGCAGATCCAAAGATACCGCGCGAGGATCTCGGGCCCGCTCATCGACCGGATCGATCTGCACGTCGAGGTCCAGCGCGTCGGGAGCGCGGAGATGCTCGCGCGCGGCGGCAGTCCGGCAGGCGAGACCACGCGCTCCGCGGCAGCACAGGTGCTGCGGGCGAGGCAGCGGCAGCTCGCCCGCGCGGGAAAGCTCAACCACGCGCTCACGCCTACCGAGCTTGGCGAGCGGGTGCGACTCGCGGAGGCGGCGCGGACCTTGCTCGATGAGGCATTCGAGCGGTTGCGACTCACCGCGCGGTCGTACCACAGAGTGGTGCGCATTGCTCGGACCATCGCCGACCTTGCCGAGAGCGACGTCATCGAGCCTGCGCACGTCGCCGAGGCGGTGCAGCTGCGCAGGAGCCTCTAGATTGCGCCGGCCGCTTGCTCCGGCAGTCTTCCGAAGCGGCGCTGGCGGCCGGCGAAGTCGCTGAGCGCTTGCCGCAGCCTGCTTTCGTCGAAGTCCGGCCACAGGCAGTCGGTGAAGTAGAGCTCTGCGTATGCGCACTCCCACAGCAGGAAATCGCTCAGACGCTTCTCCCCGCCCGTGCGGATGAGCAGGTCGACGCCCTCGGCCGGTGCGGCGGAATGATTGACCTCGTTGAGGTGCGCCAGGAACTCCGTCTCCTCGGCGGCGGTCTTCTCGGCCGTCGGACCGAGCGAGGGCGCGCGTCGCGCCGCCTCGAGGATGCTGTGGCGGGACGAGTAATCCACCGCGATCCGCAAATTGAGCCTCGAGCCTTGCGCGGTCAGGCGCTCGCTGTGCTCGATCGCGCGCAACAGGTCCTCGCTCAGACGGTCGCGGCGGCCGATGACGTTGACCCGCACGCGGTTCTCGGCGCAGTACCGGCTTTCCCCGAGCAGGTATCGATGCAGGAGCCGCAGGAGCGCCGCGACTTCCCCGGGCGGTCGGCCCCAGTTGTCGCACGAGAAGGCATACAGAGTGAGCGTATCGATGCCCGTGTGAGCCGCCACCTTCACGATGCGGCGCACTGCGCGGGCGCCCTGGACGTGTCCGGCGGTACGGGGCAGTCCCCGCCGCGCAGCCCAGCGGCCGTTCCCGTCCATGATGATCGCGACGTGCATGCGGGGATTACTCGCGCCGCATGGCTGTGATGACCGCTTCGATGTGGGCGAGGTAGCGATTGAGCGCCTTGCGGCCGGCGCTCGTCAGGCGGTACTCCGAGCGCGGGCGCCGCCCCTTGAAGGACTTGCGGCAGGTGATGTAGCCGGCGTCCTCGAGCTTGCGGGCATGAGCGCTCAGGTTGCCGTCGGTGACCTGGAAGAGCGACTTCAGGTCGTTGAACGCGAGCGGCTCGCTCACGGCGAGCGCGCTCAGGATTCCGAGGCGCACGCGACCGTAAACGAGCCGGTCGAACTCGACATCGCCCGCATCCCGCACGAGCGCCGGAGCGGCCGCAGGCTTGAAGCCCGCGGCGGCGGGCTTGAGACCTGCGGCGGGGAGCTTGAGGTCCGTGGCCGTAGGCTTCAAGCCTCTCGTGGCCTGCTCTTGGCGCTTGCGCGCGCCGGCTCTAGCGCCCATGCCGCGACCGCCTGCCGATGAGGATGCCGAAAGCGAGGTGCAGCCCGCCGAAGCCGGCGCCCAGGAGCACATTGGAGGCGGCGGGCGGCAGCTCGAGCGCGGCTACTCCGAGCGCGACGAAGAGGCCCCCCATGATGCCGACCGGGCGCACCGTCATGGTGCTCGCGGCCGCGACCCCGCAACCGTAGAGCAGCAGCCAGGCCCCGGGGATCAGGTCGGCGGCGTGATGGCTGAGGAGCGCCGAGGTGATGATGGCTCCCGCGAAGAGCGAGGGCGTCAGACACAGGAAGAATTTCCGGGCAGGGCCGCGGAACAGCGCCGTGCCGGTGCTCATCGACTGGCGGATCATGACCGCGCTGCCGCACAGGAAGGCGGCGACGGCCGCTGCGAACCAGATGGCGAGCCAGTGCGGGGCAAGGTCGGGATCGGCCGCGAGCAGCGCGGCGAGTAGTCCCACGGCGCCCATTGCCACCCCGGCCGAGCCGGGGACCGCGAGCACTCCGGCGCCGTCGATGGACGCGCGGATGTAGTTGAGCGTCCCGAGTGCGTGCGCATCGAGCGCGACGGTGTTCTCGCCGGCGTCCTTGTGCTCCTCGATCGCCTTCTCCATGCGCGTGACTCTATGGAGGGGGCGAAAGAGCGTCAAGTTCTCTGCATCACAAAGTGTGAGGCGAGAATGCGCTGCGTCTCACAAAGGCGACAGCCGGACGGATACGCGTGCCGCCGGGCGGCGGCGCTTCAGCGCTGCAGTAGCAGGAGCGCTTTCAGTGCTTCACGAGGCCGACCATGTAGCGCACCGCCTGCTCGATGACG
>JBOHZT010000424.1:0-2736 GCA_050738535.1 Steroidobacteraceae bacterium
CACGGTGGCGCTGCGGCCGTGTCGGGTCGCTCGGCGGAGGAGGGTCCGTCGGGGGGGGCGCCTGGTCTGACCGGCTTGCGCTGTCGCGGGGGTGAGGGCGTGCGTCGTGGCGATTCCGGTCTCTGAAGCAGGCTCGCAGTCAGAGGCGGATCGGTAGGTTCGTCCGTTGAACCCCCTTCAGGCGGCTTTGGCCGCCTCGACGGTCGCATTTCCCGTCTTGAGGCTCGCGAGATGGGTCGCCCAGAGTTCCAGAGCCGCGCGCTTCTCATCGACGTAGGCGAATCGGTCGTACACGCCGACGATACCGGGTTGCACGTGATTGAGCACCCGCTCGGCGATGTGCGGCTCAACCTTGAGGCGGGCGAGGCCGGTCCGGCAGGTCCGTCGCAAGTCGTGGAGCGTGAACGCCTCGATACCCCGTTCCTTGAATCGCTCGAGGCACTTGGCGAGGGAGCGCGTTAGCTGTTTCGGGTCGATGTGTTCACCGCTCCCATTCGCCGGAAGCACCCACGGTGATCGCTGGGCGAGTCGCTGCAGTGACTCGAGCTCGCGCACCGTCCACTCGGCGAGCGGTACCGCGTGTCCCTCATCGCCCTTGGCATTCTCGTCGGGAATGGTCCAAGTCCTCGCCTGGAAGTCGATCTCCGACCATTTTGCGCGGGCGAGCTCGCCGCGACGCTGGCCGGTCAAGAGCAGGATCGCAATGACGTGCGAGAGGCGCTCATAGCGTGTACAGGCCTTGGAATCGGCAAGGTAAGCCCTCAGCTCCTCATCGCCCAAGACCCGCTTTCGCGCCTTCTCCTTGCCCCCAGGGCGGAATAGGAGTTGCACTGGCGTCGCGCGGACGATGCGCCGATGAATGCCGAACTTAAACAGCTGCGCGAGGAGGGCGGCCGTGCGATTCGCCATGACCTTCGAGCCGCGCTCGACGATGCCATCGAGCAGCTCGAGCACTTCGGTCGGCTCGATGGTGCGGGCGTCGCGGCCTTTCCAGCGTGGCAGCACGTCCTTCGCCAGGATCGCCTCGGCGTACTCCGGCCGCTTGCGATGCGGGCGGAGATAGCGGGTGATAAATTCGGACACGAGAAACTCGATCGAGTGATCGTTTGTCGCGTGCATTGCCAAGGGCCCGGGCGGCTGGCGCCGGGGTGCCGCCCGACGGGGATCGATACCCTTCGAGAGGAGTTCTCGGTGCCGGCGGATTGTGTCCCGAGCAAGCTCAAGCGAGGTTTCAGGGAAGTGACCGATCGTGATGAATGTGTCGCGACCCGCCTTGCCACCGGTCTTCACACGGTGAAGCCAAGTACGCGATGGCGGTGCCGCCTCTCGCGCGCGCACCAGGAGATAGAGGGAGGCCTGCCCGGGATCCTTATAGCGTCCGGGAGGGAGAGAGGCGACGCGCGTTGCGGTGAGGCCCTTCTGCGCCAGGTGGGTGCGCTGTACCCCCTCTGTACCCACACGTTTCGAGCCGGCTTGTCGCATTGGCAATCCCAAGAAGGCGTCTTTCTGTACCCACTTTGTACCCAGTTTACCCGAAACAGGGTGTTTCGCAATGAAACGGAACGATTGCGCGGAAACCACGTGAAACGCAGTGTTTATGCTTTCAGTGCCTTTCCGGAAATTTCCCCATAAACGGCTGAGATCTGCATGGGGTGCAAGGGGTCCCGAGTTCAAATCTCGGCGCTCCGACCAATAAAAACAGTAGGTTACGGTTTAGTCCCGCTCGTCAATTCACCTTTGGGGTACCAGCAGGGGTACCAGCAGCCCCTTTCTGAGCGCCGAAAGCTCGCCCTCGAGCTCGCCGTCGCCGCCGATGCCATGGAGTCGCTCCCGTGAGCGCCGACCTCGAGCCGGCGATCCGCCGCGCGCTCGAACTGCTGAACCGCGCCTCCGGCGACTGGCGCAACGGCGGCGGGGATTCCGGCCCGCTGCACTGGCCGACCGCCATCGCGTTCGCGACGCGCGAGCTCCGGGATGCGCTTGCGGCACCGGAGCCGGTCGATGAGACCCCCGAAGCGGCCACCGTCGAGTCCTATTTTCCGGGCCAGGAGCGCCTGGCGCGGGAGCGGGCGCGCTTGCTGCCCGAGGCTCGCGAGGGGATGGCTTGGTACAACTCAATCACGAAGGCCGAGCGGGCGCATTACGACGCCCTGGCTCGCTCGGCAGTCCCGGCCGACGCCTGGGAAGCCCGGCGCCGCGAGCTCCTCGAGCCCCTGCCCGACGAGGAGGTGCAGCCATGATGCGATCCATCGGTATCGCCTGCCTCGCCCTGGCGGCCCTCGCCGTCGCCTTCATCATCGTCGCCGCCTTCGGGTGGGCGTGGCTTGCGGTGGGGCTCTTCATCGTGGCGCTGCACTTCTCGGGACCGTGGACGGCGGAGGGGAAGAAGCAGGCCGAGCTCGAGCGGCGGGCCAAGGAGGGCCGGCGCTACCTCAAGAGCCCGCAGTACGCGCAGGACGTGGCGGCGTTCAACGCGAGGGAGGCGGTCACCGAAAGGCGGCGCGCCTTGTGGAACGTGATCCACAGCGATAATCCGGACACCGAGCGCAAGCGCGTGGCGCGGGAGGAGCTCGAGCGCCTGCGGACAAAGTAGGTTCTAGCGCCGCACCGACCGTGATAGGCACGGCCGGGCGGCTCACCATCCCCAGCAATGAGGTGCTGAACATGGCTACGAAGAAGTCTACCGCGCCCGCCGCGGCGCAAGCGTCTCCCGTTCCCACGCACGAGAAGCCGAGG
>JBOHZT010000425.1:0-2731 GCA_050738535.1 Steroidobacteraceae bacterium
TGCGCCGCGGCCTGGATGTCGACGTGCTGTTCCGGCGTCACATCGTCGGAAGTGATGAAATACTCCGGCAGCTTCTCCGCCTCCTGCGCGCCGCCCGCCTGCGCTTTTGGATTCACGAGCTCGCGATAGGCGAGCAGCTCGAAGGAGTAGACGTCGATCTTCTCCTTCGACTTCTTGCCCTCCCGGATGACGTTGCGGAAGTAGTGGTGCGCGAACGACGGCTCGATGCCGTTCGAGGCGTTGTTCGCGATCGAGAGCGAGATCGTGCCGGTCGGGGCGATGGAAGTGTGATGCGTGAAGCGCGCCCCGGTCCGCTCGAGCTCCTTGACGAGCTCCGGCGCGATGGAGGCGATCCGCTGCATGTAGCGGCTGTACCGGGCGTGCAGCACCCGCCCGGGAACCCGGTCGCCGGGCTTGAAGCCGTCCTTGGCCATCTCAGGACGCTTGCGGAGCATCTCGCGCGTGACCGTGAACTCCTCGCTCAGGATCGGCGCCGGGCCTTTCTCGCGGGCGAGCTCGAGCGCGACCTCCCAGCCGGCGGCCGCCATCTCTCGAGTCACATCCTCCGTGAATTTCAGCGACTCCCGGGAGCCGTACTTCATACCGAGCAGCGTCAACGTGCTGCCGAGGCCGAGAAAGCCCATGCCGTGGCGGCGCTTGCGCAGAATCTCCTCGCGCTGGCGCTCGAGAGGCAGCCCGTTCACCTCGACGACGTTGTCGAGCATCCGCGTGAACACGCGCACCACTTCACGGTACTCGGCCCAATCGAACTCTGCGAATTCCGTGAACGGATGTCGTACGAAGCGGGTGAGATTGACTGAGCCGAGCAAACAGGATCCATAGGGCGGAAGCGCCTGCTCACCACATGGGTTCGTCGCACGGATATTTTCGCACCACCAGTTGTTGTTCATCTCGTTGACGCGGTCGATGAGGATGAACCCCGGCTCGGCGAAGTCGTACGTAGACGCCATGATGACATCCCACACGCGGCGCGCAGGAAGCGTTCTGTAGATCTTGCAGGCGACGAGACCCTCCTCGTTGACGACATAGCCCGCGTGGATCGGCCATTCGCGCCAGATGAACTTCTCCGGGTCCGTGAGATTCAGCTGCTCCGACTCGGCCTCCTTCGCGGTGATGGGAAAGGCGAGCTTCCACGGCCGGTCCTCCCGGACCGCCTGCATGAACTCGTCCGTGATGAGGAGCGACAGATTGAACTGCCGCAAGCGGCCGCTCTCGCGCTTGGCGCGGATGAACTCCATCACATCGGGATGTCCGACGTCGAACGTCCCCATCTGCGCTCCGCGCCGGCCGCCCGCGGAAGACACGGTGAAGCACATCTTGTCGAAGATATCCATGAACGAGAGCGGCCCGGACGTGTGCGCGCCCGCGCCCGACACGTACGCGCCGCGCGGCCGCAGCGTCGAGTGCTCGTACCCGATTCCGCATCCCGCCTTGAGCGTAAGCCCAGCCTCATGCACCTTGCGCAGGATGTCGTCCATCGAGTCGTGGATGGTGTCCGACACCGTGCAGTTGATCGTCGAGGTGGAGGGCTTGTGCTCGAGCGCTCCCGCATTCGAGGTAATGCGTCCGGCGGGAATGGCGCCCCGGCGCAGCGCCCACAGGAATCGCTCGTACCAGCGGCTGCGGATATCCTCCCGCTCCACGTCCGCGAGCGCGCGCGCGACACGTTTGAAGGTGTCGTCCATCGTTTTGTCGACGGACGTTCCGTCCTTCGCGGTGAGCCGGTATTTCTTGTCCCAGATGTCGAGCGACGCCTCCTGGAACGGGACGGCGTCGAGCTCCTGGGAATCGATCTTCACGACGGTGTTCATGACTTCGAGACGCTCCGCTGTTGCAACCCGCCTCGCGAATCAAAGGGAATTGCGCAGCCGACCTGCATCCCCTTAAAGACGCCCCGGCGCGAGATCCCGATCGCATTGCGCGACACAAGATCTTGTGTCGAGACAAAAAGCCTAATGAGCCGGCACCGGACCGTCAAGGCTCGCCAGTGGCCGGAGGCAGCCGATTTCGACCTCGTATTTCAATAAGTTACGACACGCATGGCCGCGAGTTACCGCGCGAAATATTCTCTCCGCTCGCTGCCGTATGGCCGAGCTATCCCTCAAGATCTAGTGGTGGTCATCCACAGACTGTGCGCAGCTCGATCACCCCTCCGACACAGCTTGTCCACACCCCATCCACCGCTCTCCCGTTCGAGCTTCCCGGATTACAATGCGTAGTTGCCGATCGGCACCGTCCAAGAGCCGCGTTCTTTGCCGTGTCCATGAGCCGCTTCGTCTTGCTCCTTGCCGCGCTCGCGGTGGTCAGCCCCGCCGTGCCGGCCTCCACCGCGCTTCCGGCGATGCTCTACGGCGCATCGGTCCCCTCACTCGCGCCGCTCGTCAAGCGTGTCTCGCCGGCCATCGTCAATGTGGCGACTCGCGGCACGATCCGGGAACGCAGCCCGCAGAACCCGCTGCTCGACGATCCACTGTTCCGTCGTTTCTTCGACATCCCGCCGGGAAGCGAGGCGCGCGAGCGGCCGTTTCAAAGCGCCGGCTCGGGAGTCATCTTTGACGCCAAGCGCGGTTACATTCTCACCAACGCCCACGTCATCGAGAATGCAACGCAGATCACCGTCACGCTCGCGGACGGGCGCAGCCTCGAGGCGACCGTGATCGGCAGCGACGAGCCCTCGGACATCGCGGTCCTCAAGGTGAAACCGGGCGGC
>JBOHZT010000426.1:0-2723 GCA_050738535.1 Steroidobacteraceae bacterium
GGCCCAAGGGGCAGCGCGAGAAACCCGGCCGACGCGAGCGCTCCGCCGAGCAGCAGGAGCGCGGCGCGCGGCGCGTGGACGAGCCAGCTGCCGAGCGCGAGCGCGAGGAGCAGCGCGATCCAGCCCAGGACCGCGGCTCGCGGGCGCGCGAGACGGCCGGCGACGCTCGCGACGGCGAGGAGCCCGGTCAGCGATCCGATGCAGGCGACGGCCAGCGGCAAATCGACCGCGATCCATCCCGTTGACTCGGCAACGGCCGCGAGCGCGTACCCGCCCGCAAGATACGCGAGCAGGCTCGCAACGTCCCGTTTGCGGCGCACCAGCAGCACCGCGGCGAGCAGGAAGCACAGCCGCACGGGGCTGTGGAACAGGTGGCCGAGCCCGAGCCTCGCGTAGGCGGCGGGGCCTGCATCCGGCACCGGCCCCGCGTCAGGGACGCGCAGGCGCTGGTGCCCCGCCGTGTAGAGTTGCTCGGCCGCGTGGCCGCGCACTTCGACCCGCGCGAAATCGACGTGCGACGGCACTCGCGCGAAGAGCACGTGGTCATGGAGCACGAGGCCGCGCATCGCCCCGGGGCATCGAAAGGCGATCTCGACGCCGTAGAGCCCCGGACCGACGTTGACCGGATCGACCTTCCCGAGATCGTAGCCCTGATCGATCGCAGGACACGCCGCGCCCGCGGCCCGCACGTCCGTGTGATCGAGGATGTAATGGCCCACCTTGCTGACGGTGAGCACCGGGATCGCGCTGCCGGCGAGCCGCTGCGCCTCGGCGACCGGAAGGGCGAACCGCAGCAGCACGCTGCGGTCTCGCACGATCCACGTCGAGTAGCTGACGCTCGCGGGCTCGGCACCGGCCGGCGAGGCAGCCAGCGCCGGACGAGCCGCGGCGCCGAGCGCGAGCATGCCGACCAGTGCGACAATGGCGCGCGCGAGCGAGTGCCAGGCGGGGAGGGCGGCCAGCCTCACTTGCGAATGCCGTGCGGCCTGTCTCACTTGAGGACCCCCGGGGCGACGAGAATCTGCGCCTCCGAGCGCAGGATCTTCAGGTTCTCCTGGGTCGCTCGCTGGAACTCGGCCTGGCGATAGTCGGAGTAGACCTGCTTGCGCGCGACGGAGAAGTCTGCGACGGAGGGGAGCCTGCGCCCGTCCATCACGAGCACGTGGATGCCGTCCTGCGCGACGGTCGGATCGGACACCGCACCGTTGTCGAGCGTCTCGGCGACCTTGTAGAGTTGCGGGCCGAGATGGATCTTCGCGGCGAAGTCGAGCTGCTGGGAGTTATCCACCCGCCCGGAATCGACGAAACCGAAGTGCTCCTTGATGTAGTCGATCGAGGCGCCCGAGCGCAGCTCGTAGACGGCCTCGGCCGCATCGATCTCGCCCTGGGAGACGGTCTGATCCGCGTTCTGATAGCCGCCGATGTGCAGCACCAGATCATGCACGGTCATGGTGCCGCCCGTCTTGTACTTCGAGAGGTGCGTGTCGTAGAAGGCGTGGAGCTCGGCGTCGGACGGCTCGATGGCGAGGAGCGGCGCGACGACCTGCGCGTTCACGGCGGCGGCCATGGTGTCCCGCACCTCGTTGGTGGTCTCCGGGAGATCGAGCACCACGCCGCGCTGCACGAGCAGTTCCTCGTCGATCATCTGCCGCAGCACCTTGCGGCGCTGCGCGGCAGTGGTCTTAGCGAAGGGCTCTTCGTCTAGCGATTCGGCCTGCGCGATGAAATCGCTCATCAGCAAGCCCTTCTGATTGACGAGCGCGACGTAGCCCGGGGGCACGGTCGTGCTCGGCCGGCGGGCCGGGCGGAATACGCCGGCGAGCGCGACCGCGAGTCCGATCGCGATGGCGCACGCCGGCAGCGCGACGGTGCGGCGCGGCTCGGCGGCGAGCGCCGCGAGGCGCGCCCGGAGCAGGCTCGGAGGCTTGCTGCGGCCTTTCGGCCGGGAGACGGTGGCGCTCATGAATTCGCTCCGGCGAGGTCGACTGGCGATTTCGGCACCGCAGGCCCGCGCTGCGCATGCGATACACTGTAGATGTAGACGGCAAGCGCGCGGATCTGCTCGAGGCTCAGCGTCCCGATCCACGCCGGCATGATGCGATGCCGCCCGAAGTAAATGCTCTGGTAGAGCGTCTTCGGGTCGCCCCCGCTATCCCATACGTCGATGGTGAGATCGGGCGCGCCGTAGTCGGCGTCTCCTTTCGCATCGGCTCCGTGACAGTCGCTGCAATCGCCTTGCACGCTGTAATACACGCGGTAGCCCTCCGCGGCCGCCTCCTGCACGTAGGGCCGGTGATCGAGCTTCAGCAGGTACTCGACGACGTTGTGGATCTCGGCGGGCGTGAGCATGCCCCGCAGCCCGAACGCGGGCATGTCGGTGACGTTGCGCGCCTTGCTGTTCCCGGAGCGGATGCCGTAGAGGATGGTGCGCTCGATGTCGTAGACCCGGCCTGTGCCGTAGAGCCAGCTGCGGTCGGTGAGGTTTGGGGCGCCGACGGCCGTATTACCTCGCATGTCGGCACCATGGCAGGCGGCGCAGTGCCGCGCGAACACCGGTCGCGCCTCCGCGGCCGCGAAGCGTACCAGCTGCGGATCGGCCGTGACTTCGTCCGGGAGCGCCGCGAGCAGCCGGTGCTCGAGACGCACGTGGCGCAGCCGCATCGCGCCGATGGCGATCGCGGCCGCGGCGAGCCCGAGCGCCGCGAGCCCGAGCGCCCACTGCC
>JBOHZT010000427.1:0-2723 GCA_050738535.1 Steroidobacteraceae bacterium
GGCATGGGCAGTGGTGGACGAAGGGCGGCGGCGGCACGCCGTGGGACGCGATCACCTACGACCCGGTCACCGGCCTCGTCTACGTCGGCACGGCCAATGGCGCGCCGTGGCCGTGGTGGATCCGCTCGCCGGGCGGCGGAGCGAACCTGTTCATCTCCTCCATCGTCGCGCTGGATGCGAAGACGGGGAAGTTCCGCTGGTACTACCAGGAGACCCCGGGAGACGGCTTCGACTTCGATAGCACGGCACAGATCATGACGGCGAATCTCGTCATCGACGGGAAGAAGCGGCATGTCGTGATGCATGCGCCCAAGAATGGCATCTTCTACCTGTTCGACGCGGCGACCGGCAAGCTCCTCGCCGCCAAGCCGTATGTGCCGAGCGTCAACTGGATCACCGGATTCACCGCGAAGGGAAGGCCGATCCTCAACCCGGCGGCCAACTACGCCAAGACCGACAAGGGGTTCTACGTCGTGCCGTCCATGGGCGGGGCGCACAGCTGGTATCCGATGGCCTTCAACCCGGGGACGGGGCTGGTGTACATCCCGACCAACTACGGCAGCTTCCCGCTGGTCGCCCAGGCCGGGGCGAAGATGGGTAACCAGCTGCTCTCGATCAACGTCGCCAAGTGTCCCGAAGGGCCGCCCCCGCAGCTCGCGGGCGCGGGCTCCTATCTGACCGCCTGGGATCCGGTGCACATGCGCGCCGCGTGGGTACAGCGCAAAGGAACCGGCCACTCCGGCGTGATGACGACCGCCGGCAATCTCGTGTTCCAGGGCTCCGGGCCGCACGACTTCTCCGCCTACCGGGCCGATACGGGCCAGCAGGTCTGGTCGACGGACACGCAGTCCGGCATCGCCGGCGGGTCGGTGAGCTACATGATCGATGGCGTGCAGTACGTCGCGGCAGTGGCCGGCACGCAAGGCTTCCGCCGGGATTACTGGGCGCCCACGTATGCTCGCCTGCTGGTCTACAAGCTGGGCGGTAGCGCCAAGCTGGCCCCGGCCGAGGCCTATACGCCCCCGCAGCTCGATCCGCCGCCGGATTTCGGGAGCAAGGCGTTGCTCGCGCACGGCGAGCACGAATACGACGCGCATTGCGCGAGCTGCCACGGCGACAATCAGAAGGTGAGCAGCCTGTTCCCGGATCTGCGCTACGCGGGCGAGCTGCGCAGCGCCGCGGCGTTCGATGCGATCGTGATCGGCGGTGCGCTGCAGTCGCAGGGCATGGTGTCGTTCCGAAAGTTCCTGGCGCCGCGGGACGCCAATGCGATCCGGGCCTATGTCGTGCGCCTGGCGAACCAGGCGAAGCGCTCCCCGCCGAGTCGCGGGTTCGCGGGCTTCGGACGGTGCGGTAAGCCCGCCGCTGGCGCTCGGAGGCCGGGTCACGATAATCTGAGGCGAGCCGTTCCGAGTTTCCGCGCCGTAGCGCTGGAACACATCCATTGAGAGGTAGCGAGCGATGGCAGCAGCAGTGACCACCCCGTTGTTCATCGGGGGCAAGGAGCGTCAGACCACGGACAAGATGGCGATTGCCGATCCGGCCAAGCCGGGGGGCGTCGTCGGCTATGCCGCCTCGGCGACCCCGAAGGATGTGAGCGACGCCGTCGCGGCTGCGAAGGCGGCGTATCCGGCGTGGGCCGCCCTGTCGCCCCAGCAGCGCTCGCAGAAGATGCTCGCGGCGCTCGCGGGCATTGCCGAGAACCGCGATGACGATGCCGCCATCCTGTCGCAGGAGAACGGCAAGGTGCGCATGGAGGCGTGGGTGGATTCGCTGGTGCTGGAGCTGCGCTGGAAGCTCGCGCTGAGCCTCGCGGACGAGGTCAACGCCTCGAAGGTGCTCGCGCCGATTCCCGGCGCCATTCCCGTGACGACCACGGTGGCCTACCAGGCGCTCGGGGTGGTCTCCATCATCGTGCCCTTCAACTGGCCGATCGCGATCCTCGGGGCCGCGTTGCCGCATGCGCTGCTCGCCGGCAACACGGTCATCGTGAAGCCGCCCCTGACGTGTCCCTTGGCGACGGCCCGCGTCGTCGAGCGCATCGCCAAGCAGCTGCCGCCCGGCGTTCTCAACGTCGTCACCGGCCCGGATGCGAACATGAGCGCGCTCATCCGCAATCCCGACGTGGCGAAGGTGTGTTTCACGGGCTCCGTGGGCGGCGGCAAGAAGATCATGGAGCTCGCGGCCGCGAGTCTCACGCGCGTCACGCTGGAGCTGGGCGGCAACGACGCCGCCATCGTGCTGCAGGACGCGATCCTCGACGACACGCACCTCGATCGGCTGTTCGCGGCCATCTACGACAGCACCGGCCAGATCTGCATGAACGCCAAGCGCCTGTTCGTGCACAAGTCCCGCGTCGACGAAGTGGTCAACGGCCTGTCCGCGCGCCTCGAGAAGACCAAGCTCGGCTATGGCCTCGACAAGGACACGACGATGGGCCCGCTGCATTCGCCGGCGCAGAAGACTTTCGTGGAGGCCCTCATCCGGGAGGCCAAGGACGCCGGCGCGAAGGTGCTGGAATTCAGTGAGCTGCCGGGCGGTGACCTGAAGGGCGGCAACTTCGTTCGCCCGGCGATCGTCGTCAACCCCGATTTGAAGCTGCGGGTCGTGACCGAGGAGCAGTTCGGGCCCGTCATCCCGGTGATCGCCTTCGAGTCGGAGGACGAGGCCATCAAGATGGCGAACGATACCTGGGCCGGGCTCGCGGGCTCGGTATGGACGGC
>JBOHZT010000428.1:0-2715 GCA_050738535.1 Steroidobacteraceae bacterium
CGAGAGCTATCTCGATGAGGCGCTCGGCAAGCTCGAGGCCCGCGCGGCCGCTTCTCTCACTTGGCATTTCATCGGCCGGATCCAGGCGAACAAGACGCGGCCCATCGCCGAACACTTCGCATGGGTGCATGGCGTCGATCGGCTGCGGACCGCGACGCGGCTCTCGGATCAGCGGCCGTACCATGCGCCGCCGCTGAACGTGTGCATCCAGGTGAACCTCGGCGCCGAGCCCGGGAAGGCCGGCGCGGCTCCGGGAGAGGTGCGCGCGCTCGCGGCCGCCGTCGCCGAGCTGCCGCGCCTGAAGCTGCGCGGCTTGATGTGCCTGCCGCCGCAGGAGTCGCAGCTCGACGCCCAGCGCCGCTGGTTCGCCGAGCTGCGGCGGATGTTCGACGATCTCAACGCGGCGGGCGCGGATCTCGATACGCTCTCCATGGGCATGAGCGCGGACCTCGAGGCGGCTGTGCTCGAGGGCGCGACCCTCGTGCGCATCGGCACGGCGCTCTTCGGGCCGCGCCCGGCGCGCCGACCGGATACAATTCGGCGGTGAATCCCCAGACAATCGCATTCATCGGCGGCGGCCATATGGGCCGCGCGCTTATCGGAGGACTGATCGGCAACGGTCGTCCTGCGGGTTCGATCCGCGTCGGCGAGCCGAGCGAGGCCGCACGCCTCGCCTTGCAGCGCGATTTCGGCTGCGCCGCTACGCCGGACAACGATGCCGCGGTGCAAGGCGCGGCGGCCGTCGTCGTCGCCGTCAAGCCCCAGGAGGCGGCGCGCGTCGTGACGGCCCTCGGTCCGCGGCTGCGCTCGCAGCGGCCGCTCGTCATCTCCGTGGCGGCGGGCATCGAGATTCGCTCGCTCGAGTCATGGTGCGGCGCGACAGGCACGGGCGTGCCGATCGTGAGGGCGATGCCGAACCGCCCGGCGCTGGTCGGGGCCGGCGTTACGGGACTGTGTGCGTCCGAGCAGGTGAGCCCGGCTGACCGTGCGCTCGCGGAGAGCATCCTCGGTTCCGTCGGCACGGTCGTGTGGCTGCGGACCGAGCGGGACATCGATATCGTGACGGCGCTCTCCGGAAGCGGGCCCGCCTACTGCTTCCTGCTCGCGGAGCAGATGATGCAGGCGGCAGTGAGCCTCGGGCTCGAGCCGCAGGCCGCCCGCATCCTCGCGGTGGAGACGCTCCACGGCGCCGGCGTTCTCGCGCATTCGAGCTCGGGGGACCTCGCGCGGCTGCGCGAGGAGGTCACCTCCAAGGGGGGAACCACCGCGGCGGCGCTCGAGGTGCTCGCCGGGGAGTCGGGCCTCGGCGCTCTGGTCGCGCGGGCCATGGAGGCGGCGGCCCGGCGCAGCCGCGAGCTGGCCGCCCAGTTCGGAGCCGGCGAGTAGGCGGTAGCCCTTCATGAGCGCCATCATCTATATCGTCGACACGCTGCTCATGCTGGCGTTGTTCGTCGCGCTGCTGCGTCTGTTCCTGCAGTGGTCGCGCGCGGACTTCCGCAACCCCATCAGCCAGGCGGTGGTACACATCACCAATCCCCTGGTGATGCCGCTGCGGCGCATCCTTCCCCCGGTACGCAAGATCGATACGGCCACGGTCGTGACCGTCGCGATCGTCGCGCTCGCACGGGTGGCGATCCTCTACGCGCTGCACGGGTTCCAGCTCCCGTCCGCCTTCGAGTGGCTGCGGGAGGCGGTGATCGATGTCGTCCGGATGACGCTCTGGATCTACTTCTGGGCCATTTTCGTCTATGCCATGCTGTCGCTCGTCGCGCCGGCCGGCTACTCGCCCGTGCAGTCGCTCCTCGAGAGCCTGTGCGAGCCGGTCCTGCGTCCCTTCCGGCGGCTCATCAAGCCGATCGGGGGACTCGATCTGTCCCCGCTGTGGGCGGGCATCGCGATCCAGGCGATTCTCATCCTCTTGCCCGGCTGACCGGCCCCAATCCGGAAAGCCTGGAAATAAAGGCATTTCAGCCGCACGCGCACGCGAGAAATCGCTTGCTAATGCGCGCGCGTGTGCTATTTTCCGCGGCGATTCGTTCCGCGCGGTGCGTTCCGCGCCCGACTCACACACACAACATTTCCGGGAGTATCGACACATGGCGAAAAAGGCTGGCGCACCGACCAAATCGGACATCCTCACTCACATCGCGAAGGACACGGGGCTCTCCCGCAAGCAGGTGGGCGGGGTATTCGATTCTCTGAACGGCGTGATCCGCAAGAGCTTGCGGAGCAACGGGCTCTTCACGATGCCCGGCCTCCTGAAGATGAAAGTCGTCAAGAAGCCCGCCACGAAGGCGCGTCAGGGCGTCAATCCCTTCACGGGCGAGACGATGATGTTCAAGGCCAAGCCCGCGAGCAAGAAAGTACGCGTGATGCCGCTCAAGAGCCTGAAGGGCATGGTCAATCAGTAACTTGCGAATTCCACTACCGCCGCGCGCAGCTCGGCCAGGCGGCCGTGGAAGAAGTGCCCCGTCTCTTTGAACACTCGAACCGTCGGAGCCGGCGCTTGCCTAGCGGCCCATTCGAGCACCGCGCCGGCGTCGATCACCTCATCCGCATCGCCTTGGATGAGCAGCCACGGACAAGAGGGCATGGGGTAGCCTGTTGCAATGCGGTCGATGGCCGGGGCAACGGTGACGAGGCGGCGCGCTTGCGCCTGCACCGCGGCCCTAGATGCAACCGCCGCGCCGAACGAGAAACCGAGCAGCCACGGGT
>JBOHZT010000429.1:0-2709 GCA_050738535.1 Steroidobacteraceae bacterium
AACGGGTCATTATACGAGCGCCGCGAATGCGCGCTAGCTGGAATTCCGGCGAACGATTTGATATGGGCTCCGCGCGTGCGAAGCGGCGCTTCCGCTGGCAGCTTGCGCCGCGCTCGCGCTTCGCGCTAACGCGCGGCTCGGCCCGGCACGGGGCTCGAGCCGTTGGCGCACGCGACGCGGCCCGCCGCATCCGCCAGGCAGGCGTCGATCTCGAATCCGACGACGCTCGTGCCAGGGTCGGCGAGCGCGACTTGCGCATCGACGCGCTGACCTGCTCCGAGCCAGCGGTGCCCGGCGGCCGCCGGCGGAAGGTAGGCGCGCGGTGAGACATCGCGGGCGGCCACCACGTTTCCGAAGCGATCCTGGACCATCACGCGCAGCAGCGGCAACGGCTGCCGCCGCGCCGCGGTGTTCTCGATGCTCGCGCGCACGGTGAGGGCGCCTGGATCCGCGGGGCTGATCACCGCCCCGAGCTGGCGGACTTCGTAGGCCTTGACGTTCCAGCGGGGCGTGATCGGCCTGCCGAGCGCGGCGTAGGTCCGGGTGAGCGGTGCATGAAGAATGGCGACACCCGCGAGCGCGACTCGGTAGTGATTGACCAGCTGAGCCGCGAGCAGCAGCGCGAGCACGATGCTGCAGGCTTGCAGCACTGCGTGCCGCCCTCGACGCGGGGGCGCCGGCGCCTCGGGCGCTTGCGCGAGCAAGGCGTCGACTTCGGCCGGGTCCGCCTCGGCCAGGCCCTCGTCGTTCGTACCCGCATCCGGGTTTGCAGCGTCGTCAGCGGCCACGGCGTCGGCAGCGACCTCAGCGCTTGCCGTGCTCGCGGGCTCGTCGGAAGGCCCTGCGCCGCCAGCTGCGCTCGGCTCGATCGCGACGGTCGCGCCCGCATCGCCGTTCGCGGCCCGGTCGGTGTGGCTCTCGTCGCTCGCGGTGGCGCTCGGCCCGATCCCGCTCGTCGCATCGGCGGCACCGTCGTGCTCGTCGGTCAGTGCGGCCACAGGCGCGGCCTCGGACGCGGCCGGGCTCGTCGTGCCTACGGTGAGCAGCGGCTCGAGATCGGCGAGCTCGAACTCATCCGTCGCCTCGAGATCCGCGTGCGGATCGACGTCCTCGGGCCGGTCGGGCCGGTCGGGCTTGGTATCGGGATCGAGACCGGTGTCCAGGTCGAGGTCGGTTCGGGGGTCGAAATCGAAACGCTCTTCGGGCTCTGCAGGCTGATCCACCTCTGCGTACAGCCCGAGGTCAGTACGGTCGAGGTCGGCGCGCTCCGTTGGCTCATGCAGCTCGGCGGGCTCGTGGCGCTCGGTGTGTTCGATGAGGTCGCCGTGCTCGTGGCGCTCGGCATGCTCGAGAGGGTCGCTGCGCTCGGGATCCCGGTCGACACTGGCCGTCGTGCCGAGTGCGGATGCCGCGCCGGATTCGCCGTGGTCGGCGTCCGGATCGACGAAAATCGCCGCGACATCGGTCGTGGCGGGATCGAACTCGAGCGAGGCCTCGTCGAGTGCGGCGCCGGGATTCGCTGCGGCACCGAGATGGTCCGCGGCGCCGGGACTCTCCGCAGCCGGCGCGAGCGCCCGGTTTGGCGTGGCGAGATCCTCGCGGGCGAGCACGGCCTGCTGCTCGTCGGTGAGGCCCACGAGTGCGTTGAACACGTTCGAGCAACGCCCACAGCGCACATAGCCCTGCGCGGCGCGCAGGTCTGCGGCCGTGACGACCAGCTTCAGGCTGCACTTGGGGCAGACGGTGAACATGTCTCGGCGGGGGGCGTCCTGGAGCCGGCAAGGCTCACCCAGTCCTCGCACTCCTCGAAGCGGCACATATCAAACCACGCACGGTAAGCCTCTGTCACCTCGGCTGCTTCGGGGGCGAGGAGCCCCGCGAGCAGGATCGAGCCGCCGGGCCGCACCAGGGCGGCGAAGCGGGGCGCGAGCTCCTCGAGAGGGCCGGAGAGAATGTTGGCGATCAAGAGGTCGGCGCCCGGCGCGAGCGCATCGGCGCTCGTCACGATTCGAAGGCGATCCGCGACGCCATTGCGAGCGGCGTTCTCCGCGGTGGCCGTGAGCGCCTGCGCGTCGATGTCGAAGGCCTCGGCGCTCGCGGCATCGAGCCTCAGGGCCGCGATCGCGAGGATGCCCGACCCGCAGCCATAATCGATCAGGCTGAGCCCGGCCGGCGGATGGGCGTCGAGCCAGCGCAGGCACATGGCGGTGCTCGGGTGGGTGCCAGTGCCGAACGCGAGTCCCGGATCGAGCTGCACGACGGCTGCTCCGGGTTCCGTAATGGGCTCGTGAGAGGGCGCGACCCACAGTCGCCGGCCGAAGCGCATGGCGTGGAATCGATCCTGCCACTCGAGCGCCCACTCGCGATCCGCGATGGTCGCCGTTTCGATGCGCACCGGGGACAGCCGCAGTGCCGCGGCGAGCGTGTGAGCGAGCACCGCCGGATCTGCATCTGCGGGATAGAGCGCCTCGACGCGAGTGGCCGGCCACAACCGCACCTCGCCCGGGGCCGGCTCGAGCACCGGATCGTCCCCTGCGTCCGTGAAGGTGACGGCGAGCGCACCGGCCGCGAAGCAAGCCTCCTCCGCCGCATCCGACGCGATCGCCCCCAGATCGAAGCTCACCCCGATATACGGCACGTCACCCCTCGAAGGCCCGGGCGGCCGAAGCTCCGTGCCCCAGAACCCCGTAGGAAGCACGAGGGTAGCGC
>JBOHZT010000430.1:0-2678 GCA_050738535.1 Steroidobacteraceae bacterium
CGCCGCCGCCGACCGCGGCGTGGCAGAAGGGCGTGTGGCGGCGGGATTTCCAGAACGGCATCGCGCTCGTCAACCCGAAGGGCAACGGCACGCAGACGGTGACGCTCGAGACCTCGTACGTGAAGCTGAAGGGCAGTCAGGCCCCGAAGGTGAACGACGGATCGACCGTCACGCAGGTCACGCTCGCCGACCGCGACGGCATCATTCTTCTGCGTAGCTCTCCCGCGAAGCAGCCGAAGCCGCCGTCGAACATCTCGGCGCATTGATCGCGCTAGAGCTTCAGCACGAGGTCGGCGATTTCCGATCCGTCTCCGAGGTGTGCGGCGGCCGAGAATCGGCCGTCGTCCTCGAGCCGGAACACCGTCGCGTGGTTGCGGCGGTCGGGAGTGGTGCGACACACGACGAGGAGGCCGCGCGGGCTGAGCCGCTCGCGCAATCGGCGCGTCATGCGTGCCAGCGTGCGCTCGTCGAAATAGCCGCGATTGAGGACGTTCGCGGCACGCACGACATGGAAGCGGCGCTGGAGCGGTCCTCCGTCGAGGAGGTCGTCCTCGATCCATTCTATCGAGCCGCGCGCGACGAGCGTCGGACTCACGAGCTTCAACGGCCGGCACGCGAGCGAGCCACGGTCGGGCGATGTGCGGCCGAGGCGCCGACGCGCCAGGCGAAAGAGCGGCGCAGCGGCCGCGCGCAGCAGGTTGAAGCCATGCAGGTGAAGCTTCGCTCCGCAGCGGCGGGGCGGGGGTAGCCGGATCGAGCGGCCGGCGAGCTCGAGGTGCATCAGGAATCCGGTGCGATCGACGAGCGCGCGCATGTGCTCGCCGCACGAGAGCAGGAACGCATCGATGACGGCATCGCCCGCCACCATGCGGCAATCGATGCCGGCGCGCTCGAGGGTGTCGAGCCACTCCGCGGTGCTCACGCCCGAGGACACGGCAACGTCCATGATCTCGAGCGGCCGGCTCTCGGGGAGCAGTGTTTGAACGAGCGCGTCGAGATCCTCGAAGCGCCGCGGGTAGGTGAGCTTGCTGGTTCCGTTGCGCATCCACAGTGCGCCGAAGAACGCCTCCTCGCCGGTGAGCCGGGAGCCGAGCGCGAGCCCGGGCTCGCAGTAGAGCTGGTATGCGGTGGGCGCGGATGCGCTCATCGAGGCGCTGCTTGCTGGGCGAGGGGTCGCGAGCAGGGCGCGTCGAGCGCGTGCGCCGCGGACCCGCGCGGCGTCAAGCCGAAGCGGCCGTAAATGGCGCCGAGGCGGGCCAAGGTGCCCTCGAGCGCGAACTGCGCCTCGATCGTGGCGCGCGCCGCCATGCCGAGGCGCACGCGGAGCTCGGCGTCGGCGAGCAGCCGGGCGAGCGCGGCGGCGAGCCCCTCGACATTCCCGGCGTCGATGAGGAGGCCGTTGACCTCGCTGCGAATGACTTGGGGGATTCCGCCGACGCCCGAGGCGACGACGGGCAGTCCCCACGACATGGCCTCGAGAAGCGCCATCGGCATGCCTTCGGCATAGGACGGCAGCGCGAACACGGCCGCCTCGGCGAGCGCGGCCCGTTTACGCTCGCGCTCGAGCCAGCCGGGGCAGTGGACGCGCTCGCTCACGCCGAGCTCGCGGGCGAGCGCGCGGACTTGCTCGGTCGCGCCGCGGCCCGCGCAGACCAGACGCAGCTGCGGGAAGTGTCCCGCGATCCGCGCCACCGCGCGTACCAGGTCGAGCGCGCCCTTCGCGCGGCACACGTCTCCGAGGAACAGCACCGTGGAGGCAGCGCCGCTCGCGCCGCGGCGAGGCGCCGGCCGCGACGTGTCGGGCGCGGCCGGCAGGCGCACTGCGTTCGGCACCACCTCGATCACCGCCTGGGGACAGATCCGCGCCAGGGCGCGGCGCCATTCCTCGGAGAGGGCGATCACGAGCGAGGCGTGTGCGAGGACGGAGCGTACGACGCGCTGCGCCGTGCGCGAGCACTCGTGCTCATAGAACTCGACGAACTCTCCGCCATGCACGTGCAGCAGGTAGGGCCGGCGCCGCGCGCGAGCCATGAGGCACACGAGCGTCTTGCGCCAGAACGAGGCCCGCGAGGCCATCTGCACATGGACGAGCGGCGCCGGGAGCCTCACGAGATCGAACGCGACCGCGAGCCACCCGCGGATGGCGGTCCGCAGCTTCAGCGGGCGGCTGCCCTGCCGATGGGTCGTCACGTACACGCACGGGAAGCGCTCGAACAATCCTCCCTCGAGGTAGCCTTGCACGACGGCGCTGATCCCGCCGGGCCCGGCGGGATCGGTCCCCACCATGAGCACGCTGCGGCAGGGCCTCATGCGAGCCCCGGCCTGCGCACGACGAGCGGCGCCTTGCCAGAGCGGTCGCGCTCGAGCGCCGTCGCCGTCTCGATGCGCACGCTCATCGAGGGCGGCAGTTTCTGGCGGGCATGGCGCAGGAGCAGCTGCCGGGACTCCTCGTCGAAACCCGGCGCCGCCACGATGAGCAAACGGACGAGCCCCGGCGATTCCTGGACGAACTGCGCACGCAGGACGCGCGGCACGTCCCGGGGAATGTGGTCGATGCCCATGAGCCGCGCGCCCGTCGGCGCGATGAGATAGTCGCCGTTGCGGCCGAGGATCCCGAGGAAAGGCTCGCGCCCCGTGGCGACCGCCGCGGCATTCGCGCCTTTGCGCAGCCGGATGAG
>JBOHZT010000431.1:0-2670 GCA_050738535.1 Steroidobacteraceae bacterium
GCGCCGGCGCGACCTCGCGTAGCTCCATGCGCAGCGAACGGCTCATGCGCTTCGCGTAATCGCCGCACAGCGCACCGACCCAGGCAGGCATGCGCGTACCCACGGCGATCACCCGCAGGAGCATGCCATCAGCGCCTCATCGTCGCGGACGCCGGCGGCTCCCAGAGATCCTCGAGCGCGTAGAGCTCGCGCACGCGCGGCAGCATGATGTGCACTATGACGTCGTTGAGATCGACCAGGACCCATTCGCCCTCGCGCTGTCCCTCGACCCCCATGGGCTTCACCCCAGCGGCCTTCGCCCTCTCGAGCACTCGCGCCGCGATCGAGCGGACGTGCCTGTCCGAGTGGCCCGAGGCGATGATCATCGTGTCCGCGAAGTCGGTGAGGCCACGGATGTCTAGGACGGTCACGTCGGCCGCCTTCATGTCGTCGAGCGCCGCTTCCACGCAGCTTTGCAGCGCGGACGGCTTGCGCCGCGCCGCGCGGACCCGGGGTTTGGTGGTCATGTCGGGCGGATCGACTCCTTGCAGCGCAGCGCTCGAGCTCTCAGCGTGCGGGCCGAGCATAGCATCGCGTCTCGTGGATGATCCGGCCGACGGCGTCCGGGACCAGGAACAGCGGATCCCTGCCGGCCTCGAGCAGCTGGCGCAGCTCGGTCGAGGAAATCTCGAGCTGGGTCCCGGCATGCACGTAGATGCGGCCGGCGCGCTGGTCGCGCAGCTCGCGGATGCTGCCGGTGCCGCGATCGACCATCACCTCGCCGAGCGGGCCGCGGGTCGGCGCGCGCCAGCCGGGCCGGTGTGCGACGACGACGTGGGCCAGCTCGAACAGCTCGCGCCAGCGATGCCAGTTCGGCAGCCCGAGGAAAGCGTCCATGCCGAGCAACAGGCACAGCGGCCGATCCGGATACTCCGCTCGCAGCTCCGTCAGCGTGTCGATCGAGTAGGAGACTCCGGAGCGGCGGATCTCCCGATCGTCCACCACGAAGTAAGGATGGCCGGCGATCGCCGCCTGGACCATTTGCAAGCGCACCTCCGCGCTCGCGGAGAGCTCTGCGCGATGTGGAGGATTGCCCGTGGGCAGGAACCGGACCGCCTCGAGCCCGAGCGCCTGGCGCAGCTCGAATGCGGTTCGCAGATGGCCGTAATGGATGGGATCGAAGGCGCCGCCGAAGAGGCCGATGGGAAGTGGCTGCATGGTGGAAGCGAGGGCTCCTAATGGCGCTCGGTGAGGGTGAGCGGCAGCACGGGGCGGCCACCGAGCTCACAAGCGAGCAATGACAGCTCGTCCCAGGCGTTGCCGGCCATGCGCCCTTTGGCCATGGCGTCCGCGCGCAGGGCGCGCTTCACGAGTCGATCGACGGGGGGCCGCGCAGGGTTGGGCGCACTCTCGCGCAGCGCCTTGACCGCAGCCCACAGGACGAGCGGCAGCTCGGCGCCCTCGGACTCGAGACCATCGAGGATGTGCAGCGCGCGCTCGAGCGGCCCCGCGGCGAGCGCTGCCGCGAGGTCGCCCACACTGAACCGTGCGCTGTCCGTGGTCCCGGCGAGCACCTGCTCGGCCGTCACGAGCTCGGACCCGGCGAGGAGCCGCAGCTTCTCGAGCTCCTGCTGCGCGGCGAGCAGGTTGCCTTCGGTACGCTCCGCGAGCAGCTCGAGCGCCGCGGCGTCGAGCGTGATCCCGAGCTTGCGGCTGCGCCCCGCGAGCCAGCGGCGCAGCCGCTCCCCGGTGACGGGCCACACCGCGATCCACGCGCCGCGCGCCTCGGCCGCTCGCACCCACTCGGTGCCCTGAGCGTCCCGGTCCAGGCGGCCGGTCAGGATGATGAGGAGCGTATCGCTGTCCGCAGACTGCACGAGGCTTGCGAGCGCGCGGCCTCCGGCAACGCCGGCTTTGCCGCTCGGGAGCTTCAGCTCGATGATCCGCCGCTGCGCGAAGAGCGACAGCGAGCCGGCCGATGCCCGCACGGCGTCCCAATCGGTGCCGCGGTCCAGCACATGCACTTCTCTCTCCGTGAACCCGAGCGCCCGGGCGCGCGCGCGTATCGCATCCGCCGCTTCCCCGGCGACGAGCGGCTCGTCCCCGGAGATGAGATAGACCGGCAGCAGCCGCTCGCCGAGTTGGCGCGCGAGCGCCTCGGGCTGCAGCTTCAAGCGGCGCTCCGCCGGGTCGACATGCTCGGATCCCTCACTCCTCAAGCCCCCATGCTACCTGCGGTATATTGGGCGATCCAGGCCGATCCGGAACCCTCCGCATGCCACGCCTCGCCAAGGACGCCCTTCGGCGCCTGTATCCGCCGCTCGAGCCTTACGCGAGCGACGTGCTCGCCGTCACCGAGCAGCACCGCATCTATTACGAGCAATGCGGCAATCCCGACGGCAAGCCCGCCCTGTTCCTGCACGGCGGACCGGGCGGCGGCACCGACCCGCGGATGCGGCGATTCTTCGATCCGCACCGCTACCGGATCGTGCTGTACGACCAGCGCGGCTGCGGCAAGAGCGAGCCGCATGCGAGCCTCGTCGAGAACACCACCTGGGACCTCGTCGCCGATATCGAGCGGCTGCGCGTGCGGCTCGGCATCGAGCGCTGGCTGGTGTTCGGCGGCTCCTGGGGATCGACACTCGCCCTCGCCTACGCGGAAGAGCACCCGGAGCGCGTCACCGCGCTCGT
>JBOHZT010000432.1:0-2670 GCA_050738535.1 Steroidobacteraceae bacterium
CTCCTCGCGCACGACGCTGGTTGCAGCGGCCAATGCCTATCTCGATGCCTTCCTGGAGAAGAAGATCGACCTGGTGCCGTGGGGCTACCCCTGCGAGCGGCTCGAGGGCGGCGCCTACACCGGCAAGGGCTCCCCGTCGGACAGTTGCACGGTCGGAGTTCCGGGAGGAGTCGACATCGTCAATCGCCGGTTCATCGTGGACCCGGTGCTCGGCGCGGTGCAGGTCTTCTGCACGTTCGGGGCTCCGGGCCCCGGCCGCCGAGCGGGCCCGGCCGATAGCCATCTGTTCCGGGTGGTGAACGGCAAGCTGCGGTACGTGCACACGCTGACCCACCTGCTGATGTCCGCCTTCCGCGGCAATCGCGGCTCCCGTCCGCCGAGCCACGCAGCGCATTCCCACTGAGCGCGGGCGCCGCGGGCCGGACCCCCGAGTGAAGAGGGCCGGGCCCGCGGGCAACCCGGGTCGGGCGCGCCGGCTCGCACCGAAGCCGGCCTCTCTATCGCGGGAGCGCCTATGCCTGTTCGGCACATGTGATATGCCCAATCCGCGGCCATGTCCCTTGACATGACAACCGACGGCACACCCAGCGGGAGCGGCGCTTTACATCGCGTAGGGACCGGCGTTCAATCTGCGCTCGCGAGCGTACCGGGGGAATCATTGCTCACATCGACATCCATGAAACGCGATCCAGGATCGGAAGAGGCCTATCTGGCCACGGCATCGACCGGCCGGGCGCTGCTCGGGGACCCGATGCTGAACAAGGGCACCGCATTCACGGCAGAGGAGCGGCGCGCGTTCGGACTCGACGGTTTGCTTCCCCCGGCCATCTCCACGCTCGACGCCCAGCTCGACCGCCTCTACGCGAACTACCGCAGCAAGACCTCGGACCTCGAGCGCTACGGATTCCTGATCGCGCTCCAGGATCGCAACGAGACCGCGTACTACGCCCTGGTCAGCAAGCATCTCACCGAGATGATGCCGATCATCTACACGCCCGTCGTCGGCGCCGCCTGCCAGGCCTACAGCCGCCTCTACCACCGCCCGCGCGGTCTGTACGTGTCGTACCCGCAGAAGGAGGCGATCGATGCTGCGCTCGCCGGCCTCGAGGGCGAGATCGATGTGATCTGTGTCACCGACGGAGAGCGCATTCTCGGACTCGGTGACCTCGGAATCGGCGGGATGGGCATCCCCGTCGGCAAGCTCGCCCTCTACACGGTCTGCGCCGGCATCCATCCGGCCACGGCGCTGCCCGTGGTTCTCGATGTGGGGACCGACAATCCCGAGCTGCTTGCCGACCCGCTGTACCTCGGCTGGCGCCACGGTCGGGTGCGAGGTGCCGAGTACGACGCCTTCATCGAGGCTTTCATCGGCGCGGTGAGCCGACGGTTTCCGCGGGTGCTCCTGCACTGGGAGGACTTCGCGAAGAGCAACGCCGCGCGGCTGCTCGAGCGCTATTGCAAGCGCGTGTGCTCCTTCAACGACGATATTCAGGGGACCGGCGCGGTGACGCTGGCCGCGGTCATGGCCGCCGCGTCGGTCACACGCACGCGCATGAGCGAGCAGCGCGTGGTGATGCTCGGCGCAGGCTCGGCGGCCGCGGGCATCGCCGGCCAGATCATCACCGCCATGATGACGGACGGCCTGTCGGCGGCCGAGGCCAAGGCACGCGTGTGGCTCGTCGACAGCCGGGGCCTGGTGCATGGCGGCCGCAAGGACCTCGACTCCTCCAAGACGCTTTACGCGCAGCCCGTCGAGCGCCTGGGCGGCTGGGCCGACGCTCACGCGCCGACGCTTCTCGATGTGGTCCGGCACGTGCGGCCGACGGTGCTGATCGGGACCGCGGCGCAGGCGGGCGCATTCGACGAGCAGATCGTGCGCGAGATGGCGCGCCACGTCGCCCGTCCTGTGATATTCCCGCTCTCCAATCCGACCTCGAAGTGCGAGGTGCTGCCGGCCGATGCCATGCGGTGGACGGAAGGGCGCGCGGTAGTCGCGACGGGCAGCCCGTTCGATCCCGTCGAGCACGGCGGCCGAAGTTACCCGATCGCCCAGTGCAACAACGCCTACATCTTTCCGGGCGTCGGCCTGGGCGTGATCGCCGTCGAGGCCCCGCGGATCACCGACGGGATGTTCGTGGCGGCGGCACGCGCGCTGAGCGAGCTCGCCCCCGCCTGCCGCGATCCGGAAGGCTTGCTGCTTCCTGCGCTGGAGGACGTGCGCGCCGTGTCGCGCCAAGTGGCCATTGCCGTCGCGCGCGAAGCGCTCCGCGAGGGACTGGTGGAGGAGCTCTCCGACGCGGAAATCGAAGCGCGGGTGGCCACCAGGATGTGGACACCCCGGTACCTGCCCTATCGGCACGTTGCGGATCGCCGGAACTGCAACGGCAGGTAGCGGACCGTGAGCGCGGCGCGCGCCCGTCTCAAGCGCTCTCGTCCGCGAGGGAAGCTCGCCCCCGGGAAGCAGGCGCGCGGCCTGACGGCCTCGCAAGTCGCGGTCGCGCTCGACGATCCGGAGCTGGCCCCACTCGCAGCGCTCGTGCGTGAATCCGGCGGCGCCCCGATCGGGGCGTATCACGAGCCCCTGGGCGGGCGGCCGCTGATGCTCGCCTCGCTACCCGTCGCCGCCGTGCAGCCCACGCCCTTCCAGCGCGACCTCTCCCCCACCCACAC
>JBOHZT010000433.1:0-2664 GCA_050738535.1 Steroidobacteraceae bacterium
GACCGAGGCTGCGCCCGGCGCCTCGCCCGGCGCCTCGCCCGGCGCAGCCGACACGTACCGCAGGCTCCTCGGCTACGCCCGGCGCCACGCCGGTGCGTTCGGCCTCGGCATCGTCGGCTCGATTCTCTACGCCGCGAGCATGGTGAGCTTCGGGCCCTTTGCGCAGGTGTTCGGCGATCGCACGTTCACCCATCCGGATCCGCGGATGATCTGGGTGCTGCCGCTCGCGATCGTTGGCCTGTTCACGGTGCGCGGCATCGGGGATTTCACGCGCACGTATGCCATGGGCCATGTGGCCCGCAAGGTCGTGAGCGAGCTGCGCCAGGAGATGTTCGAGCGGGCGCTGCGGCTGCCGCTCGCGTACTTCGACCGCAATTCCGCGGCGGAGCTGCTCTCGAAGCTCACGTACAACGCGGAGCAGATCGGCCATGCGACGACGACCTCGGTCGTGGTGCTCGTCACCAGCAGCTTGACGATCTGCGGCCTCATCGGCTACCTCCTCAGGCTCAATCTCTATCTGACGCTCATCGCGCTCGGGATGGCGCCGCTCGTGAGCTGGCTCACGACGCGGATCAATCATTACTTCCGCCGCTACAGCCGCCGCATCCAAAGCTCGATGGGCGATGTGACGCGCGTCGCGCAGGAGAGCTTCGAGTCGCCGCGGCTCATCAAGGTCTACAACGCCGAGCCGCACCTCGATGCCCAGTTCGAGGCGGTGAACGAGCACAACCGCCGCTCCTACATGCGCCTGGTGCTCACCAAGGGTCTGTCCAACCCGATCGTCCAGTTCCTCACCTCGATCGGCGCGGCGCTCGTGTTCTCCTACGCCCTCGCGAGCAAAATTCATGGCCACATGACGACGGGCGAGCTACTCGGCTACTTCACGGCGCTCAGCATGACCGCGCAACCCCTGCGACAGCTGGTCGGGGTCGCCGGCCCCCTGCAGCAGGGAGTGGCCGCGGCGGAGAGCATCTTCGAGCTGCTCGACGTTCCGGCCGAGCCGGCGGGAGGCAGCTTTGCCCCCGCGCGGGTGCGCGGCGAGGTGGATTTCCAGCAAGTCTCCTTCGGCTACCAAGGGGCCCCGAGCGAGGCATTGAGGAATGTCACGCTGCACGTGGCCGCGGGGGAGCGCATCGCGATCGTCGGGCGCTCCGGGAGCGGCAAGTCGACGCTCGTGAGCCTGTTGCCGCGGTTCTACGACGTGGCAGCGGGGCGCGTATGCATCGATGGCCACGATATCCGCGAGTACGACACGCGCTGCCTGCGTGAGCAGATCGCGGTCGTGTCGCAGGACATCACGCTCTTCAACGACACGATCCGCAACAACATCGCCTTCGGGCGCAGCGTGTCGCCCGAGGCGATGGAGCGCGCCGTCGAGGCCGCGCACGTACGCGAGTTCGCGCTTGCCCAGGCCCAGGGTCTCGACACCCTCGTGGGTGACCGGGGCACGCTCTTGTCCGGAGGCCAGCGGCAGCGGATCGCGATCGCCCGCGCGCTCATCAAGGACGCGCCCATCCTCATCCTCGACGAGGCGACCTCCGCGCTCGACACCGAGGCCGAGCGTCACATCCAGGCGGCGCTCGGCGAGCTCATCCGCGATCGCACCACCTTCGTGATCGCGCACCGGCTGTCCACCGTCGAGCAGGCCGATCGGATCGTCGTGCTCGATGCCGGCGCGATCGTCGAGTGCGGCACGCATGCGGAGCTCCTGGCGGGCGGGGGGCTCTACTCGCAGCTCCATCACCTGCAGTTCAGCGACTGACGCGCCGGATGCAGCGGCAGCTCACCGAGCTTTGGTATGGGCCGCGCGGATCCGGCTCGCTGCTGCAGCCGCTCGCGTGGGCCTACGGTCGGGCCGTGCGGCTGCGGCGGGCGGCGTACGCGCGCGGCTGGCTTCAAGTCCACGCGCTGGACAAGCCCGTCGTGGTGGTCGGCAATCTCACCGTGGGCGGCACCGGCAAGACCCCACTCACCCTCTGGCTGATCGAGGCCCTCGCGGCGCGGGGTATCCGCGCAGGCGTCGTCTCTCGCGGATACGGACGCCGGTCGCGTTCCCCCGGACCGCAGGTCGTGGGACCCGACTCGCGCTGGCAGGAGGTGGGCGATGAGCCGTGGCTCATGCACCGGCGCGCCGGCTGCCCGGTCGTCGTGTACGGGGATCGGGCGGCAGCCGCCGCGAGGCTCGCTGTGGAGCCCGTCGATGTCCTCCTGTGTGACGATGGGCTCCAGCACCTCGCGCTCGCCCGCGATTGCGAGATCGCCGTGATCGACGGCACGCGGGGCCTCGGCAACGGCCGGCTGCTGCCCGCCGGACCGCTGCGCGAGCCACCGGCGCGGCTGCGCGGCGTCGATGTCATCGTCGTGAACGGGTCGAGCGGCGAGGGGCCGCCGCTCGACCCGGCGATTCGGGGGGTCGCCGCGCCGGTGCTGCGCATGCGCTTGGAGATGACCGAGGCTCGCCGGGTGGATGGCGCAGGCGGCGCGCGGCCCCTCGAGCAGGCGTTCCCGCCCGGTGGTCGTGTGCACGCCGTCGCGGGCATCGGTCATCCGGCGCGCTTCTTCGGCGCGCTCGAGGCGCACGGACTCGAGGTCCTGCGGCATGCCTTTGCGGACCATCATGCCTTCATGGCCGGCGAGCTCGACTTCCCGGACGAGCTGCCGATC
>JBOHZT010000434.1:0-2662 GCA_050738535.1 Steroidobacteraceae bacterium
CTGGCGGTGGAGCGTTCACGACTTCACATTCCTGTCATGTTCGCACTCGACGTCATGCATGGCCACCGGACGCTGTTCCCGGTATCGCTGGCCGAGGCGTCGCTGTTTGATCCCGAGACCTGGGCGCTCACCGCGCGCGAGGCGGCCCGGGAGGCGGCTCGCGACGGCATCGCCATGACCTTCGCTCCGATGCTCGACGTGGCCCGTGACCCCCGATGGGGCCGCATCGTCGAGGGTCCGGGCGAGGATCCCTGGCTCGCAGCCCGCATGGCGGAGGCCAAAGTCCGCGGCCTGCAGGGCACGGGGCTCGCGAGCGACGAGGCGCTCGCGGCCGTGGCCAAGCACTTCTGTGCCTACGGCGCCGTGGCTGCCGGGCGCGAGTATGCCTCGGTCGATGTCTCCGAGCGCACGCTCCGCGAGGTCTACCTGCCCCCGTTCGAGGCGGCCGTGCGGGCGGGGGTGGCCGCGATCATGCCCGCTTTCACCGATCTCGCCGGGGTGCCGCTGACGGCGCACGCCGAGCTGCTCGCGGGCTGGCTGCGTGGACAGCTCGGCTTCGAAGGCGTGCTCGTGAGTGATTACAACGCGATCGCCGAGCTCATGAATCACGGCGTCGCGGGGGACGCGGCCGAGGCGGCGGCGCTCGCCTTGAGGGCCGGCGTGGACATCGACATGATGGCGAGCTGCTATCGCAACGGGCTTCCCGTCGCGCTCGAGCGGGGGCTCGTCACGATGGCGGACATCGACCGCTCGGTGCGCCGCGTGCTCGTGTTGAAGGAGCGGCTCGGCCTGTTCGACGATCCCTACGGGCGGGGCGCCCGGCCGGAGAGCGCCGCGGTGCTCGCGGAGCGCCGCAGCCTCGCGCGCTCGGTGGCGGCGCGCTCGATCGTGATGCTCACCCATCGCGGCGAGGTGTTGCCGCTCGCCGCCGCCGTCCGCTCGCTCGCGCTGATCGGCCCGCTTGCCGATGCGTCCGCGGAGATGCGCGGGCCGTGGTGGGCTGCTGCGCCGCCCGAGGGGCAGGTCACGGTCGTCGAGGGCCTGCGCGCCGCGCTGCCGGGCGTGGCGCTCACTTGCCTGCCGGGCGTGGAGATCGAGGGCGACGACACGTCGGGGATCGGGGGGGCGGTGGAGCTTTGCGAGCGCGCGGACGCCGTGGTGCTCTGTGTGGGTGAGGCCGCCGTCATGAGCGGCGAGGCGGCGAGCCGCGCCCATCTCGGTCTGCCCGGCAAGCAGCGCGCGCTGGCCGAGGCGGTGCTCGAGCGCGCGCAGGCTCGAGGCAAGCCGGTCATCGTCATTGTCTTTGCCGGCCGGCCGCTCACCCTTGCGTGGCTCGTCGACGCGGCGGACGCGGTGCTCTGCGCGTGGTTCCTCGGCAGCGAGGCCGGCCATGCGATCGCGGATGTGCTGACGGGCCGTGTCTCGCCGAGCGGGCGGACGGCCGTGACCTGGCCGCGCGCGGTCGGGCAGATCCCGATCTTCCACGGCGAGCGCCCGACCGGCCGGCCCGCCAATCTCGCGGATCACTACACGAGCCGTTACCTCGACGTGCCGAACGAGCCGCTGTTCGCGTTCGGGCACGGCCTCACCTACGGGACATTCCGCCTGTCGGATTTGCGCGTGACTCCGCAGGAGGCGGCCGAGGACGACGTGCTCGAGGCGCGCGTCGAGATCGTGAACGAGGGGCCGCGAGCGGCGCAGGAGACCGTGTTCCTGTTCGTTCACGACACGGTCGCGAGCGTGGCGCGGCCGCGGCTCGAGCTGAAGGGGGTCGGCAAGATCACGCTGCAGCCGGGCGAGCGGGGCGTCGTGACGCTCGCATTGCCCGTGCGGGAGCTGCGTTTTCTCGGCGCGGATCTCGAGCCGACGCTCGAGGCCGGCGAGATCGAGGTGCTGGTGGGCCCCTGCGCGGATCGCAAGCAGCTGCTCGCCGCTCGGGTGCGCATCACCGCCACTTGCGGCTAGGCCGTGCGCCGCGCAATGCTGCGCATCTTCGACCGGAACCGATTCTCTCGCGAGGAGTACATTGCATGACCATGACATCCGCTCCACCACAGTTGGGCACGGCCCCTACGCGCCCGGTGCGAAGAGTGCTCGAGGGACAAAAAGCGCTCGTGACCGGCGCCAACTCGGGGATAGGACGTGCGGTGGCGATCGCGCTCGGTGAGGCCGGCGCGGATGTGGTGGTCAACTATGTCGTGGGCGATGAGGCCGCTGCCGAGGTCGTGCATCGAATCGAGTCCTGCGGCAGCAAGGCGTACGCTCACCAGGCGGACGTGTCGCAGGAGGCGGCCGTCGATGCGATGATGAGCCGCATGGTGGACCAGCTCGGTACCATCGACATCCTCGTCAACAATGCCGGCCTGCAGCGCGACGCGGCGTTCCACGAGATGACGCTCGCCCAGTGGAACACCGTGATCGGCGTCAATCTCACGGGACAGTTCCTCTGCGCCCGCGCCGCGGTCCGGGAATTCCTGCGGCGCGGCGTCAACGAGCGCGTCTCCTGCGCCGCGGGCAAGATCGTCTGCATGAGCTCCGTGCATCAGGCGATCCCGTGGGCCGGGCATGCGAACTACGCCGCCTCGAAGGGCGGCATCATGATGCTGATGGAGAGTCTCGCGCAGGAGCTCGCCCCGCGCCGGATCCGCGTCAACAGCATCGC